>PMTB01000151.1 GCA_003167475.1 candidate division FCPU426 bacterium | reverse complement strand
ATCCCTGTTTAGAGGGGGCAAGCACGTCATGTACCCGAGTTACTGCGAGTGGTACATGGCCCCCTCTCTACAATATCTAATGCTAAAATGATTTCAGCCGTTGATAGGTCCGTCTATTGTTCCCCATCTCGCTCTATCTACTGCCGTCCCTGTACCCAACCTGCAAAAAAAAAGGGGCGGCCTTTTGTGGCCGCCCCTTGATTACCGCAGTTTTTATCCTGTTACTCGCATATACCGCGTATTGAATATCCATCCGAACCGCTTGTGGGCCCGTTGCTGTAAGGGTCGGTGAATGACCCGCCGTACCAGCCGCCGAGGGTTTCCGGGTAATTGCTGTTTATATTATATGCAATGGTCGCGACATCCGTATGTACCCCGAGCCAATAAGTGCCCGGCGGTAGTGTTGTGGGAGGTATATCCACGACATTCCATCCCGGCCCGCTCATCACGGCAAAAACCATTGGCCCTGAAATAGCCAGCCTGTCCTGGGGTTTATTCGACGAACTGTTTGAATAAACAGCAGCCTCATGGGTTCCGTTGGTCCACGGCGCGTCTACGCTTATATAATAAGCTATTTGGAAGAGTGTAATCTGTGTGCTTGTGCTGAACCTGCTGAACCTTATCACATCCCCGGTCACTCCGCCGTAATAACTTCCGGGGCCGGTCACGCCGAATGAACACGACGAAGCCGGCGGTTCAGGGGTTAATGTCGGCGTCTGCGTGATCGTGCAGGTTTCCGTGGATGAAGGGGTCTCGGTACCGGTCACAATATCGGTCAGCGTAGGGGTTGCCGAGGCTGTGTCAATTTCGGTACTGGTCCGGGTCCGGGTGTTTGTGGCCGTTTCCGTAGCGGTTTGAATTTCCGTAAACGTTTGGGTCCGGGTATATGTGGCGGTTGCGGTGGAAGTATCCACCAGTATGGCTGTGGCTGTAGCAGTGTGAGTGAAAGCGGCAGCAGTGTGCGTGGATGTGGCCGTTGCCGTGGTTGTCCATGTGGAAACAACGGCGGTAGGTTCAGTCTGGGGCGCGGCCGGAGCCGCTTTTTTGCATGACAAGGCTAAAGATAAAACTACGGCTGATAAAACAAGAATCGAATTTAATTTTTTCATGTTTCTCCCTGTTGTATGTTTTTTTAGCATATCCAGTATAAGCAATCGAAAAATAATGTCAACAAATACAAATCATTTTCCCGACCCACGGTTGGTTTTAGGTGAAGCCATGATTGCCGCTTTGGGGTTTTCGGTTTGTCTGCCAACCAGATGGTACTTACAGCGCGGCATTATTATCAAATATTTTGTCCGGCTGATTTCTGCTCTACAAGTTTGTATTGCTTTGTCTTATTATAATATTGCAAGGGCGTATGTCACGAGCGGAGCAAGTGACAAGCCCGCAGCAATAAACATTGATCAAATCTCGATTTTCAAATTTCGAACGCAGCCAATGAAGGTAAAAAGCCTTAAGTTCTACTCCTGCTCCGTCCTCTCCTGAAATAGCGTCAGCTCGGGTATGAACCACACTCCCTGCTCATCCACGGGTCCGTTCCTGTTTTTCGCTATTATGAGTTTGCACTTTGCTATCTGCCTTGTCGTTGTTTCCCCGGTGTCAAATGTTTCCGTTGTGGCCATTAATCCCTTTTCTTCCCTGTGTATGAAAATCACTATGTCCGCGTCCTGCTCTATGGCGCCCGATTCCCTGAGGTCTGATAAGCGCGGCGGCGAATTTTTGTCCCCTGATCTTTCCCGCTTTTCCACCTCGCGGTTGAGCTGGGAGAGCGCTATCACCGGGATTTTAAGTTCCATTGCCAGGGTTTTAAAGCCGCGGGATATCTGGGATATCTGCTGCTCGCGGGGCACGCTTTCATTGGGCCTCACCAGCTGCATGTAGTCTATTATCACTAGGTCAAGTGTTTTGCCTGCTTTTTTTAATTCCGCCATTTTTGCCCTGGTCTTGGCGCGTATTTCAAAAACATTATTATCCGCCGTGTCGATGTATACATCGGTTTCGGAGAGTTCCCCTGCCGCGTGCATTAGGTTGGATTTGTCCGCGGAATCCACGCGGCCGCGCCGTATCCTGCCCAGCGGCACCCGCGAACCCACTGACAGTATGCGCTGTATGATGTCGTTTGAGCTCATCTCAAATGAAAATATAAGCGCGCTCCTTCGATGTTTCACCGCAAGGCTGTAAGCGATGCCTATGGCAAGCGAGGTTTTTCCCAGCCCCGGCCGCGCAGCAATGACTATAAGCTGTCCCGCCTTGAGCCCGGTCATGCATTCGTCAAGTTTCTTAAACCCGGTGGGCAGGCCGTCCAGCAAGCCGGGATTTTTCGCCCTCTGGGTTATGGCCTCAAAAACAAACCCGACCCGCCCGCTGACCTCGTCAAAAGCCCGTATTTTTTCAAGCCTGGAAGCGCCAAAAAGCGCGTCATCCGCTTTTTTTATTATTGCGGCAGCCGCGGCGCCTTCCAAATAAGAGTCCGCGGCGACGCCGGAAGCCATCTCTATGAGCCGCCGCAGTACAGCCTTATTGGAAACGATTCCCGCGTAATCCGCGGCATGGGCGTAGGAAGGAACATTATCGGCAAGGGATGAGATATAGGAAGCCCCTCCTGCAGGTTCCAGCGCCCCTTTTGAAGCAAGCCGCTCAGCCACGGTATTTGAATCAACAGCCCTGTTCTGAAGATAAAGCTCCGAGATAACCTCGAATATCAAAGCATGCCGCTGTTCATAAAAATCAACAGCTGTTACAATACCGGAAACATCCTCATAAACTTCCCGCTTTAAAAGCAGGCTCCCGAGCAGGCTTTGCTCCGCCCCGATATTACAGGGCTCCGGCCTTGCCTTGACACTATACCTGATAGGAACATTTTTTTTACCGGCCATAAGCACCCCCATAGTTTTCACCTTTGCAACGCGCAAAACCTGTGTTACCCTGTCAGGTAGCAGTAAATACCATGGCGGTATATTTGTAAAATAATGTTCCAATGCCGGCAGAAATTAATTTAAAAAGGCGGTAAAATGAAAAAACTGATAAAAATAAAAAATCCAATAGAGTTATCAACAAGGCCCGCGAAAGGTTATACGCCCGCGTACATACTGATATTTCCGGCATATTCAAAGGTGGTCCCTTTAAGCATGAAGCAGTTCAAGCTCCTGAAAAAAAACTATAAAGGCCCTGACATATACAAAAAGACCGGGGCGTATATCAGGGAGCTGAGGATACAGGCTGGATTATCGGTAAAAGAACTGGCGGATAAGGCGTGTATAAAACCGTCATTTGTCTCGAACATAGAGAACGGCGCAAAACAGTTCAGCCTGCAGTCATTAAGCGGCATTGCCAAAGCCTTAAAACATGAAGTGGAAAGCCTGTTAAAGCCGGATACCAGGCCGGATAATCTTACTGACGAAGAACTTTTCTCTGGGTATGCGCCAAGGGTGTGGAAGTTGTTGTTCGTAAAGGTTAAATAGACAGCTTCTAAGGTGCCAATTTGGCTCCTCAAAGACTAAAGTTCAAGGTCACAATTTGTGACCTTGATTTGAGTCATCTTCATCCGGCCTAAAGCCAATCTGTTTACGCATTGGTTGTTCCTTCGGTTTATTGCTCAACTGCTTTAGAAAATTAAAGATAATTACAAAATTATCATCGTGTTTTTTAAGTTTGTCGAGTATTTGTTTGTGGGTTGCCAGATATTCGCGCATTTTTATAAATGCGTTGACAACAGCTATACTAACCTGAATAGCTCTCTTACTTTTAAGGACACTTGACAACATCACTACCCCATGTTCGGTGAAAACATAAGGTAAATACTTTTTGTGCCGCCCCCTTGCAAAACAACAAATTTTGCCCTGAGGGGCAAAATTCGTGAACAGTTGAGCAGATCAAATTCGAGCAGGTCAAATCATTCCATTCCCAGGGTCAGGCATTTACCTGATACCTGACAACTACACCTTCGCGGCAGGCCCTCTCCGGCGCGCAAGCACCACCTCTTGTTGCCGGATTTTTACGCGTTTTTCCCCGTTATCACCACATATACCAGCACTATGTTTACTATCACCGCCATTGCCGAGCCTATCACTGCCACCGAGATTATCATCATTCCCGTGGGCCATGATATTACCGTATTTGCTATGGCAAACAGCGAACTTATCAGGAACGCGGCGCAGAACACCGGTTTCGCCGCATTTGTGCCGGTCAGGAGCATTATCGAGCCGGCCAGGCATAAAAGGGATATCAGGACGGCTATAAGGCCCGCGTACAGGCTGTATTTTTCGAACCAGGCCGGGTAGGTTGCGGATTTTTTGAAGAAGGAGTTTAGGTTCTCCTCAATTTTGGCCGTGCTCGTAATGGCCATGGGTTCTTTCGCGTTTGTTTTTTCATTTTCCTTTATTTTTTCCTTCACCGCCTCCGACATCATAGCGGGAATTATATTTTTTTGAGCTTTTATCAGCCCCGGCAGGGTTGCCGATACTGTTCCGCTTACGATTCCCATGCACGCCATGGCCAGCCCGAGCACTCCCACGGATATCACCCAGCCGGGCCTCTTTGCGTTTTCGTTTGTCATAAGTTCCTCCTGATTTGTTATATTTTATTTATGCGGGCCCTTAAGCGCCACGGCCATGAATATTACGATGAATATGATAAGGAATAACAATCCGACCAAAACAAGGCAGCCGTTGAGTTTGGGTTCCAGTTTGGCCGGATCGGCCAGTTCCGGGGAATCTTTCTTTATCTCCTTGAGCTTCACGTATAACATGAAATTCGCGGCGCAAATATACGGCATAAAAAGCGCCTGTATGAGGTTGGACGCGGCTATTAATATGGGATGTTCCATCAGGACCTTGAAATTGCCGAAAACCAGGAACATGCCCGCGGCGCCCGCGGCCATGAGCGGGACCATAGTCAATCCCATAGCCATGCTGTAAACCACAACCGCCCAGAAATACCTTTTTACCAGCGCCGCGCTTATCTTAAAAGGGCTGACTTTCTTTTCGTCCTCAAGCAGCACCGCTATGGCCACAAAACCGTAAATGACCGAAAGATACAGCCCCGGTATTATCAAAAAGACCGTGCCGAAAGCCACCAGGATGAACATGATGATGTTGTTAACCACATAGGGCCATATTTTTGGCAAGGCGGCATTAAAACTTTCCGCGAAAGAGGCTTTTTTGCCGTAGTACATGTTGCCCATGGCGATAACTATGGCCACATTGGCCCACAAAGATATGAATATCCCGCCAAACATACCGGCAAACACGGCCAGGCCCAGTGCCGGGATTTGCTTTACAGGCAGTAAATTTACGAGCGCCGGAAGAGCCACGCTGGCCAAGGATATGGCCAAAAGCAGAGCATAATTATCCTTCATAAAAAGCATGGCTTCCCCCAGGATATTCCAGGCCCCAAGCTTTTCCCCGACCCAAGCAGGTACTTTTCCGGCTGATTTTTCAGTTTTTTTCACAATGCCCTCCGGGTTTATTATTTTTCATTTTTTCCTGACAGTTCTGTTACTAAATTCCTGGGTCATGCCTTTGCTACCTCTCTACGCCGGCTTTTAAATCGCAATACGATGGCCGTTTATTAAAGATCCATCATTTTCTTTTGACAGTTTTTTTCCCTGCTTTTAATATTCCTGCCTTTTTTGCCCTGGCCGGGAGTTTTTTCCCTTTGCTCGCCGCGTTCCACTCGCCCACATTAACCCCTTTGGCTTCCAGCTTTTTCCTGTTAACATTAAAATAAGCTTCCTGCGCCTTGCTTACATACGGCATGTCCACACCACCCTTTTATTACTTAATTATAATTTCCGGCCCCGCGGCCTTGAAAATACGCCGTTCCAAAGAGTATCATTAGCGCTGTTTGAAAACAAAATACCGGATCATGCTTTTTAACCGCGCTAAACTGCTTTATTCCCCTTTCACAAGCCGCATCCCTATGGAATAAGATGACAGATACGGCGGCTCATTTGCCCTAACCGATATTGTCAGGAGGGAAGGGTCGTTATTGTATGTCCTGCTCCTGGCTGTGCGCTGTGTGCCTGTGGACGGGCCCCTGTAGTCAGGCTGGGAGCCGGATGGATATGCGGCGTACCAGTCCCAGCACCATTCCATGACATCGCCTGACATGTCATAGATATCCAGCGCGTCCGGTGATTTTAATCCCACCGGCTGGGAATTGCCGCCTGAATTATTTATATCCCAGCAGAAGTTCCCTATAGTAGGGGATGAGGCTGCGGGAGAGGAATCACCTGACGCGTAATTATATGGCGTCCAGGATGAGCCGTCTATGTAGCCTGCCGCGTATTGGTACTCGGCTTCTGTTGCCAGCCTGTAGCCGCTCGCGGACCAGTTAATGTACGGGTTGTCAAAACTCCCGTCCGCGGGGTTGATGCTGCCGGAATATGCTCCGCTGGCCGAGGAAATTATCGGTATGGAGAAACCCGCGTCGGAACAATATGCGGACGAGAGCCCCTGCATCAGGCTGTACGCGTTGCACCAGACTATGGCGTCGCGCCATGTCATAAGCACCGCGGGCTGGTACTTCGCGCTTGTTGGCGCGGCCCCGGCCATACCGGCGCTACCCTCGCATCCCGGGATCTGGAAAGAATAACCGTGCGTTATTGCCCAATGGTACACCGTATACCATAATTCATATGTCACCAGGTATTGCCCGAACTTGAAACCCGTCACAGCGGCGCTGTAGCTGTTCGTGCCGTCTGTCTGGGTGAATGTCCCGCCCGGTATGGAAATGAATGTTGTGTAGGATAGTGCCGGCGTCGCCGTAATTGTGGCTGTAAAAGTCGGTGACCACGCGGTATTAGTCGGCGTAAAGGTTACGGTCGGCGTCATTATGCCCGCGCAAATATTCGACGACGCGCCGGTGCTGTCTTGCGCGACATTGCAGATTGTACCGCCGCCTGTTGCCAGGACTGCTATGGTCAGCGTCCCTCCGCCTCCCGCAGCCACGGTTCCCAGGCTGTCCCAGTAAACCAAAGACCCCGCAATCGCGGAGCCCGGTGAGCTCCAGAGGTACTGTATCTGGTTCAATGCAGCCGGGAGCGAGTCCCAGACGCTGTAATTTGTAATATCCGACCCGGAGTAATTATTATAGGATATGGTATATGTGATGGTGTCATAGTAATAATTTGTCGGCTTGCTTACGGACTTTGCCAGGGACATCATCAGGGCGGCCTGCGTAACCGTAGGGGTCGCGGTGGGTGTTTGGCCCGCGGTGAGCGTGCGGGCCGGCGTGAAGCTGGCTGCCGGCACATAAGTAGCGGTCATGGTCATTGTAAATGAGACCGGTATGACAGTTGCCGTTACAGCCGGCGTGCGGGTGGTCGTGGGCGCTGTCGGCAAAATATTTGTAGCCGTAAACGTACTCAAAGTGACGGCAGTCGTGGCCGCCGCTATGGGGCTTATCGGCGTAGTGCGGGTGGAACACCCAAAAACTATCAATAATATGGAAATCAAAACGGCAAAAATAATCATGGCGGCCCTGTTCATCGTGCCCTCCTGTTTTATTGGCGGATGGAAATCAAATCCCGGGGCCAGGCCTTTACCTGATACCTGGCCATATCCATCCTTTATCACCCGTCCCGGTTCAGAGGGGGCAAGCCCGCTCTAAACAAGTTCTGGTGCGGTAAAATCGAAAAAACTAAAAAAATAAAATCTGTAAATAGGGATTTTATCCGGTCTGAATACTACGGCGCGAAAACCTGTACCGTATACAGGTATGCCGCATATATGTATCCTCCGCCGCCTGTTGCTATCCAGCCGGCGTTTGTGCTTTGCCAGGTTTTTAATATTGTGCAGTCCGGGGCTGCCTTGTATATCTGGCTGCCGGCCGCGGCTATTGCGTTTCCTGCCGTA
Organism: candidate division FCPU426 bacterium; assembly: GCA_003167475.1. Lineage (GTDB taxonomy): Bacteria > Oederibacteriota > PGYV01 > PGYV01 > Palsa-1178 > PALSA-1178. The sequence continues at coordinate 3,191 of PMTB01000151.1, read as the reverse complement.
TCCGCTGCCAGGCTGCCGCCCGGGATGTAGCATGTGTCAAGCTCGGTGCCGGTATCCGTGAACCTGTTGAATTCGCCGCCGGTAAAAACCCCTATGTAGACATTTCCCCCGCCGGCCGCTATGCCGTTTGTTACGGTTGCCCAGTTTGAAAACCACTGGGTTAGGCTGTTGCCGGCTGAGTCATATTTTATCACTTGAGTATCCAGGCAGGCGCAGTCTGTCACCACATACGCATTATCCGCCCCGTCCACGGCTATGGATTTCGCTGACCCGCAAGGCCAGTTTGTAAGGTAATTTCCATCAGGGTCAAATTTTTGGACCCTGTGGTTATTTGCCTCAAGCACGTAAACATTGCCGCTTCCCCCGACAGCAATCCCGTTGGCCCAGTCGAATTGTCCGGGCGCGCTGCCGTGGCTTCCCCATTGGGTTATATAAGTCCCGTCCTGCTTGAATTTCTGCACCCTTGTTTTCTCAAGCACATAGCAATCCCCTGCCGGGTTGGCGGCGATACTCATGATGGTCCCGAACTGCCCGTTGCCTGTCCCGCTGGCGCCCCATGAAAACGCGGGCAGGCACAGGGTTGAAGTTATGGTCGGGGTCGGCAGGGAGGTAAAAGTGCGCGTGATGGTGGCTGTGGCCTGGGGTATGATTACGGTCAATGTTTTGGTGGCATGGACGGTAGCGGCAGGCGTGACAGGCGACGTAATATTATGCCTGATGCATCCGGCTGAAATGACGGCAAACAAAACCGATAAAACAATTATTGCCAATAACGCTGTAAACAGTTTGCCCCTAGTATCCCCGTCAGGCATGGTCAAACACCCCCGTTTTTAAATGTGAAGTTCCCTCATTGCTACGGAACTATTATACACCTCCCGCGGAAAAACAGCAAAAGTTTTAATTAAAGACAGCCGGGAAAATTCGCGGGTCATGCCCGGAGGAAGCAAGCCCTCTTATTTGCGGGTTCTAATTCCGGGAATTTACACAGGGGCTTTTATGGCCATTAAATAAGTAAAAAAATATGTTCGCGGTCTTTTCCATATCGGGAGGGGACAAATCCGGTGCCGCTTTCTTTAACTGTCTTCGGTTCCGGAGGCTTTGAGTTTTTTGAATTTTACATTACTCTTCGCGGCAGAGCTCTTTACGCTCTCTATTGCCTTCTTTGCCTGCACGCTCGTAAATGAAAACTCCTGCTTAAGGAACATCTCCAGGACGCGCTCGTCGCTGTAAAAATTTTTTGACCACATCATGTCCTTTTTTGTAATTATAAAATCCGGCTCCGCGTCATCCGGGAATTCGGCCACTATGAAACCGTCGCGGTTTTTGCCCCAGTCCGCGTACAGGGCGCACTTTATCCGCGTATACGCGTACGGGATGAGGTAAAAACTGTCCACCCTGCGGTTGCCGAACACTTTCGCGGATTTTGTGCCGGTGATCGTGTATTCCCTGGAAAGCAGGAGTACCAGGTCCGTTTCCCTGCCGCCAATTTTGACGTACACCTTCTTTAGGGGCAGTTCATTTTCATCCCGGCATTGCGCGGCTATCATGAGCACCCCGTGCGCGTTCAGTTCCCTGTATACTCCCAGGGTCTTACCGAACGAATAATCAATTTCCGCTATCCGCGGCACAGGGCCGTGCTTTTCGTATTCCCCGGCGGCCTCCTCGAGGCGTTCCGACATGCTGACAAAGGACGCAGCGCTGTGCGGCTGCTTATGCATGCGCAATTTATGGGAATATTCCGCGGGAAAACACAATAAAGGAAGTGCAAAAATAACGGCCAGCAGGAACATCGGTTTTTTCATTTTCCACCCTGGGCAGATTTTAAATAAAAAAATTAAATTCCATGGTCAGTGCCCCTCCCGGTTTAGAGGGGGCCTGCCCCCTCTCGCCGCCGGCTATTGATTCCTCTTACACAGACAAAACCAACGCCCTATAATAAACATCCGCCGAAGTTTTCTTCACCCTCAGCCCCATGCTTGTGTGCATATCCGTCTTGTCCTCAGATAACGATTCCGTCGGTATGCAAAGGGTATATGTCGGCACGTCCAGCTTCTTATATTCATAAGCCTCATCCGGCCAGGCGTCCTTAATGAAGGACACCTCCGCCCCGGGCATTTGTATTTTTTTCAGCATTTCATCCTTAAACCCTTCAGCCTGATTAAAATAATTCTCATATGAAACCCCGCAGGCGGCATAGTTTTCGAATGTTACGTCTGTGACCACCGCCTCTCCGAGCTTGATCCCGGCGTCCTTCGCGTACCCCACAACCTCGCGGACTCCCCCAAACCCGCTCTCCTCATCCCCGGTAAAAGCTACAAAAACATCATCCCGGAACTTATAAAGATATACACTCTAAAAACAAAGTAACAAGAGGCAGAGCCTTATTTGCTAAAAATATGAGAGCTCTTGCTAAAGAACGCAAAGGAGCTAAATAATGAAAAAATTCATCGCTATCGTACTTGGACTTATGTTGTTATCTGTAGGGGCTATGGCTACCGCAGATCAGACCGCCACAGCTATCGCATTAACTGCTACTTATGTGGCTTCATCCTTTACGCCGACCCCATCCTTTACGCCGACCCCAAATCTTACCCGCAACCCCACAAACATCGTGAATGCTACGTCTACGGCAGTGCAGGCTAAGAAAACTGCTATAGTTCTTACTGTTGTGGCGTATTCAACTCCGGGTGCTAAAGCTACTGCTATATCTGCACATAGGACCCAGACAGCCGTAGCCGGTATTTCTAATGCCACTCTCACCCTGACAGCCATTGCCAATATGAATGCTACTAGGACTGCTATAATTAATGCGTATGGTACTAGCACGGCAGTAGCTATATTGTCTGCTACTATAACCCCCACAAAGACTTCCGTACCGACTCCTCTTGCCACAACTGTTATATGTGGTTCAGGACCCTATATTTACCGCATAGGACAGAAATCTCTTAATGGTATATTCAATGTCTATAATGCTAATGCGGCTTCGCTTACCTGGACGTATGCCTTGAAAGACGTATCAGTAACAGCGGATGCAGCCACTGCCCCTGTGGTTATGACAATCACGGCTAATGCAGGTAATGTAGATTTCAAAGCTGTTGGATTCAAACGTGGAGTATGCATAGACTTTGGTGCTAATACAGAATGTGTAGCTATAAAAGTTAATACCAGTAACTCTGGGTACTAACTATGGC
>PMTB01000090.1 GCA_003167475.1 candidate division FCPU426 bacterium | reverse complement strand
GGCTTCTGGTGGTGGCAGGACCCGTATCACATCGGGGACCTGTACTGCTACAATAATGCCAATTACATACCTGTTAATTCCGCGGAGGACAATGTCGCCGTGGTAGTGCCGGATGAGGGCAATATGCAGGTATTTACCAGTCCCGACAATGCCAGGATAGTAAAAGTTGTGCCGGGCACACAGGACGCCTTCATGTATGACGGGACCAATCCAACGGCTTTCAACCCGATATACCTGGCGTCAGGCGTGAAAGAGGTCAAGTTCTCCGACACCAATAATGGCAGGCCGCTGGAGATAATACTGGTATTAAACGACGGTTCCTATGATATGTTCGACAGCAGAGGGACGCCCTACAACCCGGCCGCGCCGGAAGAAAACGAGCCGTTAAAAAACAATCAGTAACCGGAAGCAAACTATACGTAAGGAGGTAAATTATGGCTATCAAAAAAAAGGCAAAAGTAATGGCGAAAAAGGGAAAGAATTGTTCAAGCTGCGGCAAACCTGTAAAAAAGTGCAGCTGCTCGTAAATATAAGTATAAATTAAAACAAAAGGACCTGAGGCGAATTCTTGCCGATGGTCCTTTTGTTTTAAAAAAGTGGGGAACCTTTACTTAATCCCAGCCAGAAAAACACTGACATAAGGATTATTATGACGGCAAACATATAGGGTTTTTTCTCGAATTGCGCAAACTTTTTATTCAAAAGCATCAGGAACGAGTAAGCGCCCATGACAACCGCGGCCAGATAAACTACCGCGTCGCCCTTGATAATGAACGCAAGACCGTAAAAAGCGGCCGTTATGAAGTGCGACCAGAAAACCGGCATGCCGAGACAGGCAAATTCCTTATCTTTTGTTTTTATATCGCCGACCTGGTCATACACCGATAGTCTTATGACCCCGCAGGCCCCGAACAGCAGGAGCACCCATACGATGTGGAGCCTTTCAAACCCGAAGTAATAGAAGAATACGGCCGGAGAGATGAGGAATACAAGGAAATCTATGAACCCGTCCATATATCTTCCAAAGAGCCGTTCCGTTTTAAAAAGTTTTATAAAAACGCCGTCCAGCGAATCCACAAGCATAGCCATAAACATAAAAGCCAGGGCATACTCCAGCCTGCCGTAATGGGAGTGGAGTATCGATATCAGCGATATCAATATTCCTGATAACGCTATTAGATCAGGCAGGCTGAGCCGGACGATGAACAGGCTGTTCTTTTTTGCGAACGCAGTCTTTATTTTTTTTGCCATTTTTAACCGTCCTTTGTTGTTTTTATCCCGTTCATTATATTAAAATTAACTTGTCATGCATAGGCTTATTTAATAAGAACGGCATAATTACGGACGCCCGGTCGGATTTTTGGAACTTTTTCCGACGTAAACTGTCTTATAAATACGGAATAAGAGACCTTAATAAAACGGAGGTAAAAATGAAAAAAATAATAAACGGAACGATTGCCGTCACAGCGGCGGTTTTATTCTTGTTTTCATGCAGCAGAAGGATCACGCCCACCGAACCCCGGCTATTATCAACCCCGACCGCGGTTTCGGCCTTTGGGTCGATAAGCGGGAACATACAGCTTAAGCCGCTTGTATGCCCGCCGTGCCCCATTACGGTAAGGGTTCCAATAATCATTGCTTCACCTACCCCGGGCGGGCCGACCGATACGCCGACTGCTGAACCGACATCCACGTATACTCCTGTTCCCACGGCGATAACCGCGTGCAGCGGGGCAACAGTGAAAGCGCTCCAGAACTGCGTGGAAAAAGCTTCGGTCTTAACCGACGCAAGCGGCAACTTCAAACTTTCCAATCTCGTCCCGGGCGTATATGACCTGCAGGTGACCATACCGCAGTATGACGTGGACAACTCCATGACAGGCATCACGGTCACGGCCGGAGTTGATTCAGCCGGGCACAATTTGGGGGTCATAAAGAGATGGGCGCCGGGAGAATTAATGGTGTTTTTTGACGCCACGGTCACAGACGCCCAGGCCAGGCAGATTATTGCCTCATACGGCTGTACCATAACCACCGCGTACACGAACAATCCGGCATTCCTTTCATATTACCTGACCATCCCGGCGGACAAAACCCCGCCGCAAATGGAAGCGGTTTTCAGCGCATTACCGGGAGTAAGATCAGCCGGAAGGGAATCATACGGCTGCGGCTGCCCGATATAAAAAATATCAGATTTATTTTCTTGAAAAAAGGCGGGGAACTGTATATTCTCCGCCTTTTTTGTTTATAGCTGTTTACGGTTCTTGCCTTAACGCCCGCTGCGTCCCGTCTGGGCGCGCTAGCGGCAAGGCCTAGTAGAGAGGCTGCGCTTGTCCGCCGGAATTTCAGCGGAGGCGGATGCCGCCTCTCTGACGCGGGCTTTTTGAATCGAAGGAATTGTGTTAAAAACCCAACGGTGAGCGGCAGCAAGCAGCCGCTCTACAGTTTCTGTAATTAGACGCGTAGGGGTCGCCTGGTAGGCGACCCGCATGCGGGGTACTAAGCCAGGTCTAACCGGGATTGAAAAGCCTTCGTGCGGGCAACCCGCCGGGTCACCCCTACGAAGACGAAACAAACCTTATAAAAATCCCATATTACTATTGACTTTTTTCTTTCGTTTTTGTATATTATACCCACAAGAAAGCGGAAGCCTTTGAGCTTCTCACCCTGGGGAACTTAAGTTGCCCGGGTTCATACAAACATGAATATAGATCAATTAAACAACATTTATTTGATATATAGGGAGAAGGCGGCTTGTGCCGTCTTTTTTATTTTACTCAGGAGGTGGAGATTTATTTCATTCACAGAGTTAAGGGTTAACAGCCAGATCAGGGTACCTGAAGTACGGGTAATTGATGAAGCAGGAAACTCACTCGGTGTTGTAACTGTCAATGACGCTGTAAGGATGGCCGAAGAACGCGCGCTGGACCTGGTGGAAATAAGCCCGGCCGCGAAGCCTCCTGTCTGCAAGCTGCTCAACTACGGCAAGTACAGGTATGAACAGCTGAAAAAGGACAAGGAATCCCGCAAGAACCAGCACGTGGTCGTGGTAAAGGAAGTACAGATACGGCCGAATATAGACAAGCATGACCTGGGCATAAAGCTCAACCATGCCCTCGAATTCCTGGAAAAGGGGTTCAAGGTCAAGTTCGTGATACGCTTCAGGGGACGCGAGATGGAGTACAAGGAACAGCGCGGCAAGGAAATGCTCGACCAGGTGTTTGCGCACCTGGCCAATAAAGGCGTGATGGAAGGCGATCCGTTCAGGGAAGACAAGCTTATAATATTCACAATGATGCCGATAAAGAAAATAGAAAAAGAAAAATAAAAAAGGAGAAAAAGGATGCCGAAACTCAAGACGAATTCCTGCGCGAAGAAAAGGCTGAAACTGACAGCCAGCGGCAAGCTCAAGTATAAAAAACCGGGCCTGCGCCATCTTCTGCACCAGGAAAGCAGCAATGTGAAAAGGCCGAAAAGAAAAAAAGGCTATGTGGACCACGCGAACGCGAAAAACGTAAAGTTGCTGTTGCCGTACGGATAGACTTTAACAGAAGTCGGACGTCGGATGTCGGATGTAGGAATTGGGACCCAATTCAGGCAGACAACGCCGGTTATTCCGGACTTTTGAAATCGAATTTCGGGATCAACTCCGACATCCGACGCCCGACATCCGACAATCGGAGACGGGTTAACAATCAAACTAATTTGGAGGTAGTATCATGCCCAGGGTAAAAAGAGGCGTTACATCAAAACGCAGGCATAAAAAGATCTTAAAGCTTGCCGAGGGCTTTTACGGCAGGAAGAAAAACCTGTGGACAAGGGCCACGGAACAGGTTCAGAAGGGATGGCAGGCTTCTTTTAAGGGCAGGAAACTGCGCAAGAGGCAGTTCAGGACATTATGGATAGCCAGGATAAACTCAGCCTGCAGGGAAAACGACATATCGTACTCCAGGTTCATAAACGGCATGTTAAAGGCCGGAATTACCTTGAACAGGAAACAGCTTGCTGAAATGGCTGTAACGGACGCGCCGGCTTTCTTAAAGCTTGTCGAAATCGCGAAACAGAACGTGATGGTCGCGCCGAAATAAAGATAATATGGCGGGTTGCTTTTGACCCGTTCAAGTATATAAAAGGCTGAAAAAGAGCCCGGTTCGCCGGGCTCTTTTCTTCGGTTTTATGGGAACCTGTTGATTTGCGCTAATTACGAGCCTTTATAATCTTTCTAAAAAAAGCCAAAAGACCTCCAAGCGATTTTAGGAAAGGGGTTTTCAATGGAGAACAATCTGAAAAGGTACCTGATGTTATATTCCGCGGCGGCCGCTCTGTGCTTTTTTGCCGTCATGTTTATTTATACTGGTTTTAAGCTGTCCGCGCCCCTGGACGACGCTTTCATATATTTTCAGTACGCCAAGAACATGGCCTCGGGACATTTTTTCGAGTATGTGATAGGCGACGGTTATTCTTCCGGCGCCACAAGCTTCCTTTACGCCTTTTTGCTCGTGCCTTTCGCTCTGTTCCTGAAAGGCTCTTCCATAATCATAGTCACCTACGTTATAGGCGCCGTCAGCCTTTACTTCAGCGGTTATTTCCTTTATAAAACAGCTTTTAAACTCACCTCTGATAAGGTCATGTCTGTTTTTGCCGCAGTTTTGTTCGTCACCAACGGCAATATTCTTTGGGGATATTTTTCCGGGATGGAAATAGGGATCTTTTCGGTATTGTTATCCGCCAACCTTTACCTTTTGGTCAGCGGCGCGCCGCTGGTTCAGAGGATCCCGGGCTTATGCATACTTGCCATGATCAGGCCCGAAGGTTTTATGATGGTGCTGGCCCTGGTGGCTGCGCAGTTTTTTAACAAGCTTTTTGACATGAAAAAGGAAAAATTCCTTCCGTACCTTATACCGGTAGCGGCGGGGATGATATATTTCATAATGAATTATAAGTTCACAGGTGATTTTATGCCGAACACCATGAGGGCAAAGTCGAATTTTTCACTTAACTTTTTTTACTATACGGACATAATAAGACAGGGGTTAGATTATTACCTGGATTTTCTGGTAAGGATATTTAACGGCGGCGCGGGTCATTATTTCCCGCCTTACGCGTACCTGATATTTCTGATCGGCCTGCTTCCGGGCATGTGGAACGAGCTCAAGGTGAAAAAAGCTGGCATATTTGTTGTTTCATTTCTGTGGTTTTTCCTTGGGGTCTTGTCCACGATATTTTCCAGTTTTGCCACCGTGCATAACTACAGGTATTCCATGCCTTTTATCATAATTTTCTGCCTGTTCCTGGCGTTTGGCATGGGGTTCCTTCTGGAGAGGTTCGGGGATAATAAAAATAAAGCCGTCATTAGAACGGCTGTGTTGTCGCTATTTATCATATTCAACGTCTTCACCATATGGGCCAATGCCGTAAATTTCGGCCGCGACTGTAGGGATATCATGAAGCAGTCCATATCCGCGGGCAAGTGGGTGAAAGAACATATACCGCCGGGCGAGCGCGTGGCCATCAATGACGCGGGGGCCATAACTTATTTTTCCGACGCGAAGATATTTGACCTTGTCGGCCTTGCCACGAACGGCCAGGCTAAAGTTTTCAGGGACGGGCTCGGTACCGTATTTGAGGAACTCGAGCATGTAAGGCCCAAGTACTGGATGGTCCACCTGGGATGGTTTAATTACGAGCGTTTTACAATGTTTAAAAAACCCAGGCTTGCCACTTTTAACCTTGATAAGGAACCGGCTTATTTTGTGGTGGGTTCACCCGAGGTGGCCGTGGAAACTGATTTTTCACTTTTTAACAGCGGCGACACCATGAAAAATGATCATACTGAAAAGGACGCTTTCTCGCAGGTTGATGTCCTTGATGTGGCGGACATGCGCGACGAAAAAGCCCACTCATACAGGATATTCACCAAGGGGCCGCCAAATGTGCCCGGCACCATGTTCGAGCAGGATTTCAGTTTTGGCACCAAAGCAGAGATACTTGAGGCAGGCAGGATCACGGGCGGCGGCGAGGAATTTACGATAACCGGGCTGGTTCCGGGAGCCGACCTGAAAATAGTGCGCCGTGTTTATGATTCCCCGGAGAGCTTACAGAAGGTCAGCATAGACGGCGCAGCGGCGGCACAGTGGAAGACAACGGCATCGGGAAAGACCTATTTTGAGCAGGAAATCACCATACCAGGCTCTTTTATCAAGGCAAATAAAGCGCGTGTTAAACTTGAAGAAAAGTCCGTAAACAGGTATAATGCATTTCATTACTGGTTTTTGCAGAGGAGGAAATAAATGAAGGTTAATTTTTTTAAGGGATTGCCGCTTAATGGCATTATAATCACTGCCCTGGCAATTTTTATTTTTCAGGCCGCGCTTTCCATGTATTATACGAATAACGCCCTCATGTTCCCGGATATTGAGGCTTTTAATTCCATAAATAAGTCTGCGGCTATAGCCGACCTTGACTTTTCAAAGGCTTTTAGGGATCTTCCGTCCAAAAAATGGTCCAACGGCATGCTTTACCAGCTGGTTCTAAGTCCCGTGTGCAAGCTCAGCGGCAAAAGCAGCATGATATCAGTTATATATGTCCTTGATCTGGCCATGTTTGCAATGCTCCTGATAATTTTTTACAAGATTGCCCTTGATTTCCTGGGCAGGGAATTAAGTTTTATAGCCATGCTGCTTTTCGGGATATCCCCGCCTGTCATGCTCGGGGCGTTTTCCGGGGCCGAGACCGCGCTTACCATGCTCCTATTCGGGGCCTCTTTTTATTGCGCGTATTTTTTGGTACCGAAAAAAAAGTACACCGGTTTGCTGGTGTTTTCCGCGCTCATGCTTTTGAACGGCTGGATTTCCGCCGCGTTCGGCGCGGCTTTTTTGATCTACGCGCTGCTCAAAGTAAACGATAAAACAAACAGGAAAAATTTTCCCGTGGTCTTCACGGCAACGCTGGCGGTTTTCGGGGTGGTTGTCGCGGCATTGTCAGCATACGTATTCATACAGAATTTCTCGATGGAGTACCTGAGAAACAACGGCCTTTTTGACGTCAAGACATGGACCGTGGATTCGTTTTTCAGGGACGGGTTTCTATGGTCCAAATCCCTGCCTATGTTCTTTACCGTCTTTTTTTACATGGCGTTCTTCATCATGGTAAGCTCGGAACTTAGGGAAAAGACGGCCGGGATCATGACACTGGTCAGCCTGCTGGCGCTGACCGCGCTTTTGGCGGGATTTTTCGCGGCATTTGAGCCCTTGTCCCGGACATATCTTTTTATAACGCCGTTTTACTTCTGTCTTTATCTGGTCGGCATGAAAGGCATAAATGATTTTTCACAATACCTGGAAATGAAAAAAAATCCTTACTTTACCGCCCGCAACCTGCTCTACGGTTTTGTGGTATTCTTTGTGCTTTACAGCGCCGTCATGTCCTTCAACAGGACGGTGGAGGCGGATAATTCCATACAGTACATAGCCGGCGACGGGTCGGTTTCAAAATACCTGGAAAGGTGACATGAATGAAAAAGAAAAAAACTGCAAAAAAGAGCGGGAATACTTTGTTCAGGAGGATAAGCGGTTTCGGGCCGTTCAACCTGGCGGCGGCTTCGCTGACCCTGGCGCTGATGGGGCAGTGGTGCATGTTCGTCCAAAAGTGGTGGCTGCCGGGGCTTGTTTTTTTCACGCTTGCCGTAACCGTATTCATACTCGCGGATAATTCATCCAAAAAAGACGGCCTTGAAGAGCCGCTTGACGCGAAAGTCGAGGCCCTGGCATTTCTGGGGTTGATGCTTGTCGGCATATTCTTCAGGATCTATATGATGGACCAGATTCCCGCCGGGTGCTTCAGGGACGAGGGCCAGAACGGGAACGAAGCCATAAATATCATGAACGGGATAGAAGTGGACGGCACCAGGCTGCCCGTGTATATAGAAAGATGGACGCAGAACGCGGCCATGTACATGTATTTTATCGCCGCATTTTTCAAGCTTTTCGGCATAGGAGTGATGCAGATAAGGGCCGTTTCCATCGTGTTTGGAGTGCTTTGCATCCCGGCTTTTTATTTCCTCGTGCGGCGCCTTATGGGGCCCAGGATGGCCATAGTCGCGGGGTTCCTCATCGCGGTGACGAGCTGGCATGTCAATTTCAGCAGGATAGGGTTCCTGGGAATAGTCACGGTTTTCCTGGCCATACTGTGTTTCTACTTCGCGTGGCGCACGTATGTGAAAAGGAAGCCGTTTGATTTCATAATGCTCGGGGTGCTTACGGCGCTCGCGCTTTACTCATACCTTGCGGGCCGCCTTATACCGGCGGGCCTGCTGCTTTTCTGCGCCTACATACTTGTCACTGAAATGAAGTTCTATGTAAAAAATTGGAAAAATATTTTGATCGCGCTCGCGGCGTTTATGATCGTGATCTTTCCGCTCTTTCACTACGCGCTTAAGAATCCCGAGCAGTTTTCCAGCAGGCAGGCCGTTGTTTCCATATTCAACCAGGAAATGCTGCATGAGGTGGGCGGCAGGTACGTGGAAAAGGACGGGAAGAACAAGCATTGGACCAAACTTTACGCCGAGAGCTTCGCGTATACCATGCTCATGTATAATTACAAGGGCGACGGCAACCCCAGGCATAACGCGGGCGCCATGCCCATGCTTGATTTCATAACCGGGATCTTCCTGGTGCTCGGGTTTGGTTACGCGCTTATAAATATTTTCAAGCCCCGGTACTTCCTCATGATGAGCATGTATTTTTCGTTCATGCAGGCCGGGCTCTTCTCGACCGAGTCGCCGCAGGCATACAGGACCATTGCGGAGATCCCCATAGTACTTTTATTCGTCGTGGTGGCTGTGTGGAAAATACTGGGGTACGCCAGGGAACAGTACGGCAAAAATTTCACAAAAACTGTTATGATAGCGGGCGCGGTCCTGCTCGCCTGCGTGGGTTATCTCAACTACGACAGGTACTTTGACAAATTCGGAAACAACCCGGGTTCGTGGGCCGAATTTTCAACCGACGAATTCTCGGTCGGCAGGTATGTGCATTCCCTGGGGGATGATTGGCAGGCAATGGTGCCGCCCGCTTGGGTGGAAAGTTACACTTTCAGGTTTGCGGCCTATCCGTACGAAAATTTTGTGCAGTTTTCCCTGGCTGATTGCGTTCCCATACAGAGCAAGTTGAGGAAGAACTTCTCATATGTGCTTGACGAATCATACATGCCGCTGCTGCCCATAATTAAAAAAATGTACCCGGGCGGGAAATACAGCGAGGTTAGGCACAAATTCATCCCGACGGAAGTACTGTATTTTACTTACGAGGTGCCATACGAGGCTGTGAAAGCCTACCAGGAAACCGCCAAAGTAAACGGCCTCACAGGCGCGTATTACAGGGGGATAGACTGGAAGGGCGCCCCGCTCTTTACAAGGCTCGACCCGTTCATACTCTTCAACTGGACCATAGACCCCATCATGGGGCCGTTTTCAGTAAAGTGGACCGGACGTTTTAAAGCCGAAAAAACAGCCGACTACATCTTCATAACCAAATCAAATGATTTTTCGGACCTATATATGGACGGCAAGGAAGTGCTTAAGACCAACGGCGAGGGCAAAGGCGCGCCTGACGGCAGGGGCTCCGCGCATTTGAGCGCCGGGTTCCACACCATACAGTTGAGGTATCATGAATCGATCCATTATTCCAAAATGCAGTTTTACTGGCGCAATCCCGAGACCGGCGACGAGGAGGTAGTACCGAGTGACGTCCTATACCCGAGGTAAAAAAGCGAAAGTTGTCGTGGTCATGCCGGCTTATAACGCGGCCAAAACTTTGGAGCAGACATACAGGGATATACCAAAGGGCATCGTGGACAAGGTTATATTGGTTGATGACGTGTCAAAGGACGAGACCGTGACCGTCGCAAAACAGCTGGGGATCAAGACCATAGTGCATATACAGAATTTAGGCTACGGCGGGAACCAGAAGACCTGTTACATAGAGGCTTTAAAAGACGGCGCTGACGTGATAGTGATGCTGCACCCGGATAACCAGTACGATTCCAGGCTCGTGCCTGAAATGATATCCCCCATCCTTAACGGCCACGCTGATTTTGTGCTTGGATCCAGGATGCTCGGCGAAGGCGCCCTGCGCGGCGGCATGCCGCTTTACAAATACATATCAAACAAGGTGCTGACCTTTATAGAGAACGAATGTTTCGGCAAGCATTACTCGGAACTGCACACGGGTTTCAGGGCGTACAGCAGGAAACTTCTTATCACGATCCCGTTCACCCTGAATTCCGACGACTTTGTCTTTGACACCGAGGTCATAGCCCAGGTGGAGATAAACGGCTTTAAATCCAGCGAGGTCCCGGTGCCGACAAGGTACTTTAAGGAAGCCTCTTCCATCAATTTTTTCAGGTCCATGCAGTATGGGCTTTCCACGCTGAAGGTGATGGGGCAGTTCCTGCTCCAGAAGTGGGGCGTAAAGAAATACGATAAGTTCACAAAAAAACTTTTTGACGTGATAAGCCCGGCTTATATCAAAGAGATCAAAAAAGGCGGGAAGTAAAAATGAAAAAAGCGGTCTTTTGGGTTGGGCTTATTATTACCATAGTCTGCCTCTACTTTGTGCTTAAAGGCATCAAGTATAACGAACTGTTCCAGGTGATAAGCCATATTAATGTGCCCATCCTGTGCGCGACAATTGTTTTATACATTGGCGGGTATTATATCAGGGCAGAGCGGTGGCACCACCTCTTAAAGCACATAAAGCCTTTTAAGGCTATCGAGCTTTTTCCGTACCTGGTCATGGGGTTTATGTTCAATAATGTCCTGCCGGCGCGCGCGGGAGAGTTTATCCGCGCGTATATGACGGGGAATAAAAAAGGAGTTTCAAAGTCATCCACTTTCGCGACAGTTGTGATCGAGAGGGTCTTTGACGGGCTTGTAATGATATTCTATTTTATCATAGGATACCTGGCGTTCCACTTTATACCCAGGCAGTCGGCCGGTGCGCCTATAATGATCTTTGGCAGGGCTTTCGGGATAAAAGAAGCCGTGCTTGTTTTCGCTGTTTTGGGCAGCCTTGTGTTCATCGGCATATTTGTATTCATGCTGCTATTGCTTTATAAGAGGGAAGCCACGGAAAAATTTGTGCACGTTATGTTGCGGATTTTTCCGGTAAGTTTGCGCGAGAAGGCGGTCGGCTTTTTGGACACTTTCATCAACGGGCTCGGGGTGCTCGGAAGCATGAGGGATGTTTTGATCGTTTTCGGGCTGTCTTTGTTTGCCTGGACAGTTGAGGCGTACACCTACTGGCTGCTGGGATACGCGATGAATATACAGATCAATTTCCTGCTTATCTGCCTTATCATGGCGGTGGCGAACTTCGCCATCATGGTGCCTTCGACTTCGGGCGGGGTGGGGCCGTTTGAGTTTTTCGGGGTGGCCATCATGCTATTGTTCGCTTACTCCAAGGAGCAGGCCGCGGCGTATGTTTTCATAGTGCACGCCATGATTCTTTTTCCGATCATCATTCTCGGGCTGATATTTATGTTCACCGAAGGTTTGACTTTCAAAAAAATAATGACAGAAAAACAAAAGGAGGAAGGTGCAAAATGAAAAAGATCTGTACGGCGTTTTTTGCGGTGGTTGTGATGTTTGTGGCAATGGGAGCGACATGCGAAAGCAAATCAGGAGAGGTGAAGGAAATGGCGGTACAGGGAACAGAAAGCGCGAAAGCCGTGACCGAAACGGCAAAAACAGCCGGAGAACCCATAGCGGTTCTTGAAACGACCAAAGGCGTCATCAAATTCAGGTTCTTCACTGCGGATGCCCCGAAGACATGCGAAAATTTCATCAAGCTCGCGGTTTCGAACTTTTATAACGGCCTTACCTTTCACAGGGTGGAGCCGGGTTTTGTTATACAGGGCGGAGACCCGGCAGGTAACGGCTCAGGCGGACCGGGCTACAACATAAAGGCTGAGTTCAACAAGAACCCGCACCTTGACGGCACAGTGGCCATGGCGCGCGCGCAGGATCCGGACTCGGCGGGAAGCCAGTTCTATATCTGTCTTGCCGCGGTACCGTTCCTGGACGGCAAATACACGGTTTTTGGCCAGGTAACAGAAGGCCTCGACGTGGTGCATAAAATCGTGATTGGCGATAAAATGACAAAGGTTTATATCGAGTATAAGTAAATCAATCACACTGTAGAGATGGGGCTTATATCCTGAGCTTGTCGAAGGAGCCCCCTCTCGCAGAGGGTATTTCAGGGGCGGCAGTAATGCCGTCCCTTTTTTTTTGATCTTGTAGAGGCGGATATAATCCGCCGCATAGCGGCTCGGCAGGATATCTCAAAGTTTTTATGTTAAGTCGTGCCTGGCGCTGACAAAGTTTTGNNTCAGCGCCAGGCACGATAAAAGATTACGTTATATTAATGAGGTTTTTTGGCCAGCATCTTTTAAATCTTGATTAACAATCCCATATGTTGATATAATGTCATGTCATATGTTTGTTAAAACGGGCACGATAAAGGGTGAAATGAAAAAAATAATATTAATAATATTTCTCACGGCCCTAAGCGCCGCCTTATCCGCCTGGGGGACGGGGGCCGGGACGACAGGCTCCAATTACCTGAAGATCCCGCCTTTTGCCAGGCCCGCGGCTTTGGGCGACGCATTTGTGGCCGTATCCGACGGGACTTACGGCCTGTTTTACAACCCGGCGGGGCTCAATACCATACTCGGCTACGAGGCGCAAATATCCCATATAAGCCTTTATCAGGGACTCA
>PMTB01000200.1 GCA_003167475.1 candidate division FCPU426 bacterium | reverse complement strand
AGGCAGCAAGCAGCCTCTCTACGAAAACCTACAATCCGGCATTTTCGGCCTAAAAACGCCCTTAAAATCCCTTGTAAAATCCGTTGCATTATCTTATAATAATAACATTCGTTTTGTGTTACATTGTGAAATTGTTCCATTTGTTATTTATATTACCATGCCTTTTTGGCATGTCTAAACGGAGATATAATGAAAAAAGGACGCATTATCATAGACGAAAACAGGTGCAAGGGGTGTATGATTTGCATCGGCACCTGCAGGGTTAAGGAAATACGCGCTTCCTCTAAAATCAACAAAACCGGTTATAATATTGTGGAATTCTGCAATGAAGGGCGCTGCAATGCCTGCACTTTGTGCGGTATTGTATGCCCTGACGCAGCAATTGAAGTCATAGAGATAATCGAAACGGAGACAAAATGACGACAAAATCAAACGAGAAAGTTTTCATAAAGGGCAACCATGCCGTTGTTGAGGCTGCTCTGGATGCCGGATGCAGGTTTTACGCCGGATACCCAATCACTCCCCAGAATGAGATCCCCGAATTCATGTCGAAACGCATGCATGAGGAAAAGGGGACTTTTATACAGGCTGAGAGCGAACTTATCTCGGTGAACATGGTTTTTGGAGCGGCAGCCGCGGGCGCGCGCGCCATGACCACTTCTTCATCGCCCGGCATATCCCTCATGCAGGAGGGGATTTCATACATGGCAGGCTGCGAACTTCCCGCTGTTTTGGTGAACGTAATGCGCGGCGGGCCCGGACTCGGAAATATCCAGCCTTCGCAGAGCGATTATTTCCAGGCGACACGGCCAGGGCACGGGGATTTCCGGATGATAACCCTTGCGCCCCATAACATACAGGAAATGTATAATTTCACCTTTGACGCTTTTGACCTTGCCGACAAATACAGGAACCCGGTTATGATACTTGCCGACGGGCTTCTCGGCCAACTCATGGAAAATGTCGAGCTCGACAGGAGCCGCAAACCTTTATATCTGAATACCCCGAAACCCTGGGCATTGACAGGCGCGAAAGGCCGCGACGGGCAGAGGATACTTTCACTGCTCATGCAGCCGGGCGTCCTTGAAAAACATAATTTTGACCTGAAGAAAAAATATGACCTGATGACAAAAGACGAGATAAAGTTCGAGGCGCAGGGAATGGAAAACAACCCCGATTACCTCATCGTGGCTTTCGGCACCGTGGCAAGGATATCAAAAGGCACCATCAGGCTGGCGGCAGAGGAAGGCCTTAAAGCGGGTTTGTTCAGGCCCATCACTGTCTGGCCTTTCCCTTACGCGCAGTTAAAAGAGGCGGCAAAAAAGGTAAAGAAGATATTTGTCCTTGAGATGAACATGGGGCAGATGCTCGACGACGTCAAAATAGCGGTTGAGGACGCTTCTAAAATAGAATTCTACGGCAGGCCGGGCGGCGGCGTTCCCACGGCCGAGGAACTTTTAAAATTCATAAAAGGGAAGGTCAAATAACATGGCCTCTGAAAAAACAGTATATAAAAAGCCAAAGTCACTGACCGACGTGAATTTCACTTATTGTTGGGGATGCGGACATTCAACCGTGCACAAACTCATCGCGGAGATAGTTGACGAACTGAACATAAGGGAAACTTTAATAGGGGTTGCCCCTGTAGGCTGCGCCGTGTTCGCCTATGATTTTTGGAATTTTGACGTGACCGAAGCCGCGCATGGCAGGGCGCCCGTGGTCGCCACCGCGATAAAAAGGGTGCACCCGGATAAGACGGTATTCTGCTACCAGGGCGACGGGGACATGGTATCCATAGGCCTGGCCGAGATAATGCACACGGCAAACCGCGGGGAAAACCTGACGGTCATATTTATAAACAACACCAACTACGGCATGACAGGCGGCCAGCTCGCGCCCACATCGCTCATGGGCCAGGTGACCACCACTTCGCCGCGCGGCAGGGAAGCGGCCCTGCACGGATACCCCATAAAAATGGCGGAACTCCTTACCCAGTTTGAGGGAGTTAAGTACATAGAACGCGTGAAAGTAACAGATGCGGCCTCTGTGATAAAGACAAAAAAGGCCTTAAAAAAAGCTTTCTTAAACCAGATCAACGGCGTGGGGTTCTCGTTTGTCGAAGTGCTGTCTTCATGCCCGGCAAACTGGCGCATGGACCCTGTGACTGCGAACGCGCACATAGATAAAAATATTGCGGCCTATTATCCGTTAGGCCTGATAAAAGACGTAAAATAAAAAGGAGTCTTTCATGATTGAACAGATAATCATAGCCGGGAGCGGAGGGCAGGGAGTCCTGACCCTGGGCATATTCCTGGCGCGCATCGCGGTTTACGAAGGAAAGAACGCGGCATGGCTGCCGTCCTACGGCGCCGAGAAACGCGGCGGGTTCTCGTTTTGCAGCCTTGTAATTTCCGACAAGGAGATATATTCGCCGGTCGTGGAAACCCCGGACACTCTTATAGTTTTTGACCAGCGCGCGATTGAGTCTTACGCCGCAAGGGCCGCGGAAAAAACAATGATAATCGAGAACACTTCGCTCATACCCAATGACACGGCGGGCAAGGGCAAAAAAGTTCTCGTGGCTGCCAGCGGGATCGCGAAGGCGCTGCAGTCCGATAAAGTCACCAACATAGTGCTGGCGGGGGCGTACCTCGCGGCCAAAAAGATATTCACCTTTCAAAACGCCGAGACCATAATGAAGGACATGCTGGGAAGCAAGGCCGGCAGCCTCATGCAGAAGAACATAGACGCCCTGAAAAGCGGATTTGAGTCGGTGAAATGAAGATAAGAAAAGCGCATATAAAGGACGCCTACAGGGTCCAGGCGCTTTTAAAGAAGTACGCTTCCGAAGGGGAACTGCTCATCAGGCCCATGGGGGATATATTCGCCCAGATACGGGATTTTTTCGTGCTCGATAAAAACGGGCGCCCGGCCGGGGTTGTGGCCCTTCATGTGTACTGGGAGGACCTGGGCGAGATACGCTCATTCCTGGTGGAAAAAAGCGCGCGCGGCAAGGGCCTGGGGGAAGCGCTTATCACTTCGGCGATAAAAGAGGCAAAGACGATAGGGATAAAGAAAGTGTTCGCCCTCACAAAGATACCGGGTTTCTTCCTGAAATACGGCTTTAAAAAGATATCGAGGTCCAAGCTGCCGCATAAAATATGGAAGGACTGTTTTAACTGCGCGAAGTACCCGAAGCACTGCGATGAGACGGCGGTGATTTACAGGATAAAGGAAAGCTGACGGATAAGTTGTTAAGCCAAAAGACAAAAGCCAAAAGTAAAGTTGTTAAGTTGAAAAGTAAGGGCAAGGAAAACGGTACGGAAGGCAGGGCGCTTCTTATCCACTTGATTTATTTGTTTACAACTTTACTTTTGTCTTTTGGCTTTTGGATTAAAAACTTAACCGCATAGCCTTAAATTAATGAAACGGGTGAAAATGAAAGACGACCACAAGGAAATTACAGTTAACTTCGAGATCACCATAAAAGAGGACCGCGGAAAATTCATCGGCCAGTGCCGTGACCTTCCCGGGCTTGTGGTTTCCGGGGCCAACAAGAGCGAGGTCATAAAAAATATCAGGGCCGCCATACCCTTATACCTGCGGTATGTACCCAAGGAAAGTTTCATACCTGTTTTTGAGAACGGCTTCTCGCAGATAATTTATGACTTTGAGGAATTTAACGGGCAGCTATACGCCTGCACGAACAAAGATTCCGTGGTCAGGACCACCACGGGCGATTCGGGCGCGTGGGAAACGGTCAGTATCGCTAATATATTCTCGCCTTACTTCAACCCTCCGGTCGGGCACACTAAAACTTTTGACACGGAAACACTCGGCGACTATACCCCGCAGGTATACTGCATGAAGACTTTTTCCGACCTTGGCACCCCCAAGCTTTTTTGCGGCACCAACGCCAACGGCGGCATATATGAGACTTTGGACGGCAAGAACTGGTCGCTTTCATTTAACTCCGGAGAGGCGAGGATACATTGCCTGGAAGCTTTCCGCGGCAGGCTTTTCGCAGGCACCTCGACCGAAGGCAAAATATATACATACAACGGCACTAACTGGGTGGTTTCGCTCAATACCGCCGAACTCGCCGTATCGTGCTTCGGGCTGTACCGTGATTATCTTTACGCCGGTACATACCCCAACGGCCTGGTCTACCGCACGGCCGACGGCGTAAACTGGCAGAAAATATTCGACACAAACCAGAGCTTCGTGAACGACTTTTTTGTTTTCAAGAACAAGCTTTACGCGTCCACCGCGAAAGCCACGGGCGGGCTCATATATATGACAGAGGACGGCACCAACTGGATAGAGAACTTCTTTTCGGAAAAGGACGTAAACTTCTACAGGTTCGAGGCCTTCGGAAACGGCATGTATGTAGGCAGCGGGGACAACGGCAGGGTGTATAAGACACTCGACGGAAAATCATGGGAACTCGCGTTCCAGACCGACGAAGAGGACATCAGGTCGCTGCATCTTTTTAACGGCTACCTTTATTTCGGTTCTTCTGCAAAAGGCAGGATATTCAGGACGACCATATCGAACACGCCTCCGCCGGGGCTCTTTGACGCGGCGGTTTCCGAGATAACATCCCACAGCGCCGTCATAACCTGGTCGACCGACAGGGAGGCCCAGACCATAGTCGAGTACGGTTCGGATAATTCATACGGGAATAATATAATAAATGAGACCATGACCACAAAGCATAAAATAACCCTCAATAACCTGAAATCATTGAGCGAATATCATTTCAGGATACTGACCTATTCCGATGTGGGGAGTTTTTCGGGCATACTCCAGGATTATTCTTTCACCACGTCCGCGGCTGTTACGCCGAAACTCTCCAGCAAATCGCACCCCGAGCCGGAAAAATGGTACAACCGACAGGACGCGACCATAGAGTGGGGTATGCACCCTGATGTAAAACAATACTTATACTTCATTGACAGGAACCCGGATACGGTCCCTGATACCGCAAAATGCACGGCAACGGTCAAGGAAAGCGTGACCATCAAAAATCTCGAGGACGGCGTGTGGTATTTCCATGTGTTAATCGAGGATAAGGCGGGCAATATAAGCCCGGAAGTTTCGCACTTCGCCGTAAAAATAGACACGGTCGCAGTGTCGCCGGAGCCGGTCTCCACCACCCACCCGGAGGGCGAAAAATGGTACGCCAACAACATGCCTGTTTTCCAGTGGCAGGCGCCGCAGGATATGTCGGGGATCGAAGGGTATTACTATCTTGTTGACGAGATGCCCAACACCCTGCCCACGGAAAAAGCCGGCATTTTCACCGATACCAATCTCGTCAAGATACCCTCCCTCGAGGACGGCATCAAATATTTCCACATAGTGTCAAAGGACAAAGCCGGGAACACCGGGACAAAAGCTTCCCACCTGAGGATAAATATAGACACGCACTCGCTGCCTCCGATCATCAGCTCGCGTACGCACCCGGACGAGAAGTCCTGGTACAACTCAAAGCGCGTCGAATTGCACATGGCAAAGCCGCACGACCTCTCGGGCATAGACGGTTTTTATTACCTGGTCGACCAGCGCGCGGACACCGAGCCGCACGAGAACGAATGTATTTATAAGACCACAAGCGACGTGGAACTCGCCGACAAGCAGGACGGCACTTGGTATATACACGTGAAGTCAAAAGACATGGCCGGGAACATATCAAAGGACACGACCCACTTCAGGTTTAACGTGGACACGCAGGCCCTGCCGCCGCATATTTCGTCGGTCACGCACCCCGACCCGCACAAGTGGTACAATATCAAAAAAGCGCAGTTCAAGATATCCAAACCCGAGGACATGTCGGGTATTGAGGGATTTTATTACGCGATAGACAACGCGGAAAAAACCGTGCCGCTCTTTACCGCAACATGGACCGACAAGGATACGATATTCTCGGGCGACTTGAAGGACGGCGAGTGGTACCTGCACGTGGTCTCAAAGGACAAGGCCGGCAATACCGGCACCATGGCCTCGCATTACCGTTTTAATATAGATACCGTCGCAAAACCGCCGAAGGTATTTTCCAGGACGCACCCGGACCAGGAAGCCTGGTACAATAATTCCATTCCTGAACTTCACTGGGACACTTCGGAGGATCTGTCCGGAATTGAGGGTTATTATTACGTCCTTGACGAAAAGCACAATACAGTGC
>PMTB01000046.1 GCA_003167475.1 candidate division FCPU426 bacterium | reverse complement strand
CAACGCTCTTCCTTTTCATGGGCCGTATAGGCGCGGAAAAGAACATACCGTTCCTTTTTAAAGTGTTGAAAAATGTCCTGGCCAAGCGCCCGGATACGAAGTTGATAGTGGCGGGCAAAGGCCCGGCCGAAGCCAAGGTACAGCAGGCGGCAAAAGATATAGGCGTATTTGACAATGTTATCTTCATGGGCTATTTCGAACCCCAGGATTGGGTAAACTGCTACGCAGCCGCGGACCTGTTCACCTTCGCGTCGGTCACGGAAACACAGGGGCTGGTTGTAACTGAAGCCATGGCCGTAGGGACACCGGTGGTGGCAGTAGGCAAAATGGGAGTGAAGGAAGTCATGGAAGGAAACAAAGGCGGATTGCTGGTGAATGAGGACGTGGACGAATTCACGGCAGCGGTGTTTAAAATGCTCGATGACAAAGTGTTATACGCGGCGAAGAAGAAAGAGGCATTCGATTACGCCAAGGAATGGTCCGCTGAAGCCATGGCGAAGAAGATGATAAATAACTACGAGGAGACAATAGCACGAAAGAAAGCTGGTAAAAAATAAGGCTGTAGGCCTTCTCGTAACGTTCGATAGTCGATAGTCGAGANNGAGTTGATCAGCAAGCTTGGAAGATATGATAGAAGGTCTTAAACCGAAGCGGGTCGCCCGCTGGGTGACACTGAAGCGTTCTATGGCCTTCTATAATACCCTCCAAGCTTGCTGATCAACTTTCGACTATCGACTATCGAACGCCAAGAGAAGGCGCACAGCCTTCAAGCCTCCCACATAAAGATTTCAGCAGGTGAAACCTTTTTGTCCATACACCCCCAAAATAACTCTTTAAATCCGTCCCGCTTTGTTGTATATTAATATTCCAATTATTTATCCTCCATGGTACATGGTAAACACCCGGTGAATAATTGCAAAAACGAACATTGTAATGATTACAACAACCTACTATATTATGACAGGAGATGCAAACACATGACTAAAAAAGCTTATGGTATTTGCCTTGGCGCTTCCACTATCAGCGCCGTGGAAATGACTAAAAACGGGGAAGAATACAAGATTGAACGTATATTGCGCAAAGCCCATGACGGCAACCCTAAAGCCGGGTTTGCGGAAGTTGTGAAGGAATTAAACCCCGGCGAGAGCCCTGTCCTTGTTACGGGCAGGCGTTTCAGGGAATTTGTCAATGTACCATCCATAACCGAACCGGAAGCAATTGAAGAAGCGCTCCGGCATTCATCGGCCAAGGGAAAGAAATACGACGCCATCGTCTCGGCCGGCGGCGAGACTTTTATCGTTTACCGCCTCGACCATAACCAGAAGGTTACCGGCATTTCAACCGGCAACAAGTGCGCCTCGGGAACCGGGGACTTTTTTCTCCAGCAGATAAAAAGGATGAACATAGGGATTGAGGAAGCGGTTGAGAAGGCCCTTCAGGGCGACCCATACAGCGTCTCGGGACGCTGCTCCGTGTTCTGCAAATCCGACTGTACCCATGCTTTGAATAAAGGCGTGCCTATCGCCAATGTCACGGCCGGACTTTGCGCCATGATAGGGGAGAAGATAACCGAGCTTGTCATGAAAGTGCCGCATGAGAACGTGCTTATCACCGGCGGGACGACCATGAATAAGGCTGTCATAGCATCCGTAAAAAAATTCATAGACAATGTAACGGTGCCCGAAGAAGCCGCGTATTTTGAGGCCCTCGGCGCCGCTGTCGCGTCATTCACCAAAGGCAAAAAACTTCCCACAAGCCTTTTCAATGAAGGGCATTCAAGTTTCCCGACGCTTCTTCCGCTGAAAGACGCCGAACAACTCGTGACATTTAATCCGTCTGTAAGGGGCAAGATTCAGGCCAATGACAAATGCGTTATCGGACTTGACGTAGGTTCCACGACCACAAAAGCCGTGCTCATGCGTTTATCGGACGACAAGATACTCGCGGACATATATCTGCGCACAAACGGCAACCCGGTCGAAGCTTCGCGCCAGTGCTATGAGAGCCTTTTAAAGGACATCGGCAATATGCCGGTTAACGTGGTGAATATCGGCGTAACAGGCTCGGGCAGGCAGATAGCCGGCCTTTACTCCATAACAGACGGCGTAATAAACGAGATAATAGCCCACGCGGCAGCCGCGGTTTATTTTGACCCGGAAGTTGACACTATATTTGAAATAGGCGGACAGGACGCGAAGTACACGCATATCACGGCGGGCGTCGCGTCTGATTACGCGATGAACGAAGCCTGCTCTGCCGGAACAGGTTCCTTCCTTGAAGAAGCGGCTTTTGAATCGCTCGGTATTGATTACAAGTCTATCGCTGAAATGGCCATAAAGGCCGTAAAACCGCCTAACTTCAATGACCAGTGCGCCGCCTTTATCGCCTCGGACATTAAGAACGCCAGTCATGAAGGCATATCAAAGGAAGACATACTCGCCGGGTTGGTTTATTCCATTTGTTTTAACTACGTTAACAGGGTAAAGGGACACAGGGCGATCGGCAATAAGGTATTCATGCAGGGCGGAGTTTGCTATAACAAGGCAGTGCCGCTTGCCATGGCCGCCATAACTGGAAAGCAGATAATAGTACCGCCGGACCCGGGTTTGATGGGTGCTTTTGGCGTGGCGCTCGAAGTAAAGAAAAGACTGAACTTAAACCTGCTTGAAGAAGGCAAGTTTGACCTGGCCAAGATGATAGGCCGCCAGATCACGAATGAGAAGCCTTTCATATGCTTAGGCGGCAAGGAAAAATGCGACAGGAAATGCTCCATCAATATGATAAGGATAGAAGGCAAGGTTTATCCTTTTGGCGGGGCCTGTAATAAATACTACAATCAGAGATATAACATAGATGTTGACGCCACAAAACTTGACTACTCGCTGGTCCGCAGCAAACTTGTATTTGAACAATTCGCGCCTGCCATGCCGATCAACCCGAAAGCTCCGGTTATCGGGATAAACAGGTCGTTCATAGTGCTGCAGATGTTCCCGCTGTACTATAATTTTTTTGCGAATCTGGGATGTAAAGTCGTCCTTTCAAAGGAACTTGTGGAGGACGCGGCGCACCTGCATACCACGTCGTTCTGCTATCCTGCCCAGGTGTCCATAGGCATGTTCGAGGACCTTTTAAAACATAATCCCGACTATGTCTTCATGCCTCACGTGGAAGAAATGCACGTGCAAAACGGCGAGTCCAGGAAGGAATTCTCCGCCACCTGCATATTTACGCAGGGCGAGGCATTCACCATGCGGCAGGTATTTAAGGGCCGCGGGCTGGATAAAAAGATCCTTGCTCCCACATTGAACTTCTCCAAGGGCGTTGCGGAGGAGAAAAAGTCCTTTGTTGAGGTCGGCGTACAGCTTGGTTTTACGGCGGCGCAGGCAGGTGAGGCGTTTGATAAGGCTGACGCCGTGCAGACAGCGTTCTATGTGGAAAAGAAAAGGGTGGGCAAACAGTTCCTTGACGAACTTCATGCTGATCCGTCTAAAATAGCGGTCGTACTTTTAGGCGCCCCGCATCACGCTTTTAACGAAGACACAAACAAGGGCGTGCCGAGAAAACTCACTTCGCGCGGCTACGCTGTCATACCGTTTGACATGCTGCCGGTGGAGCATGAACCCAAGGCATTCCCGCACGACGATTATCTGCACTGGGAAATAGGGCAGAAACTCGTCTCCGCGTCGCAGATAGTGAAAAAAGACAATCAGCTTTACGGCCTATACATCACAAACTTCCTGTGCGCCATTGACTCGCTCATGGTGACATATTTCAGGCGCATCATGAAGAACAAGCCTTCCTTAACCCTCGAGCTTGACGGCCATACGGCTGACGCGGGCATAGACACCAGGGTGGAAGCTTTCATTGACGTCGTTAAAAACTACATTGAAGTCATGAAAAAAGCGCAGGAAACGAAACACTCAACCTTTGTCCCGGCAAAGATGTCCATAGAAAACACGGGGATGTTCTTTGTGGATTCAATGGGAGTCAAAACAAAGATAACGGACCCGTCTGTAAAGGTCATAATGCCTTCCATGAACGATCTGTCCACGGAGTTCATAGCCGCTGCTTTCAGGAAAGCCGGAGTAAGGGCGGAAGCCATGAATGTCTCGGACACGGAGACCCTCAGGATAGGCAGGTCGGTTACAACCGGAAAAGAGTGCCTGCCGATGGTTCTGACGGTCGGCACCATGCTCAAGTACATACAGAGCGACAGGGATAAAAATGAGAAACTCATAGTATTCCAGCCGCGCGCGGCGGGTTACTGCCGCCTTGGCCAGTACCATGTATTCATGAATATGCTCATCAGGGAAAAGAAGATCGAGAACGTGGCCGTCATATCTGTTGCCAATGAGGAACGCTACACCGGTTTTGGACCGGGGCTCATGATAAACGCGTGGCGCGGCATGGTCGCGGCGGACATGATGGACGACATCAGGAATGCCATGTGGACAATAGCAAAAGACCCGGACGCAGCGGAAGCCATATTCCATCAGGAACGCAGGAAGGTAATAGCGGCCATAGAAGGCTCGTCGGGCATAGACATATACAAACAGCTTAAAAAGACAGCCGTGGAATTCAAAAAGATACCGCTGAAGATGAAACTGCACGACGCGCCGACAGTATCGGTTATGGGCGAGATATTCGTCCGCAGGGACGCGTTCTCGAATAAGAATATCGCAAAACGCCTCGCTGAAAAAGGCTTTATAGCCCGCACCGCGCATCTTTCAGAGTGGCTGTATTACCTGACGTACATGATAAATAACAAGCTTCACATACCCGAATATACCATGCTCGGCTGGCTCGAGTTTCTGGTCACGGACATGACACAGAGGCACATTGAGATCAAAATAAAGAAAATCCTGGCAAAGTCCGGTTTGTGCGAGGTGGAAGCAGTGGACATAGACGACATAGTGAAATATTCCGAGCACATTTTGCCCAAGACTTTAAAGGGCGAGCCCGGAATGATCATAGGCGTTACCATGAGGGATGTATTCAACAAATACGCCGGCATAGTGAACATAGGGCCGTTTTCCTGCATGCCTGTGCGCTATACTGAGTCAGTTCTCGCCAACAGCCTGGATTACAAGTCGCAGATGGAAGCGTATGCCCAGGCCGGCGTAAAACTGGAACAGACCGGTTATAATGAAAAAGACAGGATGCCTTTTTTGACCATAGAAGCCGACGGAAACCCGTATCCGCAGCTGCTCGAGGCCAGGTTTGAAAGTTTCTGCCTGCAGGCCGGCAGGGTAGCGGAAAAGCAGGGGAAGAAAGTTATGGCCGGTAAGGTTTAATGCTTGATAAGTTTTTAAGCCAAAAGACAAAAGTTAAATGGTAAAGCAAAGCTGCAAGTTGATAAGTAAAACAGGAAACACACCGATGTTTTTTGTTTTACTTGCACCCCTTGCCTCACCACTTAAGTACTTTACTTTTGTCTTTTGGCTTAAAAACTTAGCGCAGTCTCCAGTCTCTAACACCCTTCATGCAATCACTCTTTGATTGACTACACTACCACTACCATATATACTTAATCAATACCTAAAACCAGGAGCTGCGATGGCTGACGATAAGGACAAAAAAAGCGGTCCGGCCGGATTTGAACCGGATTTCTATAAAAGTATACTTGATAACCTTTATGAGGGCGTTTACTTCTGCGATTGGGAGCGGAAAATATCCTACTGGAATAAAGCCGCGGAAAAGCTCACCGGGTATAAAGCCGTGGATATGATCGGCGCGCACTGCTGGGACAATATCCTTATGCACACCAATAACAAGGGCGAGAACCTGTGCAAGAACGAGACCTGTCCCGCGGTCAGGGCCATGAAAGAGCAGCGTCTTGTCGAGGAGGAAGTATACCTAAAGCATAAGGACGGCTACCGCATACCGGTATTGACGCGCATATCGCCCATGAAGGATGAGAACGGAAAAGTCACCGGGGCAGTGGAAATATTCAACGACAATTCAAATAAAATATCGGCTTTCAAGCAGATAGAAAAGCTCGAACAGCTCGCCTTTATAGACGTTTTGACGGGTGTCGGCAACAGGCGGTACACCGAGATAAAGATAAACACAAAACTGGAAGAGATGAACAGGTATTCCTGGGCGAACCAGTTCGGGCTTTTGTTCATAGACATAGACCATTTCAAGGAAGTAAACGACACTTTCGGCCACGACAACGGCGACAAGGTGCTTAAGGTGGTGTCCAAGACCTTCATGAATAATCTGAGGGAAGAGGATTTTGTGGGAAGGTGGGGCGGCGAGGAATTCATAATAATGATAGCAAATATGGACAATAAAGCCCTGTATAACATAGCGGATAAATTACGTGGATTGATCGAGCATTCGCATATAACGCTTCCGGATAAGAATATCACTGCGACGGTTTCAATAGGCGCGACAATAGCGAAAAGGCAAGACGACCTTGATTCAGTCGTGAAAAGGGCAGATAACCTTATGTATCAGAGTAAAAATGAAGGAAGGAATTACGTCACTATCGGATAGCCGGGATAAATTGAATGAAAGGCAGATAAAGATAAGAAAATTGCATAAAGACCACTAAAGCAATTTCATTATCTAACAAAACACTTTACAAACAAGGCGTTATTCATTATAATTTTATCGAAAGCGTATTTAACCGGGATTATCCTAAATATAAAAGAGGTAATTCATTGCGCACAGGCAAAGTTAAAAAAACCCTTAAAAACACAGGCATAAAAAAGCGCAGGTCTTCCGTTAAATCCGGCTTGAAGCGGGATAAATCATTTCTTGGCAATAATAATTCAAGCGATATATACAAGAAACTCATGATAACTTCTTCCGACGTCATAACCATTACCGACCTGGACGGGACCATCATCTATGCCTCTGAGCGGGCGGCCCATATTTACGGGGCCTCCAGCGCCCACGAACTTGTGGGAAAAAGTTCCATAATTTTCATGGCTCCTGAAAACAGGGAAAAATACCTTGTGAACATGAAGCGTACCCTTAAAGAGGGCTTTTTAAGCGGCGCGGAATACACCCTTTTGAAAACCGATGGAACAAGGTTTTTTTGCGAGATGAACGAATCGGTGATAAAGGACGCAAAGGGCAAGGCAGTGGCGTTCCTGGGGTCGGTGAGGGATGTGACCAAGCACAGGCAGATGGAAGGGCGCCTGAGGAAAACCGAGGAGAATTACAAGGCCATTTTTAACGGCGTGAACGACGCCATACTGATACTGGACCCGAAGACCGGCAGGATAATAGACGCGAATAAAAAAGCCGCGGAAATGAAAGGCTGTACATATGAGGAACTAAAGGACAAGGGGCTGGATCTTTTTAAGCCTTCGGGGAAGGAAGAGGAATTTGAAAGCATCATGAAAGGGCACGGGCAGATGCTGGACGAGAAAGGCAATCATGTTTTTGAAATGCGCGATATAAGGAAAGACGGCTGCGAACAATGGATCGAAGTGAGCCTGAAAAAGGATAAAATAGACGATGAAGAATACGTTTTGGCCATAGCAAGGGATATTACCGCGCGGAAAAAGACAGAGGAAGAGATACGGAATTCCGAGGAGATGTTCCGAAGCCTGATCGACGCTTCTCCGGACGCTGTTTTTGTGGCGGATACGGAGGGCTTTATACTATACGCCTCCGACAGGGCCCTGGAATTCTATGCCGCGCCGCGGATGGATATGTTTGTCGGGAAAAATATAGTTGACTTTGCGGCCCCGCATGAGGCCGCGAAGATGCGGGAGGCCTTTGAAAAAGTCATCAGGGAGGGGAGCGCGCATAATTTTGAGGTCGAACTGATCAAATATAACGGCGAAAAAATGATCGGGGAGGCGAACGGCACGCTTATCCGCAAGCAGGACAACTCGCCAAAAGCAGTCATGGTGACGGTCAGGGATATTACGGAAAAAAAGAAAATGGAAACCGAGCTCAAACAGAGCTACACCGCCGTAAAGAAGGTCATGGACGGAATAATCACGGCCATGGAAAAACTTGTTGAAAAAAAGGATATGTACACGGTCGGACACCAGCACAGGACCGCCCAGCTCGCCAGGGCGATCGCGAAAGAAATGGGACTTCCGCCGGAACAGATAAACTGCGTGTATATCTCGGCTCTGATACATGACATCGGCAAGATATTCGTGTCGGGTTCCATACTGAATAAAGTGGGCGCTTTGACCGCGGAAGAATATGATATCATAAAGAAACACCCGGAGGCAGGATATGATGTGCTTAAGTCCATCGATTTTCCCTGGCCGATAGCGGACATTATACTGCAGCACCACGAAAGGCTTAACGGTTCCGGTTATCCGTACGGCCTGACCGACGATAAAATATACCTTGAAAGCAGGATAATAAGCGTGGCTGACGTGGTGGAAGCCATAACCTTTGCCAGGCCATACAGGCCCGCGTATGGCATAGATGTGGCGCTCGGGGAAATAATCACCAACAGGGGAACGCTGTTTGACGCGGAAGTTGTGGACATTTGCGTGAGTTTGATGAAAGAGCAGGGCTTCAAATTCGAACAAAACAACTAGATCTAAAGAGGCTGTATACCTTCCTCTGTAGCGTTCGATAATTGAAAATCGAAAATTGATCAGCAAGCTTGGAAACTATTATAGAAATTCATACGTCCTTCTATAATGAGAGCAACATAAACCCTTCTACTATCAACTATCTACTTTCTCGAGCTTTTGACCTTCTCTCTTTACAAAATCCTTTTGTCCATATATAATGGCTGTTTATGAAACAAATTTTGGCTGTTTTATTAGTTATCACAGTTGTTTCCGCTTGTTCAAAGGTGGCTCCTCCAACCACCGCTTCGGCCTCGGCTTATGCCCAGGCTACTGCAACTCCCGACATGGCGGCATGGGAAATTGGCGAGCGGTACTGCGATTTTTCCGCCCGGGCTTATCATGCTGCTTACTCCATGAATGACAGGCTTTATGTTGTGGCCGGCAGGGGGACAAGCGGGAGCTTAAGCGATGTATGGTGGACAATTGACTGCGAAAATTGGGTTTCATCGACGGCGAAGGCCGAATTCGCGCCGAGGGATTCGTTTGCCTCAGCTGTGTTCAATAAAAAAATGTGGGTGATAGGCGGCGCAAATAAAACAGTTGTTTTCAGCGACTCATACGGCTCCGCCGACGGCATAACATGGACAATGTCGCCGTCCGGGTTTGGGGCAAGGGCGGGCTTGGGCGCGGCCGTATTGAAGGATGTACTGTATGTATCGGCCGGGACCAACGGGAAAAAAACCATGAGCGACGTCTGGTCATCCAAGGATGGCGGCAGCTGGACAAAGTTGAAAGATGACGACAGCAAGGGCTTTCCGCCAAGGACGGGCCACGGCATGCTGTCTTTCGCCGGAAAACTCTGGATAATAGGCGGCAAATCCGGCGAGAATTACCTTTCCGATGTTTGGTCGTCGGTTGACGGCATTGACTGGAAAATTGCCACTATTAACGCGGGATTCACACCGAGGGCGGATTTTGCCGCAATGACATATAAGGACCGTATGTGGGTATTAGGCGGGTTCGGCCCAAAAGGCACCACGCCGCAGGCCGTTCCAAAAAACTCTCCGCAATCAACCACACAGACCGCGTCGCAAAGCGTCCCACAGGGCGTGACGCAGACAGCATCTCAAAACGTGCCACAAGGTGTAACGCAGGCCGCATTACAAAGCACCCCTCAGGGTGTGACACTGGCAGCATTACAAAGCGTTCCACAGGGCGTATCACAGTCCGCTTTACAAAGCGCCGCCCAGGGCGTCACACAGACTGCTTCGCAAAGCGCGCCCCTGGGAACTACACGCAGCGCGTTACAGGTTTTTATACCAAGCGTTCCCGGAAATGAAGTATGGTGGAGCGTAAACGGTTACTATTGGGTATCGTCCACGGCTAATGCGGAGTTTGGGCAGAGGAGCGCTTTTACTGCAGTTGAATACAAGGATAAGATATATATAACCGGCGGAGTATCGCCGGACAATAAATACAAGAGGGATATATGGGCGTCACAATAGGACAAAAATTACGGGTTACCAATTACAAATTGCTTGTTAAAACGGCGGCAATAATTTCCATGTTCTGCATGCTTGCCGGGTGCGGTTTTATTTATTACCATAATCCCGAGAAGGCGCGGGAAACAGCCAACACGTTCTTAAGCTTTTTATACACCGAGAAGGACATAGACAAGGCTTATGATATGACGAACAAGTTTTACAAGGACAACTTCGGGCGGCAGGACCTGGAAAAAACATCGTCCTATTTCCTTACCAAGTTCGGGAAGTTTGAGGGCACGCGCGCGAAGGATTACTTCACCGAGGGCGGCTCGAAGGAACTAATAGTGTTCTATGTGGCCGTAAGCGAAGGCGGCATAACATACCAGAAAGTAATATTGAACGACGAGGGAAAAGAAGGCTATAAGGTGTCCGGGCTTGTGATATCCGACAAGCCTTTTACGGGTTACAGGCTTATAAAGCACTACAAGGAATTATAAACCGCGGCTTTAGCCGCCACTACTGGAGAATAACATGTATACTGAATGGACCCCTGAAATGTCGGTTGGGATCGGCGACATCGATGTGCAGCACAGAAAAATGGTGCGAAAGATAAATGAAATATCAGAGGCCGTGGACGCCGAAAAATCAAAGGAAGAGATCTTAGAGGCAATCAAGTTTTTTGAGGTTTATTCCGAGGAGCATTTTAAGACGGAGGAAGGTTATATGCACGTCTATGGCTATCCCGAATTCCCGGGGCACCAGAAAGAACACGCACAGATAATGGCTGATATGGCCGAATTAAGGGAAAAATTCAACCAGGGCAAAATAACCGAAAAGGAAGTATATGAAGGAAGCCGCAGAGTTGCGGAATGGTTCGTGGCGCATATGAAACTGGTGGACGGCAGGATGGCGGTTTTTCTCAGGGGGAAAGTGAAGTAGGACTTGATTGTTCTCTGTTCTGTGTTCTATGTTCTATGTTCTTTGTTGTTGAACAGAGAACACAGAACAAAGAACACAGAACAAAAACGAACGACCAACCAACCAACGGAGGCAATATGTCATTAAAATTTGGCACTTACGATTTTGAAGGACCGTACGGCTCCACCAGGCAGATGTATGACAAGGCCGGGGTTTATATCGTGCTTTGCAAGGACATAAAGGTCGACGCGAGATATTACCTGCTTGACGTTCAGGAAGCCGACAAGGTCATGACCCACGCGACCACAAGCAAGAATGTTGTCTGCTGGACCAAAGGCTGCCACGGCATAGGCACGGTTGCGGTCGCGGTATGTTATATGGAAAAAGCCACAAAAGAAGAGCGCGCAAAAGCGGTAAAGTACCTGCGCGACCTGTACGATGTGCCCTGCAAGTAACATCCAGGCTAAAACAGAAGTTTAATGTTGACTATGCAGTTTTAAATGCTATATCTTTATTGACAGGCCAACTAAAAAAACCCCACTAAACACTATAGATTTTATTGCTATTTCTTTATATATTTTTATACCAAAAAACAGGAGGTTTTATGGAACACACTTTGCCCGAACTGCCTTTCAAGCCCGACTCTCTTGCCCCGCACATTTCAGCCGAAACATTCGAGTACCATCACGGAAAACACCACGCCGCTTATGTGAACAATCTGAACAAGCTGATCAAGGGAACCGAGTTTGAGAACATGACGCTGGAGGAGATCATAAGCAAGGCAAAAGGGCCGGTGTTCAACAACGCGGCCCAGCACTGGAACCATTCTTTCTTCTGGAAGTGCTTAAGGTCCAAACAGACGCCCGAGCTCGACGAAGGGTTCATGATGCTGATTAACAAGACCTTCGGCTCCCTTGACTCTCTCAAAACAAAGTTTTCCGAGGCAGCGCTTTCGCTGTTTGGTTCGGGCTGGGTATGGCTTGTGGATAACCGTGACGAGACCCTTTCAATCGTCAGCACACAAAACGCGGGAAGCCCTGCGTCTGAAGGGAAAAAGCCGCTTCTGGTAATAGACGTCTGGGAGCATGCTTATTATATAGATTACAGGAACAAGCGGGCAGACTACATAGAGGCATTTTGGCCGCTTATTAACTGGGATTTTGTGATGCGCAACCATATGAAAGAAAAAAAATAAAAAGGAGCGGTTATGAAAAACAAGACCCTGATAATTTATATGTCCCTTATCCTGATGTTCCTCGGAGCTTCAATACTCACGGCCGGTTCAAAATTTGTTTCAAAGGATGTTGAGTACAAGGATGGAGACACTGTCCTGGAAGGTTATGTGGTTTATGACCCGGTCAGGGCCGGCAAGGCGCCCGGAGTGATAATAGTGCACGAGTGGAACGGGCTCGGCCATTATGTCAAGGGCAGGGCCATGCAGCTTGCGGAACTGGGTTATCAGGTTTTTTGCGCGGATATCTATGGCAAGGGCATAAGGCCGGCGACCATGGAAGAATCAGGCAAGGAAGCCGGCAAATACAGGGCGGACAGGCCGCTGATGCGCTCCCGCGTAAACGCGGCGCTTGCCGAATTCAGGAAAATGAACATTGCCGACAATTCCAGGATCGCGGCCATGGGTTACTGCTTCGGAGGCGGCGTGGCGCTTGAACTGGCCCGCAGCGGCGCGGATATACTCGGCACTGTGACCTTTCACGGGAACCTTGACACCCCTGTTTTGGCCAAACCCGGTGATATTAAGGCAAAAGTGCTCGTGCTTCACGGGGCAGAGGATCCGTATACATCCTGGGACAAGATAAAAATATTCCAGGACGAGATGCGCGGGGCGGACGTGGATTGGCAGATGAACTTTTACAGCAAGGCGGTCCACGGCTTCACAAACCCGGACAATGGGTCCAATACTACCACGGGGCTCGCCTATAACAAGGAAGCGGATATGCGCTCGTGGGAGGCTATGAAATCATTTTTTAAGGAAATATTTGAAAAGAAGGAAACAATAAAATAAGACTTAAAAAAACGACGGAGGGGATAAAATGAAGAAAATATTATTTTTGGCGCTTGCGGTGGCAATGCTGTTCGCGGCAGCCTACGCAGGCCCGCCATATACGACAGATGACCCGGAAGTGATCCCTTACGGCAGTTGGGAATTTTACCTGTTTTACCAGTTCGTCAATGAAACCCCGGCGGCCACGGGAGCGGCTCCGGGGCTGGAAATAAATTACGGAGCATTGCCATGGCTCCAGCTTCATATGATCGCGCCCCTTTCTTTTTATGCCGATTCCAAAGGGGTTAAGGATATTGGTTTTGGCGATGTGGAACTGGGGGCAAAGGCGAGATTTTTGGATGAATCGGACATCATACCGCAGGCGGGTATTTTCCCACATGTGGAAGTGCCCACGGGAGATGATGCCAGAAACCTTGGAAGCGGAAAAGCCAGGATTTTTATACCTCTTTGGCTTGAAAAATCCTGGGTCAATTTTTCGACGTATGGCGGCGGTGGGTACTGGATAGAGCAGGCGAATAACAGGCAAAACTGGTGGTACCTGGGCTGGGTATTAAAGTATAAGATCAATCCGGCGCTCAAAGTCGGCCTTGAATTGAATTACAGTACGGCCCAGTATAAGGAAGGGCCGCCCCTTAATAGCGCCAATATCGGGTTGGAATGGAATGTGACGGACAACCAGAACCTGATACTGTCATACGGGCAGTCCATGTTCGGGGATGAGACATATACCGGATACCTTGGGTATATGCTGAC
>PMTB01000217.1 GCA_003167475.1 candidate division FCPU426 bacterium | reverse complement strand
AGGCTGGTGGGTTATAAGCTCAGCCCCCTTCTCTGGAAGGCCATAAGGAAAGGGCTCTCGGCCGGCCGTGTGCAGTCCGTGGCCCTGAAATTGATAGTCGAGCGCCAGGCTGAGATAGACAAGTTCAACCCGGTCGAGTACTGGTCCATACGCGCCATACTTGAGAACGACGGCAAACAGGTCATAGACGCCAGGCTCACGGAAAAAAATAATGAGAAAATAGACCTAAAGAACGAGTCCGACAGCAGGGCCATACTCGAGCAGCTGAAAGACTCGGAATATGTCATATCGGAAGTGGTGAAAAAAGAGCGGCGCAGGAAAGCGCTCCCCCCTTTCATCACCTCGAGCCTGCAGCAGGACGCGGCGCGCAAGCACCATTTTACGGCGCAGAAAACCATGATGATAGCCCAGCAGTTATATGAGGGACTTGAGATAAAAGGCGAGGGACAGGTCGGTTTGATTACTTATATGAGGACCGATTCGCTCCGTATCGCCGACGAGGCGCAGAAAGAAGCGGCGGAATATATAGCAAACAGCATAGGCAAGGAATATCTGCCTGAGACCCCGAATGTTTTTAAGTCAAAAAAATCAGCGCAGGACGCGCACGAAGCCATAAGGCCTTCTTCTGTCATGCGCGCGCCGGCGGATATAAAGGAAAATCTCGACAACGACCAGTTCAAAATATATGCCCTAATTTGGAAGCGGTTTGTGGCTTCCCAGATGGCGCCGTCGATATTTGACGACACCCGCGTGAAGATCGCCGCCGGGGAGTTTACCTTCCAGGCTAACGGCTCCATACAGCGTTTTGACGGCTTCCTGAAAGTTTACGAAGTAACGACCGAAGTTGAAAAACAGCCGGACAACGCGCCAATCAATATTGACGAGGAAAAATCCGAGGAGAGAAAACTGCCGGACGTGGCGCAGGGAGAAAAACTGGGCCTAAAGGAACTCATACCCGAGCAGCATTTTACCCAGCCTCCGCCGTCGTTTTCAGACGCCACGCTTATCAAGGCCCTGGAGGAAAAGGACATAGGCAGGCCGTCCACATACGCGCCCATAATATCCACCCTGGTCGCGCGCAGGTACATCACCAGGGAAAAAAGCAAGCTGACCCCAACGGAACTCGGCACGCTTGTGTGCGAGATCATACTCAAGAATTTTTCGGATGTCATTAATGAGGAATTCACGGCGAAAATGGAAGCAGACCTGGACCGCGTGGAAGAAGGCGCCATCAGGTACCAGGACCTTTTGAAGGAATTTTACACGAAGTTCGAGGTGCTTTTAAAGGCCGCGGAACCCTATATGCTTGACATGAAAAAGGATATAGAGGGCGACACGGGCATAGTATGCGAAAAATGCGGCGGCAAAATGATAATCAAATGGGGCAGGCACGGCAAGTTTTTGTCCTGCGAAAAATACCCCGAATGCAAGAACGCCAAGCCGCTCGATGAGAACGGCGCTATAAAGGAAGAAGTGCAGCTTAATGAGAACTGCCCCACATGCGGCTCCCCTCTGATCATAAAGCGCGGACCGTACGGGGATTTTATAGCGTGTTCCAAGTACCCGGAGTGCAGGTACACCAGGCAGATAGTGAAAAAAATGGGCGTCAAGTGCCCGGACTGCGGCACCGGGGACGTCATCGAGAGGACGTTCAAGCGCTA
This sequence comes from candidate division FCPU426 bacterium, assembly GCA_003167475.1. GTDB lineage: Bacteria > Oederibacteriota > PGYV01 > PGYV01 > Palsa-1178 > PALSA-1178. Next base: position 2,620 of record PMTB01000217.1, on the reverse strand, counting down.
CAGGAAATTTTACGGATGCTCCAACTATCCCACTTGCAAGTTCATGGTATGGGACAAGCCCATACCTGAAAAATGCCCGCAGTGCGGTGCGGATTTTTTGCTGGAAAAATGGAAAAAGACCGGAAGCGTGATCTACTGCAAAAAGTGCGACTACAAGGCGGATAAGCCCGCAGAGGCTGAGAAGCCGGAGACAAATGAGTAAAGGCCCGGAGGAACTCGCTTCCTACGCCAAATACCTGACCCTGGAAAAGAACTATTCCATACATACCGAGGATAATTATACCCGCGACATAAGGCAGTTCCTGGAGTTTACCGGCGGGGCGATAGACGTGACGGAAAACAAGATCAGGGAATTCCTCGTTTATCTGGGCAAAAAGAAATACGACAAGACCTCCATAATACGCAAGGTGATAGCCGTAAGGAACTTTTATAAATTCCTCGTGAAAACAAAGAAAACACCAAAGAACCCTTTTCTTTACATACTCACCCCCAAAGACGACAAAAAACTTCCGAATGTCCTTACAGAAGAGGAAACCGCGGCTCTTCTTAACGCCACAGGAGAAGGCGATTTTTTTTCTCTGAGGGACAAGACCATACTTGAACTGCTTTATTCCACGGGCATCAGGGTGCACGAAGTAACGACACTGGACGCAACTGACGTGGATTTTGTCAATGAAGAGATCAAAGTGCTCGGCAAAGGCGCGAAAGAAAGAATAGTGCCCATGGGAGGGCAGGCTGTCGCGGTTTTGAGAAAATACACAAAGGAACTTAAAAAAATAAAGCCGGACAGCGCGCTTTTTATAAACAAAAACAAGGGGCGGCTGACCACACGCGCCATAGAAATGATGATAAAAAAATACGCGGTTAAAGCCGGCCTGGAAAAGAAAGTGACGCCTCACACGCTCCGCCACTCGTTCGCCACCCACCTTCTCGACAGGGGCGCGGACCTGCGTTCGGTCCAGGAACTTTTGGGCCACGCAAATCTCTCCACAACCCAGATATACACGCACCTTTCTATAAACAAGCTGAAAAGGGAATACGATAAGGCGCATCCGCATTCGAGGAAATAATATTATCAATATCACTCCCGTCTTTCCTTATTATAAGTCTAATTATGTGTTTGAAAACAACATATCCTGTAGTATAATATAAATGCCCTATTTTAAGCTTTTCAGTGTTAAATAAGGCAATATACCCGCATTGAGTCAAAAACACTCTAATAAACCGATTTAACGGTTTGGAAAAGGGACAATTTTGTCTTTGAAAGCAAGATATTTCAGGGGTTTAATTACAGTATGCGCCATATTTGGATGTTTTTTTACGTCCTCATTTGCGGATGTTTACGACCTGCCTGCGACTGGGACCATGGCAGGGCAGACGACTGACATTTCATGGAACAATCCAAGTTATATAAGCGCGCCCGATTATAACGCGGCAACCACGTCTGTTGACGGCGCCGACCTTTTTACGACATTCGCCCAATTCCCGTTCCCTAACGCGGTAATTAATTCCGTCACGGTCAGGGTCCTTAATACAACAACCACAGGTTCAACGCTTGCCGGAGACCTGTTTGAAACCAACTATTCCCTGGATAACGGCGCTTCATGGGCTGTCGGGGCCGTTACGGACCACGCGGCCCAGGTATTGTTAAACACCACACCCCAGTCTTCATCCCTGGACCCAAATTCATTTTATTCGTGGGACCCGGCAACGGTGAATTCCTTCGGCCTCGTGATCAGGCCGGTTGGCACCAATTTCAGCGGATTTGCCGTGGATTACATGTACCTGGAAGTTTATTACTTTATACCGACAATGACGGTAACCCAGACACCCACTGAATTTCCAACTGAAACCATTAGCGTGACATTTACACAGACATATACCGTAACTCCCACCGGTTCTGAAACGTTTACGCCAACGTTCACATTTACTGAAACCGTCACGCAGACGTATTCGCTGACCCAGACCGCGACGCCGACAATAACGGAAACCGTAATTTCCACGCCTGCGGCTTACGCTTATATAGAACCAGTTACAGCCGTAACAGGGGACAGTGAAGCCTTTATATATCATGTAATAGCAGCGGGCGACGGGCCGATCTCTTCACTGCTGATACTTGTGCCGTCAAATATGAGCATACCCGCGCTTCCGGTCAGCCAAAGGGGCGGAACCGTCACGAGGCCGGGAGGACCGGGGGGCAATATACTCATATCTTATCCGGGTATCGAGTGGAACGTTTTCAGTTCCCCGAACTTTGACGCCATACTTTTCAGCGCCGTGTCCTCCGATTCCGGGGATAAGACGTTCAACGGCCTAATCAACGGGGGATACAGCGTTATTATCCCCGGCGGCTACTCGGGCACGGTCTTTTTTGCGTCACCGACATTTACAAGCACCATGACTTATACCCGCACTTTTACGGATACATTCACGCAGACCGGCACGGCTACAAATACATGCACTTTTACCCCGACAGTGACCCAGACCCGGACTGATTCAGAAACATCAACGCCCACTTTAACCTGCACCCTGACAATGACCCTGACGTCCACATTGACACCGACGTTAACGTCCACTTTGACAGCTTCACTGACAAACACCCCCACGTACACGCCCACAT
>PMTB01000194.1 GCA_003167475.1 candidate division FCPU426 bacterium | reverse complement strand
ATCTGTCCGCGGTAGGACGGATCCGTAAGGATCTCCTGGTAACCCGTCATCGATGTGTTAAAAACTATTTCTCCGTAGGTCTCGCCGTCGTGGCCGGCGGAATGGCCTTCGAAAAAGGTGCCGTCTTCCAACATTAGTATCGCTTTTTTCATTTTCGATCTCCTTATTAAGTTCATAATCAAAGACCGTCATTGCGAGGAGCGAGNNCTCCTCGCAATGACAGCCTGCCAATTACAGACAACCAACTACTTATTTTCGTAAACCAATTTTCCGGCTTTATAAACCTTTTCAATACTGCCTTTTAACTTTTTACCGATGAAAGGCGAGTTCGAAGAACGCGAACCAAAAAACTCTTCCGTTATGTTGACTTCCTTATTTATATCCGCAATCACTATATCCGCTTCCGCACCTTCGGAAAGCGTCCCTTTATTAAGATTCAGAATTTTAGCCGGGTTTATCGTGATTTTCTGCACCGCTTCCGATATCGTCAGCACTCCCGGGGCCACCAGTTCTGTTATTATCAGCGGAAAAGCCGTTTCCAGCCCTATGATCCCGTATGCCGCCAAGTTCCATTCCACGTGCTTGTCCAGCTCCGCGTGCGGGGCGTGGTCCGTCGCTATCACGTCTATGGTGCCGTCTTTTAAGCCTTTTTTCATGGCCTCCACGTCATCTTTCGAGCGTAGCGGCGGGTTCATTTTATAGTTTGTGTCGTAATTTACCAGATTTGAGTCATCCAGCGAAAAGTGGTGCGGGGCGACTTCTGCGGTCACGTTTATCCCCTGTTTTTTCGCCCAACGAAGGATCTCGACCGCTCCCGCGGTTGACAAATGCGCCAGGTGAAGTTTTCCGCCCGTATCTTTGGCTATCATGATGTCGCGGGCCACTATCGATTCTTCTGCCGAAGCAGGTATGCCTTTCAACCCCAGCATTGTGCCGTAATAACCTTCATTTACCGTATTATCGCCCGCAAGATTCACGTCCTCGCAGTGCTCGATAAGCGCCATACCGAACATCTTGCAGTACTGCAGGGCGCGCCTTACTATTTCAGCGTTCATAACCGTACTGCCGTCGTCTGATATGGCCACAGCGCCGGCTTTATAAAGTTCGCCTATAGGGGCAAGTTCCAAACCAGCCCTTCCTTTGGTTATGGTCCCTATGGCTTTTACGTCTATCAATCCGACCTGTTTTGATTTCATGTTTATGAATTCCACCATTGCCTGGTTGTCGATCGGCGGGTCTGTATTTGGCATGCACGCCACTGTCGTAAAACCGCCTTTTGCGGCGGCGCGCGAGCCTGTTTCTATGGTTTCTTTGTACTCGAATCCCGGTTCGCGGAAGTGCACGTGCATGTCTATGAACCCGGGGAGAACAAGCATGCCAGACGCGTCCACAACTTCCGCATCTTTATCCGTGATGGACTTTCCCACCTTTTCTATTTTCCCGTTATTTACAAGAATATCGGCCTTTTCCTCTTTTTTATTCGAGGGATCGACTATGGTGCCGTTTTTAATCAATAATTTCATTTGCTTTGCCTCCTCCCATGAGATACAGGACAGCCATTCTGACAGCCACTCCGTTTGTGACCTGCTCTTCTATGACAGACTGCGGCCCGTCAGCAACGTTCGGCGATATTTCTATCCCGCGATTCATGGGACCCGGGTGCATGACGAGGCAGTCCGGCTTTGCGGACTTTAATTTTGTGGTATTTACACCGAACAACATGGCGTATTCCCTGATGGTCGGGAAAAGGTGCTTCTTCATCCTCTCAAGCTGCATCCTGAGGATATTGACGACATCCGCGTCTTTTATCCCTTTTTCAAGGTCATGGTAAACTTCAACGCCCATTTTTTCTATGTCCTTAGGTATCAAAGTTGCCGGGCCCACTACGCGGACCTTTGCCCCCATTTTTTTCAGACCCCATATATTCGACCGCGCCACACGCGAGTGCGCTATATCGCCGACAATGGCCACTGTGAGGCCTTCGAGCCTTCCTTTTTTATCAAGTATGGTGAACATATCAAGCAGGCCCTGTGTGGGGTGCTCGTGCATGCCGTCCCCGGCGTTTATAATGCGGGAAGAAATGTTGCCGGTGAGCATCTGCGGCACTCCGGAAACTCCGTGCCTTATCACAACGATGTCAATCTGCATGGCTTCAATGGTACGGATCGTGTCTATAAGGGTTTCGCCTTTGGCCACGGACGAGGTTGAAATGGCAAGGTTTAAGACGTCGGCAGATAGCCTTTTGGCCGCAATCTCAAATGAGGTTTTAGTCCTCGTGGAGTTCTCGAAAAAGAAGTTCGCCACGGTTTTGCCTTTTAAGGTTGGCAGCTTCTTTACCTGCCGCTCGTTCACTTCCTTGAAAGTTTTGGCGAGTTTGAGTATCTCGGTTATCTGTTCGGCTGAAACATCCTGCAGGGCTATCAAATGTTGAAGCGCCATCTTAAGCCTCCTTTTCAGCGAGAAGGACTTTCTCTTCGCCGTCTGATTCCTGGAGTTTCAAAACAATCATTTCTTCGCCGCTGGTCGGCACGTTCTTCCCCACATAATTTGCCTGTATGGGCAGTTCCCTGTGGCCGCGGTCTATAAGGACCGCGAGCTGTATGGTTTTTGGCCTTCCGAATTCTATGATAACGTCCATGGCCGCGCGGGTGGAGCGGCCGGTATACAGGACATCGTCGACAAGCACTATGTCCTTGCCGTCTATGTTCATGGGGAGTTCGGTGGATTTTACTTCGGCTTTTGTGACGCGGTCGTAGTCATCGCGGTAAAAAGTGATGTCAACAGCGCCGACAGGCACCTTGACGGATTCAATCTCATTGATCTTATCGGCGATGCGCAAAGCAAGGATGTCCCCGCGCGAGCGGATACCGACTATAATGAGGTTAGCGGCGCCTTTGTTTTTTTCGATTATTTCATGGGCAATACGGGTTAAAGCCCGGGCAATCGAGGGTTTGTCGAGGATCTCGCTCTTTATTTTAAGCTTTTTTTCCAACTAAAGCCTCCGGTTATGGCAGGCGCGGCATAAGTGCATGGGACAGGAAGTGGTGTGTCCGCCGTCGCTTAAAGCTTTGGCGGATTTCATTTACGGCGAAGCCGTAAATGAAAAAACCTTCTTCCTGCGGACATGCAGTAAGAAGGCAAATTGGTGACTGCTCCTTACCAGCCTCGCAGGGCCAGTTTAAAGGACAATTACTTTTTAAGTTTCTTTTCCGTTACGGTAATAAATTACACCTTTGCGGGAAGTTTGTCAACGGTATTTTTAGAAATGTTTGCATTGGTTTTTTCGTCGCGTAGGGGTGCCCCGGTGGGGCACCCGGCGGTTGGCTTTAAACGGCATGAAACGGCACACGTCCTACGAGACCCTTTTCCATATTTTCCATGCTTATTTCGCTTCAACAACTTTTGTAATTTCTACCGATTCGATACAAACCATCTGCATCTCTCCCTCTTTATAATCACCAAAGGGGCAAACGGTAAATTTTCCGTACACTTCAGTTTCAGAGTCCTTAATGACTTTTGCCAGATTGTCCGGAATTGACAAGTCACTACAAGAATTTTGGCAAACACCAAGCAGGTGATGTGTTCCAATCACCCAAATTTTCATGCTTGGAGCTCCGTTATAAAAATCTGTCCGTCCATAAACCGTAAAACATTTTCCATTTACTTCCGGATAATTGCGGCAAGGTATTTTATAGTCGATATTAATTTTGTCCTTATCTTCCCCTTTTATTGAAAATCCAAATTTTTGTATTCTGCTATAATTATCAATTACATAAACATTACCGCCGTTATCGACAGTGATTCCTTTAGGATCGCTAAAATGTCCATTATCGGATCCTTCGCTACCCCACTCTGTTTCAAACACTCCGTCAGTTGAAAATTTTTGGATCCTGTCATTGCCTGCATCTGAAACATAAACATTTCCTTCCTTGTCAACCGCAACCCCTGTTGGTAAATAAAGATTTCTGTCCTCACTTCCAGTTCTCCCCCATTCTTTTAAATATTTGCCCTCTGCGGAAAACTTCTGTATCCGGTTGTTCACCGTGTCAGCCACGTAAACATTTCCTTGCTGATCAATTGCTACTCCTTGGGGTTCCCTAAACTCTCCTTTTCCACTTCCGTAATTCCCAGAACTGCCGCCCCATTTTGTCACATACTTTCCCATCGATGTGAATTTCACAACATTATGATTGCCTGAATTGACTACATATACATACCCATCGTTATTTATCGCAATTCCGTAAGGGTCACTAATATTATCTGCCTCCGTTAAACCGCACCACTCCGTTATATAGCCGCCCAACGAATCAAATTTTTCTATCCTTTCATTGCTATTGTCTGCAACATATATATTTCCTTTTTTATCAATTGCAATCCCGGTAGGTCCTACAGGAAATTTACCGCCAAACTGCCCTTTACCTTTCCCTCTGCTTCCCCATTGTTTTATGAATCTTCCATCAGGGCTGAATTCTTGTATTCTGCAATTATATGTGTCAGCTACGAAAACATTGCCGGAATTATCCACGGCTAAAAATTTCGGTTTATTAAACTTTCCTTCATCCGTCCCATAACCTCCCCAAGACATTATGTGTGAATATTTAAAACCCGAGGTAAGAACTGCTACTATTAAAATAACCATTGATAAAACGAGTTTCTTTTTCATTATTTATCTCCTCTGGATTCATATTTCGTGCTATTAAACCTTCTTAATACGCAGGCACTTCAAATAGTTTGCGTGTATCCAGCGCAAATCTAGGCGCGGGCCGGTGGGGCGTAGGCCCGCGACTACACAATCTAAACATACACATTAAAACCAACGATGAGCGGCGGCAAGCAGCCGCTCTACGCAGGTCAAAATCCCACAGCGGGCGGACACATAGGTCCGCCCCTACTTATACACTGTACTTCTTATTATAATCTCAACCCTTCTGTTCTTCGCCCTGTTTTCCGGGGTGTCGTTCGGGGCTATTGGGTATCTGTCCGCCCTTCCTTCGGGTATTATCCTTTTTGGGTCCAGGCCCATAAAATTTATCATGAAGAACCTTACTGCGTCGGCCCTGGCCTGGGAGAGTTCTATGTTATCCATGTAAGTTTTGCCTGACGGCTTTATGTTGTCTGTATGGCCGGCCACGATTAGTTCCGTGCCCGGGAACTGTTCTATTATTGACTTTGAATCCCTTACCATCTGGTACGCCGAGACTTTTACGTTCGCCGTGCCGGCGTCAAATAGCGCGTCGGACGAGAACACTATTTTTATCTCCCTTACAAGCAGCAGCCTTTTTTCAACCGGCGTCTGGCTCCTGTTATTTAAGGTGTCAAAGGCCACAAAACTGTAATAATATTCCATACTGGTTTTGGCGTAGCTGCCGTCATTGCCTTTGCCATCCCACGATACGGACAGCGGAGGCATGCCCCTGCCCGACGTAGTGTAAAATACTTTTTTATCAGGGCCCCAAATAACAAGCTGCCAGCGGTCTATCCCGTTTTTGTCCTTGGCAAAGAACGTGAATGTGACAGGTATCAAAAGCGCGTCCTCTTTGCCAGTCCTTTTATAGACCGGCCCCGCTTCCATGCTTATTTCCGGCGGGGTGTTGTCTATTTCAATGTCGATCTTATTCGATTCGGACGCGCCGTTAATGACGTATTCCGCGGATACGGACGCCTTGTAAACCCCGTCGGGCAAAACCTTGCCGTCTTTGGTGCCGTCCCATTCTATTTTTTTCTCGTCCGGCTTTTTCGCCGGGATCCTTGTAATAAGTTTCAAGCCCTTCCCGTCATATATATTGATCCATACATTATTTATAAGGTTTATTTCCTGCAGGATCGGAGTGAAATACGCCTTGTCAAGGAACCCGTCATTATTCGGGGAAATAAGGAACGGGACAACCGCCAGGCGCGCCGGCGGCGTGCCCCATGAAAACAGCAGGGAAAACCTGTGCGTTGCGCCCAGGGTGTCATAATTGACGAACGCGTAATCGAGCTCGAAATTCTTGTATTTTATCCCCGCGCCCAAAGACGGGTCCAGCGTGTGCCCGATCTTTACGCCCGCCCTTAATGCGTAAGTGTCAAAGAACCAGTATTCCGCGCCGAGGCCCAACTGCGTCACGTCGTCTATCTGGAAAGTAACCTGGCTTGTGAGGAGAAACTCGCACCCAAATAATTGCGTGAGGTCCGATACGCCGATCTCCACGTCAAAAGGCTGGTTAAAAGATTCAGCGCTCATTATGGCTTTTGTCCCTATGTTCCCTATAACGAGCCCGGCCCTTAAATAGTTGCCGTTGACCAGTTGTTTATAAATGGCGCCAAGGTCCACGGTGACATTTGAGTCCTTATATTCAGCTATATAATCAGTCGACAGCCTGACATTCAGGCCCACTGAAAGTTCTTCCAGCGGG
>PMTB01000097.1 GCA_003167475.1 candidate division FCPU426 bacterium | reverse complement strand
ATTACCCCCACAGTTTCGGCTTTGATAATTTATGACGGCGACACGGCAGGGGCAACCATAGCGGACGGGACCATAAACAGCACGGCTCCTGGAATTATGGCGCAGACTGCGGGAGGCGATCCGGGCAATATGATGAAGCTCACTTATACAAGTGTGACCGGCTGGTGGGAGCAGCATTACTGGGTTTTAAATAACCCGAAATCAACCGCGGGGCAGGTATACCTTTCTTTCAATATAAGGCAGGACCCATCCAGCCCCAATCCGGTGGTGAATTTTGATGCCGGGCTGGATACAGGCGGGACCATTAATTTGGACCCGACTCCGTACCTGGTTGAGGGCGGTGCTGTCAACACAGCATGGAAGACGGCGCTGATACCGCTTTCAGCCCTGCTTGACTCGGGCCAGACCGCGGTCAATTATATAGCGTTCACGAATAATTACACAACCGATTACACAGTTGATATTGATAATATCAGGCTGGTGGGCGCCGCTCCGACGCCCACATTAACGCCGGTAAATTCCGCAACGACTACATTTACGGGGACAACAACGCTTTCAGCCACGCGGACCTGTACTGTGACAGCCTCAACGACAACCACTCCTACTTTTACAATAACGTTAACCGCTTCTGCGACGCCGACTGTCACGGAATCGATGACCGGGACACCGCCGACCCAAACTATTACCCCTACGGTGACCCGGACGGCAGTTGATACTGACACGCAGACATTTACACCAACATGTACTTTTACACGGACCCTAACTCCGGGCAATACATTTACAGTGACACCGTCAAAGAGCTTGACCGGAACTTCCACGCTTACGCTTACAAGCACGCCGGTAATGAGCCCCACAAATACCCTGACAATAGTAATAACGCCGGCATCCTCGCCGACTTTCACGCCGCAAGACTCATTCACCCCGACTATTGCGGTTCCTGCCGCAACGCCTTTGACGGGGAATGAGATTGCATATCCAAATCCGGTAAATCCGGACCTGTATGATATGCAGATAGGTTTTAACGTAACCGCGCCGGCGCAGGCGGTGAAATTGCTTATTTACACCAGAGCGTTCAGGCTGATAAAATCAGTCGACCTGGGAGCATGCCCGGAGGGTTTTGTGGTGAAGCCGGTAAACAGATCGTACCTGAAAGACCTCTCCGCAGGGTTGTATCTTTACGTCGTTAAACAGTCAGGCGTGTCGGGGAAAGAAACGAAAAGCAGGATAAAGATGTTTGTAATAATAAGGTAGGGAATGCATGTATACGTTCTCCACGCGCTTTTTTTTGCGCAACCTTTTTACCCCTTCGTGCATTATAATAATGGAACTGTTTTAAGCAAAAAGCCAAGGAGAACATCCATTGGATAGAGACACCGAAAAAAATATGGTGGAGAATGCACGAGAGGATCCCGAAGCCTTTGGCCTGATATTTGAGGCTTATTATCAAAAGATACTTAGTTACTGCATATACCGCACTATGAACGTTGAGATTGCCCGTGATATCACTTCCGAGACATTTTTCAAGGCATTGAAAAACCTCTGGCAGTTCAAATGGGCGGGAGCTCCCTTTTCCTCATGGCTTTACCGCATAGCCTCCAATGAGATAAATATGTATTTTAGGCACCACAAATACGAACCCAAATCAATGGAAGAGGCCATCGAGGAGAATAATATGCCTGAATTGGCCTCAAAAAATGATCTGGAAGCCGAGATCATGCGCGCGCAGGAGCGGCTTGACGAGAACGGCGATGCGGCAAAGGTCTTGAGGGCACTGCGGGAACTTCCCGAAAAGTACCAGGAAGTGATAATACTCAGGTTTTATCAGGAAATGAAGATCGAGGAGATAGCCGCCACACTGGATGTAAAAGAAGGCACCATAAAATCCATCCTGTCCAGGGGGCTGAAGATGTTAAGGGAAAAAATAGCGGCGCAACCTTTTTCAGGCGCAGGCATTCTACATACGTAGCAGCATTCGGCCGGGGAGGTAAAGTGATATGGAAGACAAAATGAAAAAAATAGAAGGCTTGGAGCTTCCAAAGAACAGGGAATATATGAAATCAATACTTATGGCCAAAGCGGCAAAAAAATCCGCAAAGCCCGTATTCGGCTGGAAGATAATACCGGTATTTGTATCTGTGCTGGCTGTGGCGGCGGTGGGGCTTTACATGAAGATAGATTACAACGACTCAAACACCCAGCGCAACGCGCTTGGCGGGATATGGTGCACTTATGACGACCACGCGCAGGGCGGAAATTCCACTGTCTGGCCGCCGGCTTCCACTTCGTGCGAGAACCTCTTCGTAAAGAGTTCGCCCGGCTACGGCAATACGGGCTACGCCATAAGGATAACCGGGAACGCCGGCACGAAGCCGGGGGAAAATTACATAGGGGTGGATACGTTCCTGAGCGAACGTTCATCCTGCCCTCATTGCAACGGGATAGACATTAGGGCGTTCCATGGCATTGAATTTAAGATAAAAGGAACGGTCCCGGCCGGTAAAGTCATGTTTATCATTCCCCACGAGGGCAAGGCATCCGATAAGAAATTCGGAACATGCGTAAGCCTGACGGACTATGCGGATTATGAAGCTGATATAACGAAAGACATTACCGCTGACTGGAAAACCGTAAGGCTGGATTTTAAAAAGGATTTGAGGCAGCCTTCCTGGGCCAAAAAGGAAAATCTTGTCAGTATCGACGAGGTTCTATCCGACGCGAACCTGATCAAGTGGCAGTACTCGGACGGCCAGGGCCATCCGGTCGATATATGGATAGACGATCTGCAACTGTACTAAAGGAAATAAAAATCAAACAGGAGGTGCTTTATGAAAAAGTTGTTGATGGCGGCGGTTGTTGTTGTAATGGCTGCGGCGCTGGTATTTGCGGCGGCCGAGAAGTTTGCGGTGGACGATTTTGCATCAGGAAAGGTTCAGGCTTCATCGGGCGGCTGGTGGTACACTTATAACGACTTAAACACCGGCGGCAATTCCGAAGTTACGCCCGCACCGGACAAGTTTGCTATGGCAAAGGACGGGGATAAGTTCGCGGCAAGGATGCAGGGCAAGGTAGGCAACAAGCTCGGATGGGATTTCGTGGGGCTTGGCGTGACCTTGGGAGAGAACTGCGGATGCCCGGGCAAAGCCGAGCCGGTAGATTTAAGCAAATACACGACGCTTACCCTCAGAATCAAGGGTTCCATTACAGGCGGCAGGCTTGTATTAAACCTCCCTTATTCGGAGAGCAAATGCGACAGCGGCAAGACAAATTCACTGACCGAATGGGCGGATTATGAATTTGCCCTAAACTCAAAGCTGGCCAAAGACTGGACAGTTGTAAAGATCGACTTAAGGAAAGACTTCAAGCAGCCGAAATGGGCAAAAGTAATAGTGCCGATAGAGAAGGTGCTCCAGAACGCGCATAACTTAAACTTCCACTTTTCAAGCCCGGACGGCGATTCAGTGGACGTTCAGGTGGACCAAATAGAGTTCAATTAGTCAAAATCGCACAGAAAGTAGATAGTTGAAAGTAGAAATACAGGGGCGGATAAAAACGCCCCTGTATTTTTTTATTTAAGAACCGGTTCAATTTTTTGCCTTGTTTTTAAAGTTTTATTCGTTATTACATGCAACTTTTTCAGCTGCCCCGTGTCTAACGTATAGGGACATTAAGATTTTAGGCAGGAAAGCCGGAGGTTAAGGAAATGGTCAGTACGGAGTCTTACCAGGATCTCAAAGAGTTGTTGTCTTACCCGGAAGCGGTGGCTTTGATATGTTTTAATATCAATTATTCAAGCCGTTTTACAAGGGTGAATCTTGGGGTATTGGCCGGTTTCCTTGATCTGCCGGATGACAAGGTCAAGAAAATGGCAAGGGTGTTCAAAAAACTTAAAATGGTCGAGATCTATAACACCGGGATAGACATGGAAATTGAAATGCTGACCCCGGAAAATGACGATGTAAAGGATATCATATACGAGGTTATTTGGGAGCATAAGGACGAATATGCGTTCGTTTACAGGCGGATCCTGGCCGCGGAAGCGGTGGAGAGCCTGGCTTTGAACTAAACCAAAGGGTTTTGTTATTATATCGAGGCAGATGGGATACCATCTGCCTTTTTTGTTTTATTATTTTTAGTGCATACGTTTAAGTTTTTAAGCCAAAAGCCAAAAGACAAAAGTAAAGTAGGTCAAGGAAATGCAAGGGTTTAAGTTTTGGTAAGTCCTACCTTTCCAACTTGCCCTAACTTGTTATATATTTAACTTTTGTCTTCTGGCTTTTGGCTTAATAACTTTACTTTCCACTATATTGACACCTCCCCCTCAGGTGTTATAATACCTCATGGCAAAAAATAAAAAACAATCCAAGGCCCAAGAGTCTGTCATTGAGTCATTCCTGCTCGGGGAAACCGTTTCTTCCGCGGCCGATAAGGACGATATACAGGAAAAGGCCATAACCCACAAGGAAGGCCCGCTTTTGATCGTTGCCGGCGCGGGCACGGGTAAGACGCGCGTTATTACCGAGCGTATTGCCTGGATAATCAACAGCAAACTGGCTAAACCTTCCGAGGTCCTCGCCCTGACGTTCTCGGAAAAGGCAGCAAAAGAAATGGAACGCAGGGTAGACGCGCTTGTGCCTTACGGCATGGTCGACACCCGTACTTCCACATTCCATTCGTTCGGCCATGATATTATAGGAGAGTCATTTGCAGAGCTGCGCATTGCGCCTGACTGGAAGATAATGAAGAAGCCCGAGTCCATAATATTCATTGTGGAAAATATTGAAAAGCTGGGGCTTTCTCTTTACAGGCCGCTGAACAATCCGGCGCAGTATGTATCGGAACTTACCGATTTTATTTCAAAACTCAAAGACAATCTTATAACTCCCGTTATGTATGATGAATATGTCAAAGGGCTGCTTAAAGCGGGCCCCGCTGAGGGAAAAGATAAAGGAGCCTGGGAAGAGACAGTGAATAAACAGGTGGAACTATCGGGTTTCTACGCCAACTATGAGAAGCTCAAGACCGAAAAAAACTACATGGATTTCGGCGACCTTATCATGGTCCCGTACCTGCTGCTAAAAGAAAAAAGATCGGTCCTTGCCAAATACCAGGAACGTTATAAGTATATTCTTATAGATGAGTTTCAGGACACTAATTACGCGCAGTTTGAACTTATAAAACTTATCGCTGATAAATATAAGAACATAACCGTGGTGGGCGACGACGACCAGATGATATACCGCTTCAGGGGGGCGGCCATATCGAATATCATGGGTTTCAGGGAATGCTATCCCGCGGCCGAAGTGGTGGTATTGAAGAATAATTACAGGTCGGCCCAGACCATACTCGATTCCGCTTACAAGCTCATACAAAATAACACTGACAGGCTTGAGACCATGTTGGGTATCACAAAAAATCTTTTTTCCAGGTACAAGCAGGAACATAAGATAGAGCCTCTGAATATAAAGGCTTTCGCGAGTTATTCCGAAGAGGCTGATTTTATCGCGGACGAGATAGAACGCCTGGTAAAGGCCGGTTATTATAAATTTAAAGATATCGCCATACTGCTCCGCGCCAAAGGCGACGCGAGGATGTTCCTTAAAACCCTGGAACGCAGGGGAATACCGTACAAATTCACCGGCGACGAGGGGTTGTATAATAAGAAGGAGGTGCAGTTCCTGGTGAATTTCTGCAGGATGCTCTGCACGCCGTATGAATTCAACCCGGTTTTTGACGTGGCCATTTCCGAGTTTTATGATATTGACCCGTATATGATGTCAAAGATAGGCAGCCTGGCAAAGGAGTATTCCATCACGGCCCTGGATCTGGCAAGGAAACTCGATACTTACCCCGAACTTGAGATGAATGACACTGACAGGCGCAAACTTGAAACACTCATACAGGACGCGGACCATTACACGACCCTTGTAAAGGACGGCTGGAGCGCCGGGGAAATACTCTATGATTATATAAAGAACCGCAGGATATTTGACAGCCTCCTGCGAGACAAAACCATAGCCTCTGACAGGAAGATCGCCAATATCTCCAGGTTCTTCGACATATTGAAGGAATTTTCCGTATCCGAAGATTATGATACGGTTTATAACTTTGTAAATTATATAGACCTGCGCCAGAAATCGGGGGATAACCCCGTGAGCGACGTATTCGAGGACATGGAAGAGGATTCGGTGCAGGCCGCCACGATACACAAATCAAAGGGCCTCGAGTTCAAGGTTGTTTTTGTCCCGGCGCTTATTCAGGACAAATTCCCGGTGCGCGCAAGGGGCGGGTTTCCGTTCCCGCTGCCAGAGGGGCTTATGAAGGACATGGTGGATGAGAAACTCTACGCGCAGGAAGAGGAACGAAGGCTTTTTTATGTGGCTATAACCAGGGCAAAAGATTCCCTGAACCTGACATATTCCAAAAAGTACGAAGGCGCGGGCAATAAAAAACCGTCAATGTTCCTTATGGAACTGGGGTATAAAGAGCCGGAAACAATGGCAAAACCGTCGAAAGAGGACGTCCTGAAATTCTTTGAAAAGAAGGAAACTATAGAAGTGCCGGTCGACAATACGATAAAGATCAAAACTTTGAAACTATCCAATTACCAGATAGACGACTATCTCACGTGTCCGTATAAGTACAAACTCATACACATCCTGCGCATACCCATAAAGGAAGAGCCTGCCGTCGTATACGGCCAGGCTATGCATAAAGTGGCCTCGGAGTTTTTTAAGGCAAGGCAGGAAGGCGCGGTTGTGACGCTGGAATCATTGATAGATATATTCAAGTCCATGTGGAAACCCACGGGTTTCATCTCTGCCCAGCATGAACAGAGGCGCTACGAGCAGGGCTTGAGGACGATAGAAGCGTTTTATAAGGAAGAAATGAAGAATAACATAATCCCCAAGTATATAGAGAAGGATTTCGAATTCAAGCTGAGCAATGACATCACGGTGCGGGGAAGATGGGACAGGGTTGACGAGATGGACGGCAAGTGGCGGATCATAGACTACAAGACCTCGGACGTGAAGGATATTGAAAAAGCCGAGGAAAAACTCGACAGCGCAAATATATCAAGACAGCTGAAGCTCTATTCCATATCCTTTGAAAAAGTATTCGGCAAGCCGCTCGACGAGGTGGGCATCTACTTTTTTGAGTCAAGGATAACAGTCTTCAAAAAGATGAGAAAAGACACCCTTGAAAAATATGAAAAACAGATCCACGAAACAGCCGCGGACATCAGGGAGGGCCGTTTTGAAGCCACCCCAAGCGCCTTCGTCTGCAAGTTCTGCGCGTTCTTCAACATCTGTCCGCACTCAAAAGCGGACGTATTGTTTTAAACGGTGCGTAGAGAGGCTGCTTGCTGCCTCTCTGATGCTGGCCTTTGAACCGCGGGCACGGTTTTAATGGCCGCCGGTGAGCGGCGGCAAGCAGCCGCTCTACGCAGGTAAGTAACCGGCCCATTACAAATACTGGAAAAACTTTCAGTTTTCTGTTATATTAAACGCCTGGATATCCGGGTTATTGACATTCTTTTTCGGAGGAACAATGAACAAAAAACTTTTGTATGTTTTGATCCTGATTTTTCTGGCCGCTGTCATCATTTTCAACATATTCCTAAAGCAGCCGCCGTCGTTCTATAAGACCGGCATGAACCCGGCTGTTAGGCTAAGCGGGGTGGCGGCTTGATACAACTTAACAATGTCACCGTATATTTCGATAATGCTTTAAAAAGCACCCGCGTCACCGCCCTTGACGATGTGAGTTTTACCATCAACCAGGGGGACTGTTTTGCCATGATAGGGCAGAACGGCGCGGGTAAATCTACCGCAATGTACTGCCTGCTTGGGCTGTTAAAGCCCCAGAAGGGTACGGTTACAATTGACGGGAAAGAGTTTATGCTTGGTTCATCAAGGTACAACAACATCGGGTATCTTCCGGAGGAGCCGCATTACGCGGATTTTCTTACTGTTGAAGAGGCGCTTTATTTTTATTCCGGGCTTTATAATAAGGTGGTAACAAAAAAGCAACGGGATGAGATACTCGGGGAAATGGGGCTTTTTGACAAAAGATTCACGCAATTAAAGAAGTGCTCCAAAGGCATGAAACAGAAGCTCGGCATAGCCCAGGCTATCATCACCGAGCCTGATATACTGTTCCTGGACGAACCAACCCGCGGTCTTGACCCGATCATCAGCAGGTATTTCAAACAGAGGCTTATTAATATGAAGCAGAAAGGCTCAACTATCATAATAAATTCGCACGTGCTTTCAGAGGTTGAGTCGCTTGCCAACCGCGCAGTGATAATAGATAAAGGCAAGGTTGTGGTGCAGGATGAGCTGATAAATATCACCAACAGCGGTGAAGGCCGTTACCAGGTGGAATACGAGGGCAAGCAAGCCAAGCGGCCCGCTTATCTGACAAACAGCCGCACGACCGGCGCGCTTGTTATCGGGAGCATTCCAGAGGAGAAACTCGGCGAGTTTATGGCTTTCCTGGATAAAAACTCTCTCAGGCTGCATAAATGCGACCTGAACAGGATGACACTGGAAGACTCGTTCTTTAACCTTATAAAGGGGGACAACAATGAACCGTCAACTGAGGCTTAACATATGGCTTGATATAATGTACCTGAGCAGGAATTACCTGATACTTGGCGTACTGGGGCTGATGGGCATCTCATTCCTCGTAATCCTCGGGATGGTGAATTCCGGTTCACCCGGGGTTGCTGCTTCCCTGGGATGGATGCATACGCTTGTTTCGGCCGCGGCCCTTGTCGCGGCGGTCATGATCGTTCACAATCCGATCAAGGACAGAAACGTTAAAATGATAATTACGAAGCCCTGCCTGCCGGAAGAGTGGGCGGCATCGCAATTTCTGACCGTCAATCTTATATCGGTCACGCTGCATGTGATAATCCTTCTTTTTGTATTTTTANNGGGCGTTGAATTATCCACGTACCTATATATGTGGCTGAGCAGCGTAATGGCTGTGATGATATTTTCGTCCCTTATACTGTTCCTTACTTTTTTTATGCCGCCCGTACTGGCGGTGATAGTGATGCTGCTGATGAACAATGTTTTCATCGTGAGGCTTATGGATTTTTGCTTTAATTACTCCGGTAATATGGTTGCCGCCATTTTTTACAAAATTGTAGGTGGATTGCTTTATGTGGTTTACCTGGTTGCCCCGTACTTTTCCACGGAAAATATCGCGCAGGCCGCGCAAAGCGCCGATAAAGACTGGCCGCACCTTTTGCTGTTTGCCGTGTACGGTTTCGTAACGCTTGGATTTTATTATTTGCTCAGCGTTTTTGTGGTGAAAAACAGGAACCTGATCTAAGGGCCGGGGTATTTACCGGTTGAAAAGAAATATAAGTTATTGTAAACTATTTTTACGGGATTGGCGTCTAACTGATATAAGAAATCAAATCCAAACAGGAGGAAAATCATGAAAAGAACTTTTCTGGCTGTTTTAACTGTTTTCACGCTGTTGTTCTCTGCGTCATTGCAGGCAATCGAAGTCAGTTTTAAGGTGAACGCAGGGGTCAATGTGCCCGGTGCGAACGACTATTTCACCGCCATACAGCGTTACCAGGGAGTAACCGACAGGGATGTCTCCTTTGTTGAAAAGCACGGGATACCACAGGAAGAGATCCCGGTAGTCATGTTCATCGCTTCGAGGGCGAATGTGAAACCTGAAATTATTGTGAATCTCAGGAGGCAGGGCAGGACATGGGGGGACATTGCTTTAACATACGGTCTCGCAGCCGACGCTTTTTATGTCCCGGTTTCCGGGCCGGTTTACGGCCGGGTATACGGCAGGCTTTACAGTTATTACAACAGGCCCATGAATATGTGGCGTCAGATACGTTTGAGCGACATGGATATCGTCAACTTTGTCAATTTAAGGTTCATGAGCGACCATTACGGCTACACGCCGGATGAAGTTATCAGGATGCGCGAAGAGGGCAAATCGTTCGTCGCGATAAACAGGGAATTTTACAACAACAAAGACAGGCGCGCCCACGGCTGGAGGGACGTCAATAATGTCTGGCATGACAGGGCAAAGAACTTCAGGCCGGCTGACAAGGCATGGAACCAGAGGGAAACTTTCTGGAAGAACAACGACAACCGCTGGCACGGCAACGGCGACAAAGCCTGGCAGGAAAAAAACAACCAGCAGAATTACAATGATAACAAACACTGGCACGGACAGTATAAAGAACAGGATTTTAACGACAACAATAACGGCGGCAGGGGCCAGGGTAATATGAATAACGGACATAACCCGAAGGATAAGAATTATAACAGCCAGGGTCAGGGAGACCGCGGTAACAACGGAAGAAACCATGACGACAACGCGGGAAACAATGACGACAGGAAAGGCCATAATAACGGCAGAAACAACCATGGGAACGGCAATGACAATGGAAAAGGGAAACCGGCTGCCGAAGCCACTGAAGTGCCCACAAATGTTCCCACACAGGATAACGGCGCCAACAACGGCAAGCACGGCCATGACAACGGACAAGGCAACGGTTATCAGAATAACGGCAACGGAAACATGAAATAAAGTCAAAAACTCGAGAGAGTTGAGAGTAGATAGCAGAAGGACAAAAGCAAATATCAAGGCACGGGCAGGCGTTCCTGCCCGTGTCTTTTTTTTTGTTTTAATACAGTTGTAATGCAAGTGTAGCGGCGCATATAATACGTCAGTTTTAGATCCCTACCTGTTTTTATGGCGGCAAAGTGGAAAAGTTTTAATGACAGGTCGCGTCCGTTACGGGCCGAATTTTTCCATGGATTGTGCGCTGTATTATAAAGGGTTTAGTGGCGCACAGGCCATGGAAAAATTCGGCCCGTAACGGACGCGATAAAGAATTGCCGGTATTTATATGGTGTCATTTATATGGCTTTTTTACACCTTCCTAAAATCGCATATACAGACCCCTAATGCGATTTTAGGAAGAAAAATTTCTCTTGAAAAAAATCCTTAAATTACATATAATCCTTTGGTATTAAACATGCAGTATATACCTGCTGAATATTTCAAGGAGGAACAGGAAAGATGGCAGAGAAACCGTTTGTAAGCATTATCAGCCCGGTAAGAAACGCTGAAAGGACCATTGACACAACCATACAGTACCTTTTAAACGTGGACTACCCGCGCGACAGGATGGAAATCGTTTTCGCTGACGGAGGCTCCACTGACAAAACAGTTGAGATCATACAGAAATGGCAGGAAAAATTCAAATTTATCACACTGGTTCCTGTTCCGGATTCCAAATCACCCGGCCACGCCAGGAACGCCGCGCTTAAGGTCGTAAAGGGCGAGATTATCCTTTTTACCGACGGAGATTGCGCCCCGCATAAGGACTGGGTCGATAAAATGGTCGAACCTTTCATCAAGGACCCGCAGGTCGGCATGGTTGGCGGCGAGGTTTTCACTTTGAGGACGGATGCCAACAATGATACCGAAACATATTGCGAAGCGACAGGCTTCCTGTCCATCGGCGACAGGGTAGGCATGAAAAACGGCGGATATTATCCGGAGATCAAAAAGGACCTGCCCAGCGAGATTAACGGCTCGCAGACATGCCCGTTCTTTGCCACGGCTAACGCCGCGGTTTCCAAAAAAGCGGCACAGTCCATCGGCAACGAGTTCTGGCACGAGCCGACCGGCGAGGACGTGGATTTCAACCTGCGCGTGCTGAAAAAAGGCTTCAAGCTTTTTTTCCAGCCTTCGGCAGTCGTGGACCATATGCACAGGGCCACCCCGCAGATGTTCTACAAGCAGTTATACGGGTACGGATACGGACACCCGCTCCTCCTGAAAATGCACGCGAAAAAAGTGCTTGAGTTCTACTTCGCGTTCGGCAAAGGTTTCTCTTTCTCGATACCGTTCCCTGTGATAGGGATTATTTATTTCGGGGATTTTTTGTTTATGAATGCCCTTACCATCTCAACGGTGGTCACCCTGGTCACAAACCTGCTTACGGGCGGGATACCGGGCATAGTCGGGAACTTTATGGGATGGGGCATACAGCTCATTCTCGCGGTAATATTCGCCTTAAGGTTCTTTGCCCCGGTTTTTAAGATTAAACCGGGAAGCAAACTCCTGACGTGGATGACTATAGCGTACCTCTCCAAATGGAACTTCATCAAGGGCGGCCTTGATGGGCAGAAAAAATTCGGCACCATCAATATCGAAGGATAAGGTACAAAAATAATGGCAAAAACGCCGCGCTGCCGAAAGGTACCGCGGCGTTTTTTTTTAAGGTCAAAACATTCAGATAGTTGATAGGTGAGAGTAGATAAATCAAGACCGCAGGGCGCGGCTTGCCCGACGAAGCTTTTTGCGCGAAGTCGGGTGCGCCACCCGCCGGCAGGCTTTTTCAAAGAACAAAGAACAAAGAACAAAGAACACAGAACACAGAACAAACAAAAAAATGGTATCATAAAAAACATAACCGGAGGCATTGATGAAGGATTCTGAAATACTCGTACAGCTTGTGAAACTCCAGAAAATTGACGCTGCTATCCTCGGCATTGAGGACAGCAAGAAAGAATTTACAACAAGGATCAACGAAGTCAAAGCGCACATCGCCGCCAACGCGGCTGAATTCAGCGGCAAGAAGGCAAAACTTGACGAGGCCAGGAGAAAAAAGGCCGCGATAGACGTTGAAATAAAATCCAAAGAGGCCGATATAAAGAGCAAAGAAGGCCAGACCGGCGCCGTAAAGACCAATGACGCGTTCAAAGCCCTGCAGAACGAAGTCGACTCGATGAAAAGGGAGATCAAGAAATTTGAGGACCAGCAGATTATTTTTATGGAAGAGGAAGACGCGGCTCACACATGGGTCAAGTCGCAGGAAAAGTCCATGAAAGAAAACGAGAACGTAATGCTGGCCGGGATAAAAGCGCTTGAGGCCGAGGCCGCTGCCAAAGACTCTCTGATTGCCGGGGAAATGAATAAAAGGGCGGAAGCGGTGAAGAATACGGACAAAACCTGGTATGACAGGTATGAAAAGATAAGGAAGAATAAAGGGCTCGCGCTTGCGCCCATTATAGAAGGCAAAAACGGGAGCGGAGTTTGCGGCGGCTGCAAGTTTGATGTTAGGCCCCAGGCTATCATTGAGCTCAAAAAGGGCGGGGAAATAAAGACCTGTTCGAATTGCGCCAGGATCTGGTACGTGGAAGTGAAAGAGGAATCGGCGAAATGAACCTAAAAAAAGAACTAAAAAAAGTCCTGGATATCGAGGCTGCGGCAATATTGAAGACAAAATCCAGGATAGACGGCGATTTTGAAAAGGCGGTGGGATATATGCTTGCCTGCAAGGGCAAGATAGTAATTTCCGGCATAGGAAAATCCGGGCTTATCGGCCAAAAAATAGCCGCCACACTGTCTTCCACCGGGACGCCCGCGATATTCCTGCATTCCACGGAAGCCGCGCACGGCGACCTGGGGATGGTATCCAAGGATGATGTAGCCATAGTGATATCGCAAAGCGGGGAGACAGACGAGGTTATTGGCGTGCTGCCCGCGGTCAAAAGGTTCAACATACCGCTTATAGCCATTACCGGAAAGAAGACTTCATCGCTGGCTAAAAACAGCGACTGCGTGCTGGACTCTTCCGTGAAGGAAGAAGCCTGCCCCATGGGGCTTGCGCCCACCGCGTCCACCACCGTACAGCTGGCCATAGGAGACGCGCTCGCCGTCGTGCTTTTAAAACTCAAAAAATTCAAAAAAGAGGATTTTGCCATGTTCCACCCCGGCGGCGCTCTGGGCAAGAAACTTATGATGACAGTTGCGGATATAATGCATACCGGCGATATGGTGCCGGTAATCGGCGGGGAAATGCCGCTTCAGAAAGGTCTGCTTGAAATAACAAAAAAGAGGATGGGCTGCACGGCCGTGGTCAATTCCAGGGGCATCATGACCGGTATATTCACCGACGGGGACCTGCGCAGGCTCCTGGAAAAGAATACCAACCCTTATTCCATGAAGATGAACGATATCATGACAGTGAACCCCAAGACCATAAAGGCAGCGGACCTGGCGGTAAAGGCGCTGGGGGTCATGGAAAAATATTCCATAACCGTACTTATAGTCCTGGACAAGAACAAAAAACCCGAAGGCGTGATACACCTCCATGACATTTTAAAGTCCGGGGTGGTCTGATGGCCGGCAAACTGGCTTCGAAATTAAAAAAAATAAAGCTTTTTGTGCTCGACGTTGACGGAGTCATGACGGACGGTTCGATCATACTNNCACGGAGTATAAGGCTTTTAATGTAAAGGACGGCTCCGGCATTTCCATCGCCCACCATGCGGGCATGAAGTTTGCCATCTTAAGCGGCAGGTATTCCAAGGTCATAGATATACGCGCTGAGGAACTGAAAATTGAAGCGGTATACCAGAATATACTTGTTAAGATCGAGGCCTATGAGGACATCAAGGATAAGTTCTGCCTTAAGGATGAAGAAATATGTTTTGTAGGGGATGAAATAATAGACATCCCCGTCATGAATAAGTGCGGTTTTTCATCGGCTCCCGCCGATGCGTGCGCTGAAGCCAGGAAGGCCGCGGACCATATATGCCGCTCGTTCGGCGGCAGGGGATGCGTCAGGGAAACCATTGAGATGGTGCTTAAAGCGCAGGGTTTATGGAAAAATGCAATCACAAGGTACTTAAGGTATGAAAAACCCCTTCTTTAAGAAAGTCAGGAATTTTTTCCTTTATGTTTTTATCCTGATGCTCAAATGTTTTATTTTTTTTGTTCCATGGGGTTTTGGCAGGTTTATAGGCGGATTTATTGGTTTTGTTTTTTACGTTTTCGCGCCAAAGGAAAGGAATAAGATATTCAAAAACCTGGATATAGTTTACGGCATGGGCGCCATCGATGATAAAGCAAAGGCGCTGTTCGCCAGGAAGGTGTGCCGAAACCTGGGTATCGGAGTTTTTGAATTTGCAAAATTTTCAACCTGGACACCCGAAAGGATATCGTCTTTGGTAAAGGAAGCAGAAGGGGTTGAATACTGTGAAAAAGCAATAAAAGAAGGCAGGTCGCTTATATCCATCACCCCGCATCTGGCAAACTGGGAACTGGTTCCGGTATACGCCAAGTGCGTCATGGGCTGGCCCAGGGTGGGCGCCATAGGAAAAAAAATATTTGATCGGAATCTGGAAAAGATAGTGAATTCAACAAGGGTTAATTCGGGTTATGAAATCTTTGACAAGGATAATATTTCAAGGGAAATGATAAGGGGATTAAAAAGCGGTCAAATGGCTCTTGGCGTGCTTGTCGACCAGGACACTTCCGTGGAAAGCATGATAATACCCTTTCTTGGTATACCTGCAAAGACCCCGGTCGCACCCGCAATACTCGCAAAAAAATACGGGGCATATATAGCCACGGTTTTTATTACAAGACGGGAAGATGGGTACTATAAAATAACTGTCAATAAACCGTATATACCGGATGAAAAAGATACTGTGGAATCCATAGCTTTAAGATATAATGACGAGATAAGCGCCGTGATAAGGCAATACCCGGAACAGTGGGTGTGGATACATGAGCGATGGAAAAGCACGGTTGGAAAAACCGGAATTTAAAGGGTGAAAATGAAGCGGATATTACTGATGACAGCCATCACAGCGGTTTTACTTTTGTTATGCGGGTGCGGCGGTGAAAAAAAAATAAAACCCAGCCTGCCGGCTAACAGCAAAGTCGAGGACATACCGAATTATGTCATCGAGGGGTTCAGGCTCATGTCCACCGACAAGGGCAGGAAAGAGTGGGAAATAGAGGGCAAAAACGCACAGGTATTTGAGATGAAAAAAAAGATATATGTGCAGAATTTTAACATGAAGACTTTTGAGAAAAACGGGGCTTACGCCACCACCACAGGCAAAAGGGCGGTGATACAGACAGACACTAATTTCATGGAAGTGAGCGAAAATGTAAGGTACACGGCTTCCAACGGCATGGTGCTTAAAACGGAAAAACTCTTCTGGGACAACGCGCAAAAAAAAATATATTCCGATGAACAGGTCATAATAATAAAAGGGCAGTCGGTATTAAAGGGGATAGGTTTTGAGTCCGACTCTTCCATGGAGAATATGGTCATCAAAAAGCAGGTCAGGCTGACGGCAAAGGACATGCAGGAAGCCGTCAAGCAATGAAAGCACCTGTGATAATCCTGTTCGGGGCGCTTCTGCTCCTGGCAGCCTCATGCGCGGGCCCGGAAATCCTTAAAAAGACCGGAGAAAAAAAGGAAACTGGCCCCGTTACCTCGGGCTCAGCGATGACAAACACAGCCGCGGCAATTTTATCCCCGGAAGCGGCTAAATCGGGCCAGCCCAAGGCCCGCGGCAACAAATTCAAAATAAAGCAGCTTGTAATAAATTCGGATACAATGAACTACAATAAGGAAACATCCGAGGCCGTATTCCGCGGCAACGTGGTGGCTGAAGCCGCCGATGTGCTTATAAAGTCCGATATGCTCGTGAGCAGGGACTACAAGCAAAGCGCGCAGGCGACCGGCAATGTAAGGGCGCTCTACAAGCAGCAGGGCGTTTACATAGAATGCGGGAGGCTCGACTATAAGGACAAGCTTTCCATGGTTTACGCCTATGACGACGTCACGGCGCATAAAAAGCTCGCAAACGGGGACACAGTCGTGCTCAAAGCCGAGGAACTGCAGTTCAACGCGGCCGACAACACCCTGACGGCAAAAAAGGTAAAAAAACGGATCAGGATAACCATGAAAGATATAATAGCCTTTTGCGATGAAGTGAGATACAATGATGAAACCAGGGAGCTGTATATGACAGGGTTCCCGCTGATAAAAAAGTCAAAGAGCCTTATGATAGCGGACAGCGTACTCATGAATGTGGATAAAAAGTCGATGAAACTTACCCAAAACATATGGACCAAACTTTTCTACAAAGACTTTGAAACAGCCCAAAAGGAGGTACAAGTTGAGACAAATAAAAACGGAACACCTGGTAAAGATGTACAACAAAAAACGGGTAGTAAATGACGTAAACATAGAAGTCAATGAAGGCGAGATTGTGGGGCTTTTGGGCCCCAATGGCGCAGGAAAGACAACGACTTTTTACATGATACTCGGCATAATACAGCCTGACCTTGGTAAAATATACCTCGAAGAGGGGCTGAAAAAAGAAAAGAAAATTACCGACATCACGGACATGGCCATGTACAAACGGGCCAGGCTCGGCATGTCATACCTGGCGCAGGAACCCTCCATTTTCAGGAGGCTTTCGGTCGAGGAAAATATAAAGTCCGTCCTTGAGTTCATGGACATATCCCAGGAAGAGCGGGATAAGAAACTCGAGCACCTGCTGGAGGAGTTCAAGATATCCCATCTGCGCAAGCAGAAGGCATATACGCTCTCCGGCGGCGAGCGCCGCAGGACCGAGATCGCCAGGGCGCTTGTGCTTTCCCCGAAGTTTATCCTCCTGGACGAGCCGTTCGTGGGGATAGACCCGATAGCCGTGAATGATATACAGAACATAATAAGGTATTTGAAGAAAAAAGGTATCGGCATACTTATCACGGACCACAATGTCAGGGAGACGCTTTCGATAACCGACAGGGCCTACATCCTTTATGAGGGAAAGATACTCCTGCACGGAAACGCCTCAAAACTCATCAAGGATAAAAAGGCAAGGCAAATATACCTCGGGGAAAAATTCACCTTATGAGGACGCGTCATGCCGCGGCTTTTATAGCCGCGGTTTTTATATTTGTTTTACACCCATTTTCATCCCGCGCTTCGTCACTTGACGGGTATTACTCCGACAATATTGAAAATTCCATTTCGGGATTCATCCTGGACGCCTCCTCGGACAATCATAATAAGATGAAGCTCTTTGAGTTGGCCTCTGTCCTGAAGGAATTCGGGCGCAACTCCGAGGCGCTTGCCGCGTACGGCCAGATCACCGCCACGGTGGAAAATGAGAACAGGGCGCGTTTTGAGATGGCAAAAACATTTTATTTCCTGGGTGACACCACCAATGCCGAAGCCTCTATAAAGGACCTTGTTTTCAAAAACATTGTGAACTGGGAGGTTTATTACTGGTGGGGCTGCATCCTGCTTGAAGCCGGTAAGTTTGACGAATCCGAGGAAAAGTTGAGTGAAGCAGTGGAAGCCGACCCGAACAAAAATATTACTTATATAAAGCTGGGGCAGCTCTATGAAGCCGAAGGGGATATAGACAAGGCCATATCCGAGTACAAGCTGGCGATCAAGCATGATAAGACGTATACGGAACTCAACAGGAAAATAGCCAAACTATACGAGTCCAAAAATGAGAATATTAACGCCTACGCCTACTGGCGCAAGGTGGGAGACGTGGATACAACGGATGAAATTGCCATTCAAAAGACAAAAAGTTTCATGGCAAGCATACCGTTCCTGCAGCAGAAAGCCCTGGAATACACCAGGTTCAAGAAAACACAGCGCTCACAGGCGGTGCCGCCCGATAAAACAGGGGTAATAAACAGTTCCAATATCGTGGAGATAAGGGTTGGGCTTATGGAGGAGGCGTCATCCATAAGCTTCAAGTGCGGGAGTGATTTTGACTTTGTGAACGACCGTTCTGAATCCATAATGAAAGGCGACAAACTTTCGGAATACTTTTTTGCCTATGACAAGGCCAAAAAAGAGCCTTATTTCTCCGATGGGAAAGTGAAAATTTACTTCAAGCGGGATATGTATGTCTCGCGCTACAACCCCGAGGCTTCCACCACTATTTACAATGTCCAGTATGCGGAAGGGTTTTACTGGTCGGAGAAAAAGGACACGACTTACAGGGGTGATTTCCAGGTCAGGTACCAGGACAAAGGCTTCACCTTGATAAATATAGTGAACCTGGAGGAATACCTGTACGGCGTAGTGCCGGCCGAAATGCCGCCGGACTGGCCGTTGGAGGCCTTAAAGGCCCAGGCAGTGGCGGCGCGTACTTACACGCTGCAGCATA
Source organism: candidate division FCPU426 bacterium (assembly GCA_003167475.1). Lineage (GTDB taxonomy): Bacteria > Oederibacteriota > PGYV01 > PGYV01 > Palsa-1178 > PALSA-1178. Next base: position 299 of record PMTB01000097.1, on the reverse strand, counting down.
TGGACCGCCACCGCAGGCAGGGTTATGACGTGTGCAACCAGCAGCACTGCGCCGTTTACGCCGGCATTGACGGGGAAAGCAAAGCCACAAACAAGGCCGTGGATGATACCAGGGGGCAGGTGCTTTACGGGTCCAATTACAAGATACTCGACACTTTCTACTCCCACGACTGCGGGGGGCACACACAGGACTGCAATGAAGTATGGGGTCTGAAAAAGGTGGCGTCACTCGGCGGCGTATATGACGGCAAAAAAGAGGAATGGAGCTTCCCGCTTTCCCCTTTTTATCTCGAGGAATAT
>PMTB01000066.1 GCA_003167475.1 candidate division FCPU426 bacterium | reverse complement strand
TAGACAAAAAATACGGCAAGAAAAATAAACGCCGGTATGAGGAGTTTACTTCTTTCCCGCATCATTCATCACCTTAAGCAGCCCTTTTGCCTTGTCGTCGTCCGGGGACATGCTCAATATCTTCAGAAGGTTCTCCCTGGCGGCCTTTAAATTCTTCATCCTGTAATAGACAACGGCCCTGTTGAAATAAGCGTCCTTGAAAGACGGGTCGAGCGCCACGGCTTTGTCCGCGTATTCCAGGGTTTTCTGTACATTGCCGAGGGCTCCGTAGCATGCCGAGAGCTGGCTCAGCAGGGAGGCGCTCTCGCCGGTATTTTGTATAGCCTGTTCGTAAACCTTCACCGCATCGTCGAATTTGCCGGCTGCGTACAGGGCATAGCCCTCCGCGTCCGCGGCCTTTTCCGAGTACGGGGATATGCGGTATAGTTTATCCGCTGTCTCTGTCCTGCCCTTTTCGTCGTTCCTCATGGCGTAGAAATTAAAAAGCGCGTTCAGAGTTTCCCAGTGCGCTCCGTTCAAAGCGTACACGGCCCTGTAGGTGTCGAAAGATTTTCCGTTATTGCCGGTTTTTTCCAGGACCTGCGCGTAGTAAAAAACATTCTCGTCGTTCCACGGGTTCATATCCGCCGCGTCGGAGGCCAGCGTCACCGCGTCATACATCCTGTTAAAATGCTCGTTCTCCCTGGCCTTCCTTAAGTAAACGTCCGCCGCGTAAACACGGGCCGACAAAACCGCCTCGGCCATGAAGCCCGCCGCGGCTAAGACCAAAACAGCGGCCACGTAAGCATTGACATTCGCCGGCCGTGCGGAAGAACTTTCCTGCGCATGGCAGGCTGCGGCCGCAAGGACGAAAAAAATAGCCGCTGTCGGAACTATCTGAAAAGGAAAGTTAAAAAAAGCATGTACCATGAGCCCTGCAAAAGCGGCCAAAACCCCGGATACCAGCATCCCGTTAACCCCCGGCCCTTTTAAATATCTGATGCCGGTAAAAAACATGAGCCCGAATATAAGCAGCATGGCGCCCGCTCCGGGTATGCCGTACTCGGCCGCAAACTGTATAAAATCATTATGCGCGTGGCCGGACTTGTAATAATCGTTCTGCCTGAACTGCGCGGGCGACATTGACCTCGACTGGTAATAAGGGTACTTGATGTAAAAGTTACCGGCGCCGGTACCGAACAGGGGATTGTCTTTTATAAGGTAAAAAGTGTTTTTCCACAGCGAGGCCCTGATGCGCGCCGAATCATCCTTAAGCGATATGATATCCGCTATCCTCTGAACAGCGTCCTTTTTTACCGCGAAAAATCCGCCTATAAGTATGACGGTAAGTATCGCCATGGCTATGATGACTTTGGAGTTTTTCCTGAATTCTTCCTTTAAGAACGTGGCCATAAGTATGAATAAAACCGCCACGGAAACCATGAACCCGATGTAAGCGCCCCTGGTCTGCGAAGCGAACAAAGCCGCGGTCATGCACGCGGACGCGAGAAAAATAATGAATTTCATGAGCCTGCTGCCCTGTCCCGCGGCAAGCGCAAATGCCACGGGTATCAAAAGCACCATGTGCCCCGCGAGGAAGTTAGGATTGCCCAAAGTGGAGGCTGCCCTGCCGTTAAAAGTGGTACGCCAGGGAAGGAAATCCATGCCGCCGGCCTGTATAAGCCCGTAAGCGGCCATAACAAACCCGGAGCGGAGCACGTTTGTAAGGACCTTGTTAAGCCCGTTTTTCCCGTTCCCGTCAAGATACCAGAGTGTCATGTAAAAGATAAGCATGTAGCTTAAGTTCACAAACACCCTGTCGCTCCAGGCATATACATTAACACCGGCAAAAATCCCGGTAAGGTTCAGGATGATAAAGATAAGGAAGGCGATATTGTAGGGTGTTTTTATCAAAGGGAATTGTTTTTTCAGCAGACAATAAACAATGAACAAAACCGCCAGGATGGAAACGGAAAACTTAAGGAAGAACTTCTCCACGACCCAAAAAGGGTCGTTAGCCTGGGTGGAAAAGACCAGAGGAACCATGAAAACCATGAATAAAAACAGTATCTCCAGTGTCTTTTTCAGCGTTTTTTCAAAAGCCGATAAATTCATATAACCGCCTTTTTACTGTAATAAGGTAAAATAACGGTTAATTTTATCATTATTGGGCGGGTTTGTAAATAAGGGATGCTATGGGGTTTTGGTCAGCGTAGAGCGGCCGCTCCATGTCCGTCGAAGCTTTAGCGGAGACGGATGCCGCCGCTCAGCCATGGCTTTAGATCGTGTAGTCGCGGGCCTACGTCCCATCGGCCCGCGCCTAGATAAGGGTTGAAAACAAGCAAACGTTAAGAAAGTCCGCACAACTTATTAATTACCAACCTCTCTACATACCCATAAAATCAAATTCCCACAACGCACCCCGGTGAAACGAAGGGGTGCGACTACAAATAAAATAATTCCAACCCGCGTTTTGAAGGCCCGCGTCAGAGAGGCAGCAAGCAGCCTCTCTACTCACCCATAACACCTAATCCCAGCAACGCACCCCGATGAAACGAAGGGGTGCGACTACAAAATATGGATAACCCTCAGCCAATCTACTGCTCTTCCGCCTTATCCTTCGCCGCCTGCCTTATCTTCGCTTTTTCCGCGGGCGAGGCGCTTTTGTACTTTTTGAAGGCTTCCTTTATCTTACCCTGCTGTTCCGGGGGCATAGCCATCCACTTTTTATACTTTGCCATCGTTGTTTCTTTCATATGCGGGGAGAGTTTTTCCCACTCCGCGTAGGCTTTCTTCAGCTTCTTTTTATCCTCGACAGAGAGGCTGTCAGTTTTTTTGCTGCCGTTGGCCAGGTAATCTGTCACGCTCTGGCCCATATCCTTCATCTTCAGGTAATCGTCCTTAGCCTCTTCTTTTTCCTTGTCCGTCATCTGGTCCCATTTTTTTGCCGGCGACGTCACGGAAGACACCGTGGAATTTTCAACGGCCGCGACAGCCGGCTTTGCGGCTTCAGCCGAGTGCAGGACTGCCGGAGCGGCGCAGGTAAACAGGGCCGCGGTCAACAATAAAAACATTTTTTTCATTTTAACTCTCCATTATTTTATATATTGCTTATCTCTTCATAGAAATCAAGGCGCTCTATTATATCTATGTTCTGGAGGAGGTCAGCCTTGTCCGCGATGACCTGCTGTTCCTGGGTCGCCTGGAAAGACCTGTACAATTGCAGCCCCACGCCGCTCATAAGCAGTATGATCGCCGCTAGCGCGAAAGTCTTCACATTGAAAACTTCCCTGAAGTTGCGCATGGGTTTTTCCTTTTTGGCCAGCTTGCGCAGGACACCCTGCCTGTGGACGTCCCATATATCATCCGAAAAATCAACATCCGCGTTTTCCGCGGTTTTTTTCACAAGTTCAAGTTCTTTCACCCCGGCGCCGCATTCGGCGCAGGTTTTGATATGTTCCTCAACCTCTTTGCGCTTAGCCGCGTCCTCTATCTCATCATACACGTAATCGACGAGTGTCTCGTCGGTTATCCCGCATTTTTCATTCATGGCTGCACGCCTCCAAGCGTTTTTTTTATTTTTTCCATGGCCCTGTTCAGGTGCGATTTTACGGTCCCGTCGGACATGCCCAGGACAACCGCCACTTCCCTGATCTTCAGGCCTTCCGTATTTTTAAGGACAAAAACCTGCCTCTGCACTTCCGTGAGCGCCCCGAGGGCGGCTTTCAATTTCTCCTTAAGTTCTTTTTGCTCATAATCCATCTCTATGTCTATGACATCCGTTATCTCAAAGGCCCTCTTGTCGTCGTCGTTCTCATAGTCTGTGAAATTACCGACCTTGGCGCGCACCTTTTGACGCCTTTTGTAATCATAAAACGCGTTCATGGTGATACGGTACATGAATGTCCAGAAGGAACTGTCCCCCCTGAATGTCCCTATGTACCTGATCACCTTGACCAGGGCTTCCTGTGACACATCCCAGGCCTCGTCGTAATCCACGGTCAAACCGTAAGCCGTATTATATATGCGCTTTTGGTACTTGCGTATAAGTTCATCGACGGCAATCTGTTTGCCGGCCTTTATATCCGCTATTATTTCAAGGTCCTCTCTGTGGATAGTTTCCTCGCGATGCTTCATAATAGTGGCCTCTCTCATGGTAATTAGACGGCGCTGAAAGCGTTTTAGTTTACTTGGTTTTGCAGGTTTTTGCACGTTTTTTTAGCAGCGCTGTCATTGCGAGGAGCGAGATCCTCAGCGACGAAGCGCCATGTTTCATCAAGTCCCGAGCAAAGCGAGTGGGCAATCTCTGCTCTTTTGCGGAATGCCTTGTTTTTAAAGACTTATCGGTGGAACTGAGATTGCTTCGTCGCCATAAAACAAAGACGGCTCCTCGCAATGACATCGCTACTATAAAGTCTTCCACATCAGCAGTTCATCTTCAATGCCGTTGTACGACTTTTCCCGCCGGCCTTTTACCATATAACCTGATTTTTTGTAGAGGTTTATGGCCGGGTCGTTGGTTTCCCTTACTTCCAGAGTCAGGGAGAAAAACTTGCGCTTTAGGGCCTCCCTTTCAACCGCTTTCAAGAGCTCGCGGCCTATGCCTTTTCCCCGGAATTGCGGGGCCACGGCTATGTTCAGGATATGAACGAAATCCACTATTACGTTCCCCACCGCGTAACCTGCAATATCCCCGGTGTCAATATCCGCGGACACAAAGAATAAATTCATACCCGAGGCTTGTTTTGAGAATTCACATTTAAAGGCCTGTTCGTTCCATGGCACGGGAAACGAACCGTTCTCTACGGCGAGTATTTTTTCAATGTCGTTTTTTACGGCTTCCCTTATTTTGAGCTGAACGTCCATAGTCTTTTTATATTTTCAAGGTGTCGGCGTCGTCAAGCAGCGTGAGTTTAAATCCCTTGATCTTCTTCAGGCCTTTTTTTATCTCTTTCATATATTCTGGTTTCAGGTGGTACAGGTATGTCTTTGGCTTCAGCGGCAGGAGTTTGCGCAGCTGCTTTTCAAGGGTTTTGGGGGTCAGGTGGCAGGAAGCCTCGGCCAGGAAATCCACTTCGTCAGGGAAAGCAACTTCAACGAAAGCGGCCTTGAGTTTTTTCCCGAGCTTTTTTGCCTCAACCCATATCTCGTCCGTATCCTTTGTGTCGCCGCTGTAAAGGATGTATGTATTGCCCTTTCCTATGAGGAAACCAACCGTGGGTATGGTATGGTTGACCGGGATCGCCATGACTTTGTATCCGCCTATTGCTGTCCAGACTTTCGGCTCTATCGTGATGTATTTCAGGACCGGATTGCCCGCGAAGTTCTTTATCTTGGTGAAATCCGGCCATGTGACGCCGTTCATCAGGTGGTTCTGTACCGCGTCCATGGTGAACTGCGAGCCGTAAACATTAACGCTCGCGGTCTTGTTGCTTACGATATTGACGGAGTAAAACGGCATACCGCCGGTGTGGTCCAGGTGCGCGTGCGAGATCAGTATGTTCTTTATGGCCCGCTGTTCTTCGATGTCAGCCGTGAGTCCCACCGTGCCCGCGTCTATGAGCGTGTCGTTATTAAGCAATAATCCCGTGAGATTTTTCCCTGGCAGCTGCCCTCCGTAACATCCGAGAACCTTTAGTTTCATCAGCTTTGCTCCTCCCTGAATCCGGTTATATTGAAAAGCACCACGCCGCCCGTGCCGGCGATTTTTTGAAATTTAATAAGGTTTATATACTTCTGCACGTCCGCTTCCGGTATCACTATATACTTTTTCTTTTCAAGCGTACCCGAGGCGCGCCTGACAGCGTAATTTTTATCCAGAATGCCCAGTTCGTTCTTATTCTCAAATATATACACTTCGGTGTTGTTAAGGACCACGTTGAACTTCATATCCGTGAACTTTTCCCGTATCTCAAGCGCGGTCTCGATGACCCGCCTGGGATCCGGCGCGTCATCGAGTATGACTATGGCCATGTCCGCGTTATTGTGCCCCTTTATTATGAAATCCTTGTGCCTATTATATATCAATTCACGGGCTTTTTCAAAAGTTTTTTTGATGCCTGCCGCGTCGGGTTCCGTGTCTTCCTCAAAATCAATGTATATGACGAATGTTTTCAGCCAGGTATTCTTTATCCTGATGTCCTTGTTCCTCATGATGAATTTCCTGACGGTCTTCGGGTGCATGAATTGCGAAAGCACCCTGAGCCTGGCTTCCCTGTCCATGAACAGTACCGAGATCCTGTAATAATATATGACCGCAAACGCCAGAAGATTGATGGCGCTTAACAGGGCGAAATCCAGGTAAATGCTGTTTGTCATGAAAAGCACCGAGATCAGGAAGAACACGCCTTCAGTGCCGGCAAAAACAAGCGCTCCCAAAATAAGCCTGAATGACCTGTAGGCGGCGATAAGCCCGAGCAGGATTATGAAAGCTCCGGCGTAGTTCATGAAAGGATCGTACTTTATGTACCTGCCTTTCATTATACTGGCCGTCATAATGCCGAGGCTGAACATGGTGGACTGCGAAACATCCCTGTTCTTTACTATGATAATCTTGTCGTTTAAAAGGCGGTTATCCGCGGCAATGAATTCATTCAGGCCGTAAACTTTCGGCTTGTCCTTGAGCCTGTGAATAATGATATCCCCGCTCTTTAACAGCGGAAAATCTATCACATCGCCTATCTTGAGCCTGCCGTCCTGATAACTCACCCTGTTGCGGGTGAATTTATAATATTTCCTTATGGCTTCCACAGCGGCGCCCGCGACCACATTGTCCCCGAACTTCATTATGGCCGGTATCGTGAAAGGCAGGTAGTAATATTCCTCATAGAAACCCGCGCTGCCCATCATGTACCAGGCTCTTTTCGACATCACCTTCACGGTGTCGTATTCCACGAGCTTTAAATCCACATCCTTGGATTTGAAGTACGAAAAGCCCGACATATCATGCTGGGACGAATCCTTGTTTCCCCTGCCCACGAAGACAACGGGTATGACGTTTTGCGACTCGGATAATTTCATGGTAAAATCCCTGTATCCGTCTTTTAGCTTTTTGATCTCATCCAGGTCCATGTTGTCCAGGTACTCGTCTATCTTCATATTGTAAACCTGCGGCAGGAAAAGGGCCACGGAGTTATCCAGTCCCTTCATACGCTCCAGGAACGACATGTAGCCGGGGATGTCGAATTTATCGTCGAGGAATATGATGTTGTCCATGGAAACTTCGGCGGATGAGAATTTCTGCACCTGGGTGAAAACGAATGATTTTACCGCGTCCGAAAAATAGACATAGGCCGAAACAAAAAGAATGACTACGGGGGCTAAAAAGAAAAGATGGCTTTTTTTCACTTAAGCTTAACTTTCGCCAAAAGCTTTCTTCATTTCGAGGTATTGTTTGTATTTTTCTATGTTCCCCGAACTCGTGACAGTGATGATGTTTCCGGCAACGGAGATGACCTTTGCCTTGGCCATGTGTTCGATTATCTCTTTTAGTTTCGGGATGTTGTCATCCATGCCCGTATTCTGCACAAGCGCGGCCATGGATAGCGTGGAGTTTTCGCCGGCCTTATGTACATGCAGCAGGAGCGTGTTAACCACCCTCATATTGAAGTCCTTCGTGGTGAGGTTCTGGAGCTGTTCATTCATGGCGCGCAGGCGCGAGCTCATGTTTTTTAGTATCTTTTTTACGATCTTGGCGTTCCTCTGCATCTGCTGTTCAAAAAGTTCCTCGTTCAAAACTATACATACCGCGTTGTCCACGGCGACTGCGGAAGCCGACCTGGGCCCCTTATCTATGACGGCCATTTCCCCGAAAAAATCCCCGGAAGTCAGCTGCACAAGCGTTTTTTCGCCTTCATCGGTTGTTTTCGTGATTTTGACGGTCCCGCTGTGGATTATAAACATTTCCTCGCCTATATCGCCTTCCTTAAATATATGTTCGCCGGGTGCGTAACTTCTGCCAAATTGGTTGATTATCTCGTTTTCGGTAGCCATTAAAAGTATGCCTCCTCAAAGATGATTGGATTACAATCAATAATAACACAAATAAAATGGGGTGTAAATACCGAAAGTCAACACATTCAGATAGGCGAGAGGAGAGAGGTGACCGCCAATTTTGCTACAATCAGACCAAGACCACGGAGTAAATAAAGCGAGTAAATAGAACGAAAGGTGGGTTTGAGTGGTAGTCCATGCTGGAGGTTTTTTTGATTGAACGATGGTTTGTCTACTTTCTACTCTCTACTCTCACCTTTCTCGCCAATTTTGCTCAGGCAAAATTGGCGGAGAGGGAGGGATTCGAACCCTCGGAGGCTTTCACCTCACACGCTTTCCAGGCGTGCTCCTTAAACCACTCGGAAACCTCTCCACATGTTGCAATATCTATGTATAATACCTTCCAAGCTTGCTGATCAAATATCGATTTTCGATTATCGGACGCAGGATCAAAACCGCGACGGAACGCATATATGCGTTCCCTACGCGGAATAACCAACCCCCGCCTTTCAACCTAAACACTTACGGCCGCTTTATTCAAGCGGCCGTATTTATGATGAACATAATAATGTTGTTTTGTTGTTTAGTCAACAGTAATTATCAGGATGTCTGTTTTTGGTTATCCTCCAGCAATTTGGTGTATTTCCCCAGCAATTCCTCGTACTTGCCTATGATGTCCAAATGCTGTTCCAGGCGCTGTTTTTCCGCGTGTTCTTTTATCAGGTACCGGAAAAATTCCGACGTGTTCTTCCCGTCTTTCCTTGAAAGTTCTTCGGCCAGGTTTTTTTCATCCTTGCTCACCCTGATCAAGATTTTCTTTTCCTTACGGTTCCTGCCTTTTTCTCTCATACACGTACCCCCCACTGAGTCCGTATTTTAAGCAAGTACATTTGTATATATACACCATAAAACCCGAAATGTCAAATATTTAACAAAAAACCTGACAAGTGCTTTTTCATCGTTAAACATCTATAATTGCCTTAAATATCAGGCCTTACTTTAACGTTGCTATCGGTATCTATATTTGCGCATACAATAAAAATAAATACGCAACGCAATATTTGTTTTTGAGTTATAATGTATATACTAAACCGCAGATTTTTACGTCAAAGGAGCAATAATGAAAAAAATAATTCGCGCATTCAATATCATGATACTTTTAATTTTGGTTCCGGCCTGCCTTATGGCGCTTTCAGCCACTGTCAGCGTGGATTACAACAACGACCTAACTTCATATAATTACAGGCGCCTACTGGGCAACAATACGGGCGTGTGGCTCGCCCCTGCCGGATACACCGCCAATAAGGATAAAATAAACGCGGCCGGCAGCTATCTCCTGCGTTTTCCCGGCGGCTCGCTTTCCAATGAATACCACTGGAACGGCACGGGTTCCTATGACGCTGACAACATCTGGCACGCCGACAACACAAACTACACAAAGGGCTTTCAGGGCCTGATCATTCACAGGGGCTCGACATCGGCGGGTTACGGGAACGCGGCAAGGCTCACCGACGGGGATACGTCTGCGCTTTCGCAATGGGTATCCGAGACCCTTACCGCGGCTTCATGCACCACAAACGCCTACGCCGGTATATTATTCGCTTCAGGCACAAACGTGGACTCGATAAAGATCTACTGGGGCGATACGTACGCGGTAAATTATGAGATCCAGTACTGGAACAATTCCGGCAACTTCGGCTGGGCCCCTCATATGGCAAACACCAGCTCATGGACCACGCTCACAACAGTGACCGGCGCGGCGGGCGGCATCGAGACAAGGTCATTCCCGCTGACAAATTCCGTGGCCTTCAGGATATTAATGCATACGAGTTCCTCTGCCGGGTACAAAATAAACGAGATTGAACTGTACAGCGGCGCAACCAAACAGACCGTGAATGTAAACAGCACTTCGCAGATGCCGTCATTCGCCTCACCCACCAGCAGGGCCAACGCTCCCGGCGGCTGGACACCTGATTTTGATTTTAAAGGGTACATGGACCTTATACAAAGCATGGGGCCAAAGGCTATTCCCGCCTGCTCGGTCAATTTCGGCAACGGCACTCCCGAAGAGGCCGCGGCCTGGGTGCACTATGCTAATATAGTAAAAGGATATAACATAAAATATTGGGAAATTGGAAATGAAATGGACGGCGTATGGGAGGGCGGCGGGCCCGTGGACGCGGAATTTTACGCGAAACGGTTCATCGATTTTGCCACGGCCATGAAAGCCGAGGATCCTTCCATAAAAATTTGCGGCCCGGTGATATCGAGCCTGCAGATCAACTCCGAGCTTTATGACGGCCAATCGTTTTTGGATTCATTCTTCGGCGTTCTGCAATCAGCCGGCAAACTGGGCCTTGTAGACGTCCTGGATTTTCATATGTACGCGGACTGGCAGAATAATATCGAGGCCAATACCCTGAATACGCCGTCAAACTGGTTCGGCGGCTCAAATTACAAATCTTTCATAGACAATATCCTCATAAAATACTACGGAAGCGCGCAGGCTAAGGACGTTTACATGTCCGAACACAACACGGGCAACGCCACGATAGTGACCATGGGGTTCGCCAGTTCGCTTTGGGCCGCAAACTGGCTCATGGAATATGCAAGGGCATTCGGGAGCAGGGCCCACGCTTCCCTCTGGGATATTATGAATAACAACGCCTCCACCGGCGTTTATGACATGGGCTTCCTCGAGATAGGCCAGCAGACAGGCGCTTACCAATACCAGGAACGCGGCACTTACTGGGGAATGTACATGATAAATAATTATTTGGGGGTGCAGGACGACAACGGCAACACGCTTGTCAGCGCGTCTTCCGGCCAGGCATTGCTCCCGGTATACGCGTGCAAGAGGTCGGACGGCAAGCTCAGCCTTATGGTTATAAACAAGGACAGCGCTAACTCTTATGGTTCCACGATCAATTTAAGCAACTACACACCCGACCCGTCCGCCGAGCTTTATACTTTCGCGGCTAACGCGTCGGCTCCGTACTACATACAGAATTATATGTGGCATGACGCGAACCCGTCGTCATACGCGGACCCGGATGTCGCGCCGAAAGAAAACGCGATACACACCGCGTCAAACTCTTTCGTCTTCACTTTTCCACCATATTCAATTTCAGTGTTTAATTTTGTGCCTCTGGGATCGACCCCTACCATCACCATGACGCCGGCGAACCCGACAAATACCCCTACATATACATTCACACAGACTTTCACGTTGACAAAAACGCCGGCAATGACATTAACCCTGACCACACCGGTAACTGCTTCGGCCACGCCCACAATAACGGCGACGCCCGGTGTCACGCCTTTATCGGCAAAATCAACCCTTTCAAACGTGTATGTGTCGCCGTCACTTTTCGACTCAAGGAAGGGCGACAAAGGCATATGGTTCTACGGCCTGGCAAACCGCACGATTTTACAGATTTATTCCCTGACCGGCGAACTGGTTTACAAAACGGACCAAAACACTCCTGACGGGACAATGTACGTAAAAATAGAAGGGATAATGAAGCACCACTCCATAGCCCCGGGCATATATGTGTATATAGCAGCGGATATCAGGGGGAATACGAAGCATGGAAAGTTCGCGGTAATAAGGTAGCCCGCAGAAAAAATTTTGTCCTTGCAATTAAAGGCGGGATTATGTAGAATTTATCCTGTTTCAAAATTGTTGATTCATATGGGGCAGTAGCTCAGTTGGGAGAGCGCGGCGTTCGCAACGCCGAGGCCGTCGGTTCGATCCCGATCTGCTCCACCAGCCTTCGCTGAAGCTTCGGCTGGCTAGCCAGCTCAGTGATTGTTTAGAAAGCTAGACCACTATGGCTCCGTCTCGCGAAGGCGGTCCACCCGCCTTTCTTTTATAATCAAATTTTTTCATTGGATTTTTCATTAATATGGGACTATAATATACTAACTAACCAGGAGGTTTTCAAATGACCCACATAAAAGGCAAGGATATGGGAAAGATTATGATGTACACATTGAGCACATGCATCTGGTGCAGGAAAACAAAAGCTCTTCTGAAGGAGATCGGAGTCGCTTATTCATATGAAGACGTGGACCTTCTCGAGGACGAGGACAGCGATAAAGCCACGGCTGAAATGGATAAATTTTCAACGAACCCGTCTTTCCCGCTCATACTGGTCGACGGCAAACTTTTCCACATGGGATTTGACGAGGATATCATCAGGAAGAGGTTTGATAAGAAATGAAGGAGCGCGTTGTAATACCGCAGGAAGACATTGACAGGCTTTTCGAAAAGCTTAACCGCGAGGCCGAGTCAAACGGCTACCACCTGAACCCGGAAACTGATTTCACCAAGGGCCTGGTCGAGAGCCTTCTCGTGAATGAAAAGCGCTACGGTTACTGGAACTGCCCTTGCCGCCTCACTTCCGGCGACAAGCAAAAGGACCTCGACATCATATGCCCCTGCGACTACCGCGACCCTGACCTGACGGAATTTGACGCGTGCTATTGCGCGCTCTATGTTTCAAGCCGGGTTGTCTCAGGCGAAATAAAGGCGCATTCAATAGTAGAAAGAAGGCTTCCCGAGACCGAAAGGAACAAGTTGCAGGAAAAAGCCGTGAAAGCGTACGGAGAACTTTCCCTGCCGGTATGGAGATGCAAAGTATGCGGATACCTGTGCGCGAGGGAAAACCCGCCGGAAATATGCCCGATATGCAAGGCGAAGAAGGACAGGTTCGAGAGGTTCATGTAGGGCCGTGTTTTACAATAATATTCTAACAAAAAATAATCCTTTATAAAACATGTAGAGAGGGGGCTTGCTCCCTCTCGCTGATGCAACGCAGACCTTAAATCCGGACTAAAACAATAAAATCCCGCTGTGAGAGGGAGCAAGCCCCCTCTCT
>PMTB01000007.1 GCA_003167475.1 candidate division FCPU426 bacterium | reverse complement strand
AAAACTTACAAACCCGGTGCCTACCGCGCTATAAGTCCATACAAATGTGGCAGACGCGCCGCCGGCCAAAGTCTGCGGGGCCGGCAAAGGACCGGTAAGGTAAAGTGTGGATCCTGTGCCCGACTGGACGAGTCTGGCCGGGCTCGGCTGTACATTATTTGCCTGCCCCTGCCCCAGGTTTGTCACCGTCATTGACAGCGCAAGCGTGGAGCCAAGATTTACCGCGGACGGTAAACCGTTGAATTGTACCGAGAGGTTCATTGGCGACTGTACCTGCGTAATCGTGGTGCTTGCGGTCAGCGTTGTTGTCTGCGTCCCCGTGTTAGTATCATAGCCGTAAGCAAAACCCTGGAACTGCAGGTTGCCGCTCCCTGTGGGGTTATATACGAATGTGAAAGAACGTGTTGATGAGCCCGGTATAGACTGTGTCGCGGGCGCCGGCCCTGAAGCCAATGTGACAGTGGCGGAGCCGATCTTTGTAAGATATGTCCCTATAATATCCTGGTTGACCGCGCTTAAATCCGCCGCGGCTGTCCCCGAGTTAACGACGTTCATGATCACGGTAAGCGGCTGTCCCACATCTGTGAACGCAGGCAGCGCCGTGAACGAAGCCGATAGTGAAGCCGGCGTCTGTATGGTGAGATTTGATGATTCTGTTATGGCAGTCGAACCAAGCCCTTCTGTCGCCTTTGCGGCTCCCGAAAAATCCAGAGTCCCGGGAGCGCCCGCGTTAAATACCCAATTATAAGTGGCATGCCCGCCGAATGGCGCTATAGGCGTCGATATCACGGGCGTAGAAACCGCAATTACTGTCGCGCCCGAGGTAATCGACACGCTCACATAAGTGGTCAAGTTTGACAGGGTGCCCTGCACAAGCCCGTTATTTGTGACGGTCATGCTGACCGTGAAAAGCTGCGGAGAAGATACCGTGCTCCTGGAAAGCGAAATCGAGTTGACAAGCGAAGGCGAAGGCGATTGTATCTCCACATTGTTCGAATTCCTCAGCGGCGACACGACAGCGCCCGAGTTGTTATTATCCGTGCCCCTTGCGGTACCGGAGAAATACAGCGTGCCTATGCCGGTCGCGGAATAAGTCCACGTAAATACCCTTGTCTGTCCGCCGGGTATATTATATGAGGCGGGAACAACAGTGCCGACCAGGGTGGCGCCGGCAGTGCCGGCCACATTTATATAACCCAAAGGAGGCGTTGGCTGTACGCCGTTGGCGGTTGCCTGGCCGAAATTGGTCACAGACATGGTCACTGTGATATTCTGCCCAGAGGCAAGCAATGCAGGCGACGCGGAAACCGCTATATCCAGGTTTGCCGGCGTCTGCACGGTAACAGGCGCTGATAAAAGTGTGTTCGATGTTTTTGTGCTTGAGTCATTGGCGTCGGTTCCCTGCGCAAAAGCCGAGAACTGCATGGTGCCCGGGGTTGACGCGTTATACACAAAAGTAAAAGCCTGGTTCCCTCCGCCCGCGATCGAAGCGGTTGCGGGATTTATGGTAGGCGCGCCGACTGTCGCTGTGCCTGATTCAGTAATGAACGGCGTCACAGGATTGCTTGCTGCCTGGCCAGAGTTATTAATATTGAGCACAACAGTCAGGTCCTGCCCTGTGTTAACGGTGGAATTGATGGCGCTGAAAGAAGCTGTCAGTGACGAAGCCATCTGCACGGTCACAGCCGTCGTGGTCCCGGAATTTGAATCCACATTAGCCGCGGTGTTATGATCCTTGCCTGCGGCCGATACGGTAAATATCGTAGTACCCGGATTATTTCCCAAATATACCCAGGTGAATTCCACGCTTACCCCGTTTGTAACCGAAGCGTAGCTTGCAGGGGTCGGACCTGAAGAGTATGTAAATGTGGCCGGCACAGACCTACCGGGCCTGAAAGGCGCAACATTATCCGCGGCGCCGAGCCCCGTATCCGTGATCCTTAACCTTAAAGTAATTGCCTGGCCGATATTTACGGTTGAAGGCGATATGAATGCGTCAGCGATCAGGGCCGCGCTGCTTGCAATCGAGAGCGGGTTTGACAAAGCCGGCGGTGAATTGACCGTCATAAGCGAATTTTCATCCTGACCCGTTGCAAGACCCGAGAATATGACAATTCCGGTGCCTTCGCAGGAAAAAGTCCATGTGTATGTTTCCGTTGCCCCGCCCGCGATGGTCCTGTTTGCCGGCACAGGCAATGTAATATTGACCGCGCCGCCGGTGCCGTACATCGGGGAAAGGTCGGGAGGATTTGCGTGCACATTAAGCGCGTTGGCCGCGCCTGTATTGGTCACAACCATAATGACGGAGGCTATCGAACCCAAATTTACGGCAACCGGGTTTACATATATGGAAGCCGCCAGCGTGGCTCCATTTACTATCTGATGTGCGGCTGAATCATTCGCGGCCGAGGATATTGGCAGTTGGGTAAGAGAATCAGTTCCCGCGGCATTTCCATGGAGCGAGAAGTTCAGTACCGTGGATACTGTTGCCGTATAAAGCCATGTGAAAGTGACAGATGACAGCCCCGGTATGCTCACAGCGGCTGGTGTCGGCCCGCTGAAAAGGCTTATGGATCCCGTACCAATCTTGACAAGCGACGAAGGCGTAACAGCGGCCGCCGTAGCCATGCCTGTGTTGTTGACAATCATGGTGACCGTGAATATCTGCCCGGTTGATATGGTATTCGGTGATATGGATATTGAGGAAGTCAGCGCTGCCGGGGATTGTATCTGCGTTGTCGCGAAAGAAATTGCCGAAGCTGTCGGATTTCCCCTGTTTTCATCGCTGCCAACCGCATTGCCGGAGAAGTTGACAGAGCCAAGCCCTGTCGCGCCATATATCCATGTAAAACTATTGGAGGATCCGCCCGGGATGTTGACAGGGAACGCCGGTATTATAGGAGCGCCCACGGTGCCTGATGAGTTAAAGACCCCGAATGAAGGCGATACGTTCATGCACGAGGCCTGGCCCTGGTTTGTAACGGTCATCACCACTGTTATATTGCCGCCTATGCCGACATTGGCCGGATTGGAAGTTATGGAAGAGACAAGCGATGATGAAACCTCCGCGAGCACCGTGACCGCGCTGGGGAACGCGGAAACCGCGCCAAGCCCGTTGGCGTCCACTCCGTCCGCCCTGCCCTGGAAATTGATCGAACCCGGCCCGGTTACGGAATAGGTCCAAATAAATGTGTTTGAAATACCCGAAGCCAGCGAGAATGACACCGGTAGAGGGCCTGTCAAAGGCGATATAATACCGCCAGTGCCTGTCGGGAATAATTGCGGCACAATATTGTTTGCCCCGGCCTGGCCCGAGTTTGTGACAGTGAGTGACACGGTCAAGGTCTGACCGGTGGAGACCTTTTTAGGATTAGCGTCAAGATTGGAAATAAGGTTGGCCGCCACCTGCACATTGACCGGCAGAGTGGCAACGGTTGAGGTCACGCCTGTACCCTCATTCGCGTCTATTCCAAAAACCCTGGTGCTGTAAGTTACCGTGCCCGGCAAAGTAGCCGTATAAACCCAGGTGAAAGTATTGAAAGTATTGCCAAGTATATAAAGTTGTGTTGCCGGAGAAGGCCCATCCACAAAATTTGTAATTAAAGGAGACTGCCCTAATTGCGGAGGATTAGGCCCGACAAGGTTTGCCGTGGCCTGCCCTGAATTCGAAACAGTCAATATAAGGGTGATCTGCTGCGTCGTGGACGCCTGCAGCGGATACGCCGTCAATGAAGCGGTCAAAACCGGCCTGGTCTGCACAAGCAGTGTCTGCGAATTCCAGTTCGAGTTTGTCGCAAGCAGTGAATTTTCATCAGTACCCTTTGCCTGCGTGCTGAAAATAACGCTTCCCTGCGCTGTCGCGGAATATGTCCACTGAAATACATGTGTGGAGTTGCCGCTCATGGTGAAAACCCCGGGGGAAGTCAGCTGCCCCGCGACTGAAGCCGAGTTTGTAAGTATAAGCGGATATACATTGTCATCATTTGCCTGTCCTGAATTGGTGACGACAAGCTGGACCGTAAATACCTGGTCCTTGCTTACCGTGACCGGCGCTATAAGCTGCGAAGAAAGGTTTGCCGGGGTCTGCAGGGTCATCGTAAGCGAAGGCGCCGAAACAGCGGTCACTGTCACGTTTGAATACTGGTCAAATCCCGAAGCCGAGGTGCTGAAGTAAAGCGTGCCCAGCCCGTTTGTCGAATAAGTCCAAGTGAACTGATAACTGCCGCCGCTGCCCGGTATGACTATGCCCGAAGACGGCGACGTAAGGGGCGAAAGTACCGTTCCTGTATTTGTGCCGTTCAATCCGACAGCTGTTATGGAAGGCACAGTAACATCGCAATCCGCCTGGCCGCTGTTGGTAACAGACATCACTACCGTAATATGCTGGCCCACCGACGCCGTGACCGGCTGTATGGCCGTCTGCGCCGCAAGCGTTGCCTTGGATTTTATTGTTATTGTATGAGATGTTCTTACGGGAGACTTATAAAGAACGGCTCCTGCATCTGTTGCGACCGCCGATCCCGTAAGCACAACTGTCCCGACCCCGCTAGCCGTAAATGTCCATGTAAAAAATCCGTCGTTCCCCACCAAAAGCGGCGAAATACTTGCCGGATTCGGGCCGCTTACCTGGACCAACGCGCCCGTTCCGTTCATGCTTAACGCAGCAGTGGTCGGTGAAACATTCAGCATATTTACCGCGCCGTTATTCGTGGCCCTCGCGACAACTGTTATCAACTGGCCGGTACTTACTGTTATATCCTGATTGGGAGCATAGGTCAATATGTAGGCAAGGCTTGTGGTATCTATCGGCAGAGTGGTCAGGGAAGTCGTATTTGAAGCGGCATCCGATACGATGTAGCCGTTATTGAGCGTATTACCAGCGGCATCAAAAAGAAAGTTGACCGCAATTTTATAATAATAAGTGGTGGCAGGGTTCACTGTCACATCCGTGAAAGAAACAGTCCCTCCCTGAACCTGTTTCGCGGTAAATGACACATTATAAGGTCCCGCAGGGGCCAGACTGCGGAAAACAGTGTAGCCTGTTATCAGATTATACGGGTCAACCGGGATCCCTGTCCACGTCAGCGAAGCGTCATAAAAATTAACCGTGGAAGATACCGGGTTGGGCACTTGCTGCAGCCTAAGGTTTGGGAAACTCATCCCATTGGCGTCAAGGTCTGATTGTAATACAATCTTTTTGACCGCGCCAACATATGAAGCGCCGGTCCATACACAGGAGGCAAACTGACCCTTGTATGTCTGTGCCATAACTATTGCAGTTTCGTTCAGTACCGGCGCATGCACCCACTGGCTGGAGATCTCGGATTGATAGTACGCCGGCGTGCTTGCCCCGTCTGATGGAAAAATCGTGTTTGGGCACGGAGGGTCGCTTAACTGGGTGCCTATATCGCCGGTAGCGTCGAGTTTGGATGCTTTGATTCCGGCAAGGCTGTTTTCGGTTAATGCCGTCCCTGTTAATCCGTTCCCGGTAAAAACAAAACCAAAGATAGTGAATTCCGCTGCATATAATTGGGAATTAAATACGGGTATAAATACAGATAGGAGCACCGCAAGTAATAACACATTCCTCTTAAGCTTGATCCCGGACCCACTTCTTTGCATTAACCCTCCGCTTTGCGGATAATGTCATCTTCCTTATTATAAAGAAAAATCAAACACTTGTATCAGGTGTTAATTTTTTTTAGTATCCAGGTTTTTTCTTGATTCGTCTGAAAGCCACTTATCTATGAGATCTTTTTTGAATCTCCAGAATGAAGCGACGCGAAAAGCGGGTATCCGGCCTTCTTTGGCAAGTTTATATATGGTGACAGGCTTCATTTTAAGATAAGACGCCACGTCTTTAACTGTCATAATCTCGAGTTGTTCTTCCTTCATCAAAAAGATTACTCCTTATGAAGTATTTGCCAGTCCTTTATACTCTGTTATACTCTGTTAACATATAGTAATGAACGCTACTCGACCCACGGGTAAAGTATACTATATTGTAGATTTTTTGTCAAACGTTTTTTGTTTTCGAAGGAAAAATCAGCTAAAAAACAAGCATATAGTGCTTATTCTACGCATGTTTTCGTATATTCCATAAAATATCAAAATTCAATATTTTCTATTATTTCTCTTAATTAAAAGGCAATAAAATGTTTATTATTGTTTTGAGTTAACTAAGTTCCTTTTTTCCACATATCCACAAGCGATTATATTTTAGGTCGGCCGTTTGGGATAGACATAAAATATTTTCACAATAAATATTTTTTCAGTTAAATTGATTTAATGTATTTATCGGTTTTTAAAGATTGAACAATCTTTTTATCCGCCTTTTAGCCTATCGCCTTTCTACGGTACCGGTGTTATTGCCAGCTTTGGGGTCCATGTAAATGATGTCACCGGATAAAGCGTGATGGAATCACCTGGATTTATTATAAAATCCTCTCCCAGCCATTTATTTACGATTGTATTGTATATATATGTCTTGAATGCCTGCAGGCCCGCGTCCCATACCATTACTTTGTTTATCTTTGTGTCCGTGCCCGCACCGGTCCCGCCTTCCAGGTCATTGACTACATCCGATGCTTTCAGGTAAATCGAACCGTACGGCAGGCAGCGCTTGTTTGAATTTGCCAGCCCGTTTCCCGGTGCGTTGAAATAAAAATAGAGAGGCGTTATTGTGTCTTTCCCCGATACGATCCAGTTGAAATTTGACAGGACGTTAAAATACAGCGCGTTTGACGATGAAGTACCCGCGTCAACCGGGTAATCGACCCCGAGCCATTTTCCTGCTATGCCGTTGTACTGGTATACATTTGATGATTGAGTGTACGGGTTCCACAAAAGGACCTGTGATAATTTGGCTGATGTGTACGTGTTGCCTTCTATATCGGCCACCATGCTTGAAACCGTCGTGAATTTATTACTGTAAGGAAGCGACGGCCTGTAGACATTCTGGGTGCCCGCGGTATATTTAAATCCGAAATTGACCTTTGACACCATGGATGAAGGCTGGCTTTCCCCGGCCATATTTATGCCCGTCACGATATAAAATCCGTATGTGTTCCCGGTGGCGTCGGCATGTGTGAACGCCGATACTCCGGGCGTCGGCAGTACGGTCGCTATTATCTGCCATGTTCCCGGGAAGGAGCCTTTCTTTCCTGCCGCCCCGCTTGTGTAATATACTTTATAGAAATCAGTCTGGGCGNNTCCACGAGAGCGTTGTATTGTTCCCCGCCTGGTTTACGCTCACCGAAGACGGCGGCACCGGCGTTTCATGCGGAGTGCTGGTCGGGGTTAATGTTATGGTAGCCGTGGAAGTTGATGTAGGCGTGGCCACAAGTACCGAAGGCTGGTTCGCTATCCTGTATGTGGTTGTGCCGTTGTAATTACTTTCAGTATAGAACACAGTGTTTCCGCCGGCTGCTTGCGCCGTAACTCCCGGCCCGCCTGATAATCTGTCCCCATAAGTCACCCTTATCCTCTGCCCCGGGAGCAAACCCGCTACATTCACTTTTATATCCTGCCCAAGGGCCGACCTGCCTATCAGCGTGCCTCCTGTTATTGACACTGAAAAGTATCCGGCATTTGTACCGACCAGGAAGTCAGGGGCCGACCATCCCGGCGGAATGGAAATTTTCAGCGTGCCGTAGCCTGACGGAGTGGCCCAGGCAGTAGGCCCGGCTATATAATCCATTATCAGAGTAAGTCCAGTCGCACCGGTTGTCACCGTATTTGGCAGTATGCTCTCGGTCCCCTCGCCTGTAATTGCTGTTGGCGTTACCGTAAATGTCGGCGATGCCGAGCAGGTAGGAGTTGCGGTGTATGTAGGCGTCGCAGTCAAAGTTGAAGTTGACGTCACGGTCGCGATGGTCATTAAAACCTGCGGCTGGACATTTATCCCGTTTGTTGACGGCCCGCTGATGCTGCTTTCCACCAAAAATACCGCGGGCAGCAATCCTGACTGTGAAACCGCGCCGTTCCCTCCGCCTGATGTGTCGCCATAAATTATCTGTACCGTGCCTGTGGTATTTACAAGGCTTGTTACATTGACAGTTATAACCTGACCGCTTTTGATCGTGCCGCTATAAGTCCCGCCTGTAATATTGACAGAATAGAAACCCGGGTCAGTCGCGTTCCTGCTCGGGGCTGACCAGCCCAAAGGTATGGTGAATTTCAATACCCCATTCACCCAATTATCAGGCCCTGCTGTGAAGGTTATTATAATTGTATTTCCCGCGGTATTTGCGGCCGCGGTTGCCGGCAGAACCGAGGCTGAACCCTCGCCATAAGGCGTGGCTGTCTGTGTCGCGGTCGGACTCGCGGTGTTTGTCGCGATGGGGCTGTTTGTGAATGTCGGCGATATCGTGAATGTCTGACTTTGCGTAAATGTCCCGGTCGCGGTGGCTGATGATGACTGCGTCGGCGAAGGCGACTGGCTTAAAGTCAGCGTGGAAGTCGGCGTGTATGTAGCCGTATTTTGCGAAGTATTTGTAAATGTTGGCGTTGCGCTCGGCGTGTTTGTGCACGTGTAACTTGGCGAATTTGTCGGCGTATATGTGGGCGTGAAACTCGGGGTATATGTAGGAGTGCCCGACGATGACTGCGTCGCTGTCGGCGTTGCGCTTGAAGTATTGGTCTGCGTAAACGAGGATGTCGGAGTTACAGTCGGGCTAATTGTGGGGGATGCCACAGGGCTGTCTGTAAATGT
>PMTB01000238.1 GCA_003167475.1 candidate division FCPU426 bacterium | reverse complement strand
ATAAAAACGGGCTCAGCGGCAGGATAGCGGCCGTACAAACCGCGGACAGGCTTACCAATCCCCAGATAGCGGAAAAGACCCGCAACTTTTTCCCGCTGGCAAATTAAGACCCGATACTTTGTAGTAAGTTATGCCGTAATTAATCAAAGGAGCTCTCTTATGCCGGTAAATATCGGTGAAAGCTTCAGTAGTGACAGCGCAATTGAAAAAAAGTTCACGGCACTTTCGGCTGTTTTGGGCGCTATTGCGGCTGTCATAGGCATGCTGGTCCTGATTGGATGGGTATTTAATGATCCTGTTTTAAAAGGCATAAATCATTTATACGTGACTATGAAAGCAAACACCGCAATCGCGTTCATTTGCGCAGGCGCATCATTGCTGTTGCTTATTGAGCACCGGCCAAGGTCGGTAAAATATCGCGCCGGTTTGACGCTCGCTTTTGTCGTACTTACATTGGGCCTGATATGCATTGCGCAGGATGTCTTCAATGTACAGGTCGGAATAGACCAGTTGCTATTTAAGGACGCCGCGTTTTTGGAAGGTACCGTCTCTCCTGGAAGGATGTCCCCGAATACCTCTGTGTGCTTTATCTTCCTGGCCGTTTCGCTTCTCCTGCTGGACTCACGCAGAAATAAACTGTTCATTTTTGGACGCCTTCTTGCGTTTCTTGCGGGCCTTACGGCCTTTACCGCCCTGGTGGGTTATTTCTACGGAGTAAGGGATTTATTGGGCATACAAAAATTTACAATGATGTCTTTATACGGCGCCTTTGGGTTTTTCATACTTTTCCTGGGCGTGATCTCGGCCAGACCCGGCAGAGGGCTCATGAAGGATGTCAGTGCAGACAACCCGGGAGGCCTTATGCTGCGCTACTCCATACCGTCTCTAACGCTATTAATGACCGTCCTTGGTTGGGCCATGCTTAACGGGGAAAGAAGGAATTTTTTCGACAACTATTTCGGAGCGAGCCTGTTTACGGTCATCAGGGTTATAATCGTCGTCATTATTTTGTTTGTCATTTCAAAGACCGTCAATAAATTATACAGGGAACGCATGGAAAAGGAAAAGAGCCTCGGTGAGATCGAGTCCAAATACAGGGAAATAATGGAGGTTGACCGCCTGAAAACCCAGTTTATCGCCGTAATATCGCATGAGCTTAGGACGCCCCTGACCATCATAAAGGGTTTCAGTTCAATTTTAAGGATGGGGAACGCGGGAGTTTTAAACAAAGAACAAAGTGACTACGTCAATACAATAGAAAACAACACGGCCCGCCTGGGAAATATCATATCTGAAATGACGGATATTTCCAGGATAGAATCAGGCTCCTTCACGCTGGAAAAAGCCCCCTGTAGCATGAAGGAATTGATCGAGTGCTGCGTCAGGGATCTGTCGAATACGGCTTCCAAACGGGAGTAACGCTTGAAAGCGCGGTTACTCCCGTGGACCTGGTGATGAATGTTGACAAACCCAGGATGGAGCAGGCCGTGCTGAACCTGCTGAACAATTCAATCAAATTCTCCTGCCGGGGAGGCTCTGTGAAAGTTTCAATAACATATCCATATACCGGCGCGGCCGGCATACCCGGGAGCGCCTATGCGCTGATGGCGGTCACGGACACAGGCGAGGGAGTTGCCAGTGAGGATATCATGAAAATATTCGGCAGGTTCTTCCAGGCGGAAGAACATACCACGCGGAAATACCAGGGGATGGGGCTTGGATTGTTCATAACTAAAAAAATAATCGAAGGCCACGGCGGTATTATCTGGGCCGAATCCAAAGGCAGGGGATTGGGCACAACCATAAACGCCCTGCTGTTGGCTTCCTGACCGCAATTCAGATATAAGTCGATAAAAAGCAGATTAACTCCCTACCTAAATATCCGTCCCGGATGTATCATTTGTTAACAACATTTTGTTATCCGAAAAACGCATGAAGGAGATAAAAATGACGATTAAAAAGAACGCTGCGAGACTGCGGGAAATTTACGGAATACTTCACGGGAAAAGCAGGATATTCTCAAAAAGTTCCGTAATACCGCTTTTCCTGAGTTTGACTCCCGAGCGCAGGGCTTTGGCGGGCGTTCCGGTCACCGGTGTTTGTGTCATAAAGCGCACCGTGTATTTTTCATGATGAACGCGCGTAAAACAACTTCATGGTTGACCGGTATAGGCATGATTGTTGTTGCCGGCGCCGTGGTGGGCGCGTCATTTTGGGCTTTTGTGCAGATAGGGAGAACGGCGGACGACAAGCGCCATATTTCCGCGGTCATAAACAGCGCCCAAACCCTGCTTTCGGAATTAAAGGACGCGGAGACAGGCCAGCGCGGTTACGCCCTTACCGGTAACGAAAACTTTCTGGAACCATACAACGCGGTGCGGGGCAATATCAACTCCCATCTTGAGGAACTTTTGAAACTCACTTACATCGCTTCGGCGCGCAAACACCTTGGAGCCATAACCCACCTTGTTAATTCTAAAATGGACGAGATGGCCGGGGTGATAAGCCTGCGCCGAAAAAATGATATGGGCGCGGTAATTGCGGCCGTGAGCAGCGGCAAGGGCAAAGATATCATGGACTCAATCCGCGTGGAAATGAACGGTTTTATAAAGGCCGAACAGACCGTGCTCGACAGCAATGAGGCACAGTTCCAGTCAAATATGAGGCGGTTGTTTATTGTTATCATAGCGGCAAGCATTTTCACACTGTTCTTCGCGGTTATATTCGCTTACATGATATACCGCGAATCGCAGAACGCGCTGAAGAATAAAGTGCAGGAGGAAACAAAGCGCCTTCTCGGTTTGCAGGAAGACATGAACGCGCAGCTACAGCAGGTCAATGCCAGTCTTCAGGTGAGCGAGGAAAAATTCGCCGTCACCCTCAACTCCATAGGCGACGCTGTTTTGGCGACCGACGCGCTTGGTATTGTGACGCTTTTGAACCCTCACGCTGAAAAACTCACCGGTTGGCCGCAGGAGGAAGCTATTGGCCGTCCCGTTGAGGAAATATTCCATATCATAAACCAGGATACGCGCCAGCCGGCCGTTATCCCCGTGCAGGATACCCTGGACCACGGAACAGTGCACGGTTTGGCAAACCACACCGTACTAATATCGCGCGACAAAACCGAATATGTCATAGGGGACTCATGCGCGCCCATACGCAACCGCGACGGACATGTTTCCGGCGCGGTGCTTGTGTTCCGCGATGTTACGGAACACTCAGTTATTGAATTGGGACTTGAAAAAACGAGGATGCAGCTTGATATAATCAAAAAGTCGGAAGATGAGGCCCGGGAATATTCCGAAAGTATAATCAATACGATACGCGAACCACTGATATCGCTGGACCAGGACCTGAGGGTTGTGTCCGTCAGCCGTTCATTTTACGAAGTTTTCAAGGTCAAGCAGGAAGAGACCGTGGGACAGCTTATATACGACCTGGGCAACAAGCAGTGGGATATCCCGAAACTCCGGGAACTCCTCGAAAATATACTTCCGCAAAAGGCCACCTTTGACAATTACGAGGTGGAACACGACTTTACCACCATAGGCAGGCGAATAATGCTCCTGAATGCCAGGCAGATCCAGCGCGTTCTTGGCAAAGAACGCATAATACTCCTTGCGATCGAGGACATCACGGAACGCAGGGAAATAGAAAACGGCCTTGAAAAGGCGCGCAAGGAACTCGAAGCCATAAAAATATCCGAAGACGCCGCCAGGGAATACTCGGAAAGCATCATAAACACCATACGCGAACCTTTGATAGCTGTGGACCAGAATTTAAGGGTGGTATCAGCCAGCCGTTCTTTCTATGAAGTCTTTAAAGTAAAACCGGCCGAGACGCTGGGACAGCTTATCTATGACCTTGGCAACAAACAGTGGGATATTCCGAAACTCCGGGAACTACTTGAAAACATTCTTCCGCAAAAGGCCACCTTTGACAATTATGAGGTAGAGCACGACTTTACGACAATAGGCAGGCGTATCATGCTTTTAAACGCCCGGCAGATCCAGCGGGTGCTTGGAAAAGAGCGCATAATACTTCTTTCCATAGAGGATATTACCGAACGCAGGGAAATAGAAAACGGGCTTGAAAAGGCGCGCAAAGAACTTGAGGCCACGAAAATATCTGAAGACGCGGCCAGGGAATACTCGGAGAGCATAATAAATACCATTCGCGAACCTTTGATAGCCCTCGACCAGGATTTGAGGGTAGTGTCGGCCAGCCGGGCTTTTTATGAGGTTTTTAAGGTGAAAGCCAAAGAAACACTCGGTCAGCTTATTTATGACTTGGGAAACAAACAGTGGGATATACCGAAACTTCGCGAGCTGCTGGAAACGATTCTGCCGCAAAAAGCAACCTTTGACAATTACGTTGTTGAACATGACTTTACCACGATAGGCAGGCGCATCATGCTTTTAAACGCCCGGCAGATACAGCGGGTGCTTGGAAAGGAACGCATAATACTTCTTTCCATAGAGGATATCACCGAACGCAGGGAAATAGAGAACGGCCTCGAAAAAGCCCGCAAGGAACTGGCGACCACCAAAATATCAGAAGATGCGGCGCGGGAATATTCCGAAAGTATTATCAACACGCTGCGCGAGCCCTTGATAGTCCTGGACCAGGGATTGAGAGTTGTTTCTGTCAGCCGCGCTTTTTATGAGTTTTTTAAAGTGAACCCCGAAGAGACCGTGGGCCAGCTCATATATGACCTCGGCAACAAGCAGTGGAACATACCAAAACTGCGGGAACTTCTTGAGACTATCCTTCCGCAAAAGGCCACATTTGATAATTACGAGGTTGAGCACAATTTTGCCACAATAGGCAGGCGCATCATGCTTTTGAACGCCCGGCAGATAAAAAGAGTGCTCGGCAAGGACCGCATAATACTATTGTCCATAGAGGACATAACGGGCCGCAGGGACATAGAGAACGGCCTTGAAAGGGCGCGCGAGGAACTTAAAGATTTGACTACGGAATTAAAACGCGCGGCCACGGCAAAGTCCGAGTTCCTGGCTAACATGTCCCACGAACTGCGCACCCCGCTGAACTCCATAAACGGTTTTTCCGAGGTGCTCTATGACGAGACTTTCGGCACGCTCAATGAAAAGCAGAAAAGGTACGTCAATAACGTGCTCACAAGCGGCAAGCACCTTCTTCTGCTCATCAACCAGATACTCGACATGGCAAAGGTCGAATCCGGAAAAATGAAATTGTCCATCGTCAGCCTGCCGATGAAGGCGCTTCTGATGGAAATATCGCGCCTTGTGGCCGATATGGCAGGAAAAAAGAAACTCCAGATAGAACTCGACCTTGTCGACGATCTTCCCGCAATAGAGGCGGACGAACTTAAGGTGAAGGAAATAATCTATAACCTGCTCTCCAACGCGGTCAAATTCACCCCTGAAGGCGGGAAAATAGGCATAAGGGCAAAACGTGTCATAGACAGCGTGCAAGTGGAAGTATGGGACACCGGGGTTGGTATAGCGCGCGAAAACATGGAAAAAATATTCGAGGGTTTTTTCAGGGTGGACACCCCTTACTCCAGGGTGACTGAAGGGACGGGGCTTGGACTGCCTCTTTCGAAAAAAATGGTGGAACTCCACGGAGGCAGTTTTTCCGTGGTGTCGGAAGGTTTGAACCACGGCACGCTCGTCAGATTCGCGCTGCCGATAAAATCAGGGAGTGTGGTCTTAGTATGAAAAAACGTACAGTTGTGGTGGTGGATGACAATATAAACAACCTGATGCTCGAAACCGATCTTTTGGAGCTTGCCGGATTCACCGTTTTTGAGGCTGAAAACGCCGCTACGGGTATATCCATCACACTTCGGGAAAAACCGGATGTGGTGATTATGGACGTAAGGCTTCCGGACATGCGCGGGTCCGAGGCCGCCAAGGTCATAAGAAAAGACAAGACAACGAAGGATATACCGATAGTATTTGTTACCGCTTCCGTTATGCCCGAAGGGCGGACCGAACTGCAGAACATAGCAAACTCGGGCTTCATAGGCAAGCCGATAAACACACGTACTTTTGCGAAAGAAATAGGGGATTTTATAAAATGACAATAGGAAGGTGAAAAAATGCCGATGAAAGTGCTCATTGCCGTTGAAAACATGAAGGATAGCGGACTTTTAAACGAGATGCTTTTGAAGTACGGTTGTGAAACGCAGACCTCGCGCGACATCAGGGAAACGCGTGAAAAAGCACTGCAGTTCATGCCCGAACTTATACTCATGGACCTGGCCATGCCCAAGAACGAGGGCCCCGGCGAACTTGAGGCAATAAAACATCTGACAGCGGCGGGGAACGCCAAAATTATAGCGATAGCCGCCCATGACCTGACACAAGCCCCGTTTACCGCGGAAAAGGAGGGCTTTGACGGATATTTGCAGTTTCCGGTTGACGCTGAAAAATTCAAGGATTTTATAGGCAATTACAGACGCCTGAATTTCGCACCGCTTAGCAGGGCAAAAATTCTCTGTGTGGATGACGAACCTTTGAACCTGGAACTGCTTGAAGCCATACTTGTGCCCGCGGGTTATGAGGTATTGACCGCGACAGAAGGACATGGCGCTCTTGTTACCCTAAAACGGGAAGAGGCCGACCTTGTCCTGCTGGATGTTATGATGCCGGGTATGGACGGATTTGAAGTCTGCCGGCTCATCAAGGCATCCCCCGATACCGCAAGGGTGCCCGTCATCATGATCACGGCATTATCCTCAAAGGAAGACAGGATCAAAAGCATAGATGCAGGCGCGGGTGATTTTATAACCAAGCCTTTTGAAAAAACCGAAGTGCTGACCAGGATCAGAAAACTGCTTGAGATAAGGGAACAGAATTCCAAACTAATATCGCTTTTCAACGTCCTTTCCGGGCTTACCGACCGCGGCAACAGGTCCGCAGAACTGCTCAAAGGCGGCAGGTTTAATTTTTTCTCCGAAGTTGACGCGTTGATAAGGGGCACGAATTCCGGAAAAGGACGATCTGCGCGCGGTGTGCTTTTTGGCACTCCGGAAACCGGATGGGTAAACTATGATATGGCGGACCGTGACAGCTATAAAGCGGGTAAACCCGTCGAAGGGGAGAACCTTACGTTCCTTTTTGACGGTGCCGCGAGGTTCTTTTATACAAGCGGCGGCGAATCATTGTCACGGGAGGCGCACGGCACAGCCGAAGCCCTGGCCAAGATAGGGATCAACGCGGGCAATTATATTTGCCGCGCCGGGGCGGGGTTATGCGTTGTCTCTTATGGTTTTGTAAAACCTGTCAATGACGAGGACATGGTGGTGTTAAAAGCCATAGTAATGCAGATCATGTTCCTGTATTCCATAGCCGCCGAGATCATGGAGACGGAAAGGGCATACGATTACCTCATCCTGACGCTCGCGCGCGCGGCCGAAGCAAATGACGAGGACACCGGGCTTCACGTCATAAGGGTCGGGGAATACGCCGCTCTGCTCTCGGAAAAGATGGGAATGAGCCGGGATTTCACCGATAAGATACGCATGCAGGCCCAGCTGCATGATGTGGGCAAGATACACGTGCCGGCCGCGATACTGAAAAAACCGTCGGCGCTTACGGAAGAAGAGTTTGAAGTGATGAAATTGCACACTGTTTACGGGGCAAAGATAATCGGGGACCACGGAAAATTCGGGATGGGCAAGAATATAGCGGCCAGCCATCATGAAAAATGGGACGGCAGCGGTTACCCCAAAGGCTTGAAAGGGGAAGAAATCCCCCTTGAAGCGCGTATCGCCGCCGTGGCGGACCAGTATGACGCTCTGAGGAATGAACGCGTCTATAAGCCCGCTTTTTCGCATGAAAAAACGTATGGAATAATCGTGAACGGCGACGGAAGGACAAAACCCGCTCATTTCGCGCCTGATGTATTGTCTGTTTTTATTGACCATGCGGCCGCGTTCGAAGAAATATACAATAAACTGAAGGGATAATAATGTGGAAATAAAAATTCTGATAGTTGACGACGAGCCCGCGAACATCGAACTGATTGATGCCCTTCTTGAACTCCAGGGTTATGTCCTGATATAGTCGAAAAACGGCGAAGAAGCGCTTGAATATTTATCAACCAACGAACCCGACCTGGTTCTGCTTGACGTGGTGATGCCGGGCATATCGGGATTTTCCGTGCTCAAAGAGATACGCCGGAACGAGAAAACCAAAACAATCCCGGTCATACTTCTTACCAGCCTGACCGACAGGGAAGACAAGCTAAAGGGGCTGGGCGCCGGCGCGGACGACTACATATTCAAGCCTTTTGACAGGGCTGAACTTGTCTTTAAGGTTAAAACACAGGCAGGCCTGTCATTATTACGCAGGCAGATCACCGAAAAGGAACAGCTGGCGGGAGTGATGGACCTTGTGCTTGAAGGCGCGATCCTGACAGACAGTTCCTACAATATAGTACATATGAACAGGACAGCCATGGGCATGCTGGGACTTAAGTCTCCCATCGGCAGCCTCGAGGACATGTTGCTGAAAAAAAGCGGTTTTATACTTGAAACCCGGTTCAGAAAAGGGAAATTCACCGTGGGAATACCGTCAACCGCAACAAGTCCCCGGCTATATCTTTCAACAGAGTACTACAAAACAGGGCAGGCAAACTCCGCAAAATGTTCGTATGTTTTTGTCATGAAGGATGTCACCGCGGATTATTCCGGCAATAAAATTAAAATGGATTTTTTAAACTTGATATCCGCCAAACTCAAGGGGCCGCTCTCGGTCATAAGCGGCTATTCGACCATGTTGAGCGTTTTTGAGAGCGACGTCAAACTGCAGGAAGTCATAACGGCTATCGTCCGCAACAGCGAGGTCATGGACAACCTGATGAAAAGGCTGCTTTTTTTCGTGGAAATAGAGAACATATCACTGACAGGCACGGACATAGCTTTTGACGCCGTGGAAACCACGGAAAGGTTCATGCTTGTATACAAAAAAACATGTGAATTGTCTGATCCCAAAGATTCGTACGATATGCCGTACTGGAAAGCCATTGCCGCGGAAGAACTCATCGGCAACGCCATCAAATTNNCTCTGAAAAGGACATGGATAAAGTGTTTGAACCGTTCTACCAGGCGCCGGGCTATCCCCCCGGAATAACATCGGGCGCGGGAATAGGGCTGACAATAGTAAAGAGCCTTGCTGAATCGGCCGGCATGGAAGTAAGGCTGGAGAACCGCGATAAAGGCGGGCTGAAAGTGGAAATAAACAGGTTCAAACAATAATAAAAGGATGTGGACGGTCTTGGACATAAAAATTCTGCTCGTTGACGAC
>PMTB01000055.1 GCA_003167475.1 candidate division FCPU426 bacterium | reverse complement strand
GGACGCCAAGATAGCCGGGTTTCTTATCGCCCTGAAAATGAAAGGCGAAACAATTGAGGAAATAACCGCGGCCGCGATGCTCATGCGTGAGAAGGCGCATTACGTGGAAATAGACGAGGACATCATACTTGATACCTGCGGCACCGGCGGGGACGGCTACGGCACCATAAATATATCGACAGCGGTTTCTATCATAGCGGCGGCGGCGGGTATAGCCGTGGCAAAACACGGCAACAGGTCGGTAACTTCCGAGTGCGGCAGCGCGGACGTTTTAAAAGCGCTCGGAGTGAACATTGATATCAACCATGAACTTATAAAGAAATGCATCGAGACCATAGGTATGGGGTTCTTTTTCGCGCCGGCCTGCCACGTGGCCATGAAATACGCCATGGGCGTCAGAAAAGAGCTGGGTGTCAGGACTATTTTCAACCTGCTCGGGCCGATCATAAACCCGGCAAGGCACACGCACCACCTTATGGGCGTTTTTTCGGAGAATCTGACTGAAAAGATCGCCGGAGTGTTGAAAAATATGGGACAGATACATTCCGCCGTCGTTTGCGGACAGGGGAATATGGACGAGATAACGCTCGCCGGTCCGACAAAAGTTACGGAACTTAAGGACGGTGAAATAAAGACATATTATATCAAACCTTCCGATTACGGCATAAAGGAAGCGCCGATGGAAGCCGTCAAAGGCGGCGGGCCCGAGAAGAACGCTGCCATTTTAAATGATATATTTGAAGGAAGGGAAACAGGGCCTTATAAGGACGTCATAGTTTTAAACAGCGGATTCGCGCTTTATATAGCTGACAAAGTAGCCACACCACAGGAAGGAGTTGCTCTTGCCGAAAGGATCGTAAAATCGGGGGATGCGGCAAGAAAACTCGAAGAATTTATAAAGTGTACTAACAGTTAAGGATCCACCTCGAGGCTTGGGGCCTAAGGGGAAAAATTTGCGGAGGAAATAAAAGATGAGCATACTGAAAAAGATAATCAAGGCGAAAAAGGCTGAAGTGAAGATGAAAAAGGAAAAAATGCCGCTTGAAAAGCTTTTAAACGACATCACCAAGGCGCCCGCCAACAGAAACTTCAGGGATGTTTTCGAGTACAATGATTTTTCCATAATCGCGGAGATAAAGAAAAAATCGCCGTCAAAAGGCACGATAAAAGCCAATATCAGCGTGAGGAAAATAGCGGAAAATTACGAGGCGGCCGGAGCGAGGGCCATATCGGTCGTTACCGATAAAAAATTCTTTGACGGAAAGCTTGAGTATATAGAGGAAGTCAAGAAATACTCGTCTCTTCCTGTACTGCGCAAGGATTTTATCATAGACGAATACCAGATATACGAGTCACGCTGGGCCAGGGCAGACGCGGTGCTTATAATAGCCGCGGCTCTCGAGAAAAAAGTGGTAAACCAGTTTGTGAAAAAAGTGCGTTTCCTGAACATGACCCCGGTGGTGGAAGTACACAGCAATGAGGACCTGAAAAAAGCACTTGGTTCCGGAGTGGACATCATAGGCATCAACACCAGGGACCTAAAGACCTTCAAGATCAATTTCGGGATAGTCAAAAACCTGATCAAGTCCATACCGAAGGACAAGTACGTGATAATAGAAAGCGGCGTCGAGGAAGTGGAAGACCTGGAAAAAATAATAACAGACAGCAGGATAAAGGGCATACTTGTCGGCACCATGTTCATGAAAATGAGCGAAAAAGAGGTAAAGGATTCGGTGCATAAAATAATGAGCAAATACGGCAGCTAAAATAATGCCGAGGGTAAAAATCTGCGGGATAACCAGCTTAAAAGACGCCAAACTGGCTGAAAAACTCGGGGCTGACATAGAGGGTTTTATATTTGCGCAGAGCCCCCGCAGGATTACGCCTGAAAAGGCGGGGCAGATAATAAAAAAGCTCAGTCCGGGTGTTTTAAAAGCCGGTATCTTCGTGAATGAGAAGGCAAGTGAAGTGAATAATGTGATCAGGAAACTTCACCTGAACATCGTTCAGTTAAGCGGCGACGAACCGGTATCGTACATAAAACAGATAAAGGGCGCCATGATCGTCAAGGTTATAAGGGTTAAAAGCCTGGCTGACTTAAAACGGCAGACCAAAAAATATGAAAAATACGCGGACGCTTTTCTTTTTGACACGTTCAGCAAAGAAGCGCGAGGCGGCACGGGAAAGGTATTTGACTGGAAAATGCTTAAAGGGCTCAAACTGAGCAAGCCTTTCTTCGTGGCCGGAGGGATTACCCCGGAGAACGTTCTAAAGGCGATAAAAGAATCGGGACCGTACGGAGTGGACGTGTGCTCCGGGGTTGAAAGGGAAAAAGGCAGGAAGAGTGAAGGGAAGATGAGGAAGTTGTTTAAGGAGATATACAGGCATAAGGCTAAAGCGTCAGGGTTGAAACCGCGTAAAGTTTTTAAGCCAAAAGCCAAAAGACAAAAGTAAAGTGTTTAAATATATGTTTAATGCAAGTTTGGAAAAGGAAGGCACAACAACCGGTTTGTATTACTTGACCACTTGTTCTAACTTGGTTTGATACTTTACTTTTGTCTTTTGGCTTTTGGCTTGACAACTTAACAGCCGGCAATTTAAGCTAGCATTTAATGAGGAGCACATATGGCACTGCCCAACAGCAAAGGTTTTTTCGGTTCATACGGAGGCAAGTTCGCGCCTGAGACTTTGCGTACGCTTGTCGACGACCTTGAAAAAGAATACAGGAAAGCGCAGAAGGACCCGGCATTCAAAAAAGAACTGGACTATTATCTTAAATATTACGTCGGCCGCCCCACGCCTTTATACCGCGCGGACAGGCTTTCCAAGCGCTTTAATAACGCGAAGATATATTTAAAACGCGAGGACTTAAACCACACCGGCGCCCATAAGATCAATAACACCATGGGCCAGATACTGCTGGCACGCAGGATGGGTAAGACCAGGATAATAGCGGAGACCGGCGCGGGCCAGCACGGAGTGGCGACCGCGACAGTGGCCGCCATGTTCGGCATGGAGTGTGAGGTTTACATGGGAGAGGAAGACACGCGCAGGCAGGCTTTGAACGTATTCCGCATGCAGCTGCTGGGGACAAAAGTCATACCGGTAAAGTCCGGTACAAGGACCTTAAAGGACGCCATGAACGAGGCGACCAGGGATTGGCTTAAAAACGTGGATAATACTTTTTATATCATAGGTTCCGTGGCGGGGTTCCATCCTTACCCCGAAATGGTCAGGGATTTCCAGTCGGTGATAGGCAAAGAGACAAGAAAGCAGATATTGAAAGCCGAAGGAAAACTGCCTGACT
Organism: candidate division FCPU426 bacterium; assembly: GCA_003167475.1. Lineage (GTDB taxonomy): Bacteria > Oederibacteriota > PGYV01 > PGYV01 > Palsa-1178 > PALSA-1178. The sequence goes on along the minus strand of PMTB01000055.1, from coordinate 4,533 downwards.
ACATTTTAGCCTGCGTCGGCGGAGGCTCAAATGCCATGGGCATTTTTTATCCGTTTTTGAATGATAAAAAAGTAAAGCTTATCGGTATCGAAGCAGGAGGGCTGGGTATCAATACAGATAAGCATTCAGCGACACTCACAAAGGGCAGGACGGGCGTATTGCATGGGTCCAAGACATATGTTTTGCAGGACAAAAACGGACAGATTTCAGAGACACATTCAATATCAGCCGGCCTGGATTATCCCGGCGTAGGTCCGGAGCACAGCTACCTGAAGGATTCAGGCAGGGTCAAGTACGATTATGTAGTGGACAATGAAGCCGCGGACGCGTGTATCATGCTCTCGAAAGAGGAGGGCATAATACCTGCGCTTGAGTCATCCCACGCCGTGGCGTACCTGGAAAAGATGAAGCTGTCGAAAAAGGACCTGGTTATAGTTAACATTTCAGGCAGGGGCGACAAGGACATGGGGACTATTATGGAGTATGTGAATAAAAAGTAAAAGTTGTCAAGCCAAAAGCCATAAGCCAAAAGTAAAGGGTTTAAGTTGGAAAGTAAGTGCAAGGAGATCTAAAAGAACTGTTTAGTTTTACTTGCACTACTTGTATTTACTTGTCTTATCAACTTTACTTTTGTCTTTTGGCTTTTGGCTTAAAAACTTAAACGCAAAGAGGTTACCGTGAATAACCGATTAGACTCACTCAAAGACAAAAGCAAAAAACACCTTGTAATCTACCTTATGGCCGGTGATCCCGACTTTAAAACCACCGAAGAGCTGATTTACTCCCTGGCAAAGTCCGGGGTTTCGGCCATCGAACTTGGGGTGCCTTTTTCCGACCCTGTGGCTGACGGCCCCACCATACAGCGCTCAGGTGAAAGGGCTCTTGCCAATAAGATAACCATCAAGGACGTACTTGGTCTTGTTTCGAAGGTAAGGGAAAAGGTAAGTACCCCTATCGTGTTTATGCTCTATTACAACCTGATCTACAGCTATGGGACCGGGAACTTCGTGGATGACTGCGTTAAAGCCGGCGTGGACGGGGTCATTGTCCCTGACCTGCCGTATGATGAGGAAAAGGAATTCTATAATCACTCAATAAATAAAGGCTTTTATATCATTTACCTTGTTTCGCCTACTAATACAACTGACAGGATGAAAAAAATAGTAGAAAAATCCCGTGGTTTTGTGTATTATATCCTCCTGAAAGGCGTAACAGGCGCCCAAAAGAAGCTGAGTTCTGACTTTGAGTTCCTGGCAAAAATAAGAAAATGCTCTAAAATCCCGGTTTTTGCGGGTTTTGGCATATCAACCCCGGCTCAGTCGGCGGAAGTGGCAAAACACGCTGACGGGGTTATAATAGGAAGCGCGTATGTTGGAATTATTGAGCAATACGGCAGTAAAAAGAAACAGCTGCTATTAGAATCCGGAAAGTTTATCAATAAATTCCTGAAAACACAGACTAAAAACATAAAGGAGAAACAATAATGGCAGCATGGTTTCACAGGCCCAAATACACTATAGTAAGAAAGGTGACGGACCGTTCCGAGACCAAGATACCCGAAGGGATGTGGGTGAAGTGCGAGAAATGCGACGCCATTCTCCTGAAAAAGGAACTTGATGACAATTTAAGCGTGTGCCCGAAATGCGGGCTGCACAGCAGGATAACCGCTAAAAAAAGGATTGAGATACTCGCGGACGAGGGAAGTTTTACGCCCATGTTCGAGGATGTGCGTTCAATTGACTTCCTCGGGTTCCCGCAGTACAAGGAAAAACTTGAAAGTTCTGTAAAGAAAACCAACCTGACCGACTCGGTGCTCACAGGCACTGCCAAAATAAATACCATGGATGTGGCGCTTGCCGTAACGGATTTCTTTTTCATGGGAGGGTCCCTCGGTTCTGTAATGGGCGAGAGGATGACCGCTTTGATAGAACTGGCTATAAAGGAAAAACTCCCTGTGATCATAGTGTCCGCTTCAGGTGGAGGCGCCAGGATGCATGAAGGCATCATGTCGCTCATGCAGATGGCCAAGATATCTGCAGGATTGGGAAAGCTCGCGGACGCGGGCCTGCCTTTCATATCTGTTTTGACCGATCCCACGGGCGGAGGCGTCACGGCTTCTTTTGCTATGCTCGGGGACCTGAATATAGCGGAGCCTGAGGCGTTCATCATGTTCGCGGGCCCGAGGGTAATTGAAGGCACCATAAAACAGAAGCTGCCGGCTGGATTCCAGCGCGCCGAGTTCCTGCAGGAGCACGGCATGATAGACTATATAGTGGCGCGCAAGGATATGAAGAACGCCATACATAAATCACTGTCGACCATGCTCAATAAAGAGAAGTATGCGGGCAGGGTATAGCTTTTACAGGCGCCTTACGGCCCTTAATGAATTCAAGTTTGACTTTTCACTTGAACGGGTAAAAAAGGCACTGATACTCGCGGGGGATCCCCAGGATTCTTTTGACTGCGTGCACATCGCAGGCTCCAATGGCAAAGGTTCCACAGCCTGGTATTTATCAAATATTTTAATGGCCCACGGTTTTAAGACCGGCACATACACTTCGCCCCACCTCCTCGACGTGAAAGAACGCGTCGCCATAAACGGCGGCAACGTCAAAGAAAAACTTTTTTTAAGCGAAGGCAGTATACTCTTCAAACTACTCTCCCAAAACAACCTGAAGCTGACCTATTTTGAATTCCTGACAGTACTTGCGTTCATGATCTTCAGGACCGAACATGTCAGGGTCGCGGTGGTGGAAGCGGGTTTAGGCGGAAGGTTTGACGCCACAAACGTTTATTATAAGAGAAAACTCCTCAGCGCCATAACTTCCATATCCCTCGAGCATACGGATTATCTGGGAAAAACAAGGATGTTGATATTGAAGGAAAAAGAGGAAATAGCCACAGCGGGAATGCTTGTCGCCAATGTCGAAGCCGCCGGATTAAAAAAACACCTTAAGGGCAGGTTTGGCAAAAGGGTGATTTTTGCGGATGAGGTTTATCCCGCGAAGGGCGTTGACCATGGGACCGGACGGCTTGCCATAAAATACCCGAATACAACCCTTGAAACTCGGATGATAGAGCCCGTGCAGGCCAGGAATCTGTCCACGGTCTTAAGCTGCCTTAAGGTCATGGGATACGTCGGCTACAGGTTTGACCCTAAGAAAGTAAAAAAGGCGGTCCTCGACACGGTTGTTCCCGGGAGATTTTCATGGAATAAAAAAGGGTACTTCCTGAGCGTGGCGCATAATCCCGGCGCTGTAAAAGAAGTGTTGAAAACTCTGGCGCTATTTTATCCGTGCAAAGAAACGGTTTTTGTTTTCAGCCTGCTGAAAGACAAGGACGCGGAGACAATATTCAGGGAAGCGTCGCGGTTTAAGAACATAAGTTTTGTCCTGACGTCAATAGATAACCCAAGGGCAATAAATATTGCAAAAATGAAAGAATATGTAGTAAAATATGGTATAAGGTACAAAGTGGAACAGGACAATAAGGCGGCCCTGAAGCTTGCGAAAAAAATGGCGGGCAAGGGCATAGTTGTGGTTGGAGGAAGTTTTTATCTGGTAAGTAAGTTCGTTTAAAGGATAAGTTTTTAAGCCAAAAGCCAAGAGACAAAAGATAAGTAGAAGGCAAGTTTGGAAAGTGGAAGAGCAAGTTTTGCAAAAAAGCGGGATTTACTTATCAACTTTGCAACTTTGAGTCCTTAACTTTTGTCTTTTGGCTTTTGGCTTAAAAACTTAAAAGCAGGCTTTATAATCCAGGAGGTTTTATTTATGTCCATCATCGATGATATAAAGGTAGTCTTCGACCGCGATCCGGCGGCTAAGAGCGTATTCGAAGTCATATTCATGTATCCGGGATTCCACGCGATAGTCCTGCATAGGATAGCTCATTCTTTATGGAAGTTGAAAATTCCCATCCTTCCCAGGATGATTTCCGCGTTCAACAGGTTCCTTACCGGTATCGACATACACCCCGGCGCGCAGATAGGCAAGCGGTTCTTTATAGACCACGGCATGGGAGTGGTGATCGGCGAAACTACAATAATAGGCGACAACGTACTTTTATATCAAGGCGTGACCCTGGGCGGTACAGGCAAGGAAAAAGGAAAACGCCACCCGACCCTCGGCAACGACATAGTTGTGGGTTCGGGCGCGAAAGTGCTGGGCAATATAACAGTAGGCGACAATGTTAAGATAGGCGCGGGCTCCGTGGTGATTACGAATGTCCCGGCGGATTCAACCGCAGTCGGCGTGCCGGCCCGCATAGTAAGAAAAGGCGAAAGGCATCCGGAAGACTCCCTGCAGCTCGGAAAGCTGCCGGATATAGAGGCGATAGAGGTCGAGAAGTTGTGCAGGAAAGTGACGCAGCTGGAAAAGCTGCTGAGAAAAGCGAAGAAATTAAAAAAATAAAACCTGTAGAGAGGGGGCTTGCTCCCTCTCTATGCAGGATCTTAGGGCTGTGCGTGGGTCGTGTTGTTCGATAATCGAAAATCGAGATTTGATCAGCATGCTTGGAAGGTATTATAGGTGGACA
>PMTB01000146.1 GCA_003167475.1 candidate division FCPU426 bacterium | reverse complement strand
TTTGCTTCGCAAAATTTGGCGAGAGGCGATAGTCGAGAGTCGAAAGTCGACAAACAAACCATTGAAATACCTGAAACTTCGAAACTGCACGCTATCGCCTCGGTCGACTATCGACTCTCGACTTTCGTGTTTTGGTAATAGGTCTTTGATTGTGATGCGGATATCGAAAATATAGGGGGGCAACATCATGCCATTTGTATTTGAGAATTTGCGTGTTTACCAAAAAGCTGTGGATTTTGCCGAAAAAACATCCAATTTGACCGACTCGTTTCCGCGTGGTAATTATTACCTCTCTGATCAGTTAAACCGGGCAGCTTTGTCCATATCGGCCAATTTGGCAGAAGGAAACGGCAAGTTTACGGCTAACGATAAAAGAAGTTTCTTTTACATATCCAGAGGTTCGACGCATGAATGCGTGCCTTTGCTTGAAGTAGCGAAAAGAAAGAAACTTATCAACTCGATTGATCATGAAGATTTGAAAAAGGATCTGGAGGTATAGCCCGCATGTTGTAGGAGTTGATTAAAAGATAGATTCTATCTATTTACTTTCAAGGTCGGACTTTTAGTCCGGCCTTTTGTATTTACACGGCCATGCTTTTGTTCTATAATAATGCGTTAAACAGGATGCAAATACTGATTGAAAGGTAATTTCATGAGCGCAAAAATACTGGACGGAAAAGCAATGGCCGCGGCTATCAAAACCGCATTAAGGGAAAAGATCGATTCGCAGGGGATTAAACCGGGCCTGGCCGTGATACTTGTCGGAGAGAATCAGGCTTCAAAGGTTTATGTGGGAGGCAAAGAAAAAGACGCGCTTGAAGTGGGATTCCTTTCCGAAATGTTCAGGCTTCCTGAAAACACCCCGCAGGATGACATTTTAAAGCTTGTAAAAGAGCTTAACGCCAGAAAAGATATCAATGGGATACTGGTACAACTGCCATTGCCAAAGCACCTCAACGAGGAACTTATAACCAATTCAATAGAACCCATGAAAGATGTGGACGGATTTACATATAACAGCGCTGGAAGGCTTTTTACGGGCAGCAAAGGCCTTGTGGCATGCACGCCAAAAGGCTGTATCGAAATGATAAAAGCAACGGGCATTGACATCAAGGGAAAAAACGCGGTCGTGATAGGCAGAAGCAACATTGTCGGGAAGCCCATGGCAATATTACTGCTGGCTGAGCACGCCACAGTGACGATATGCCATTCGCGGACAAAGGACCTGCCGTCAATCACAAGACAGGCGGATATTCTCGTGGCAGCCATAGGCAAAACCAAATTTGTGAAAGCCGACATGGTCAAAGAGGGCGCAATAGTCGTGGATGTGGGCATGAACAGGGATGAGAACGGGAAATTATGCGGGGACGTGGATTTTGAGGCTGTTAAGGAAAAGGCATCATACATAACCCCTGTCCCGGGCGGAGTCGGGCTCATGACGAGGGCGATGCTGATGAGCAACACCTATGAGGCGTTTTTAATGCAGAGAGACAATAAGTAAGATTACTAATTAAGGAAAAACAGTAAAACGGAGGAAATTATGAAACGTAAAGTTGTTTATCCCGGGACTTTTGACCCTATTACCAAAGGGCATCTTGACATTATCGAACGCGCGTCGAAAATGTATGATGAAGTCATAGTGGCCGTAGCGGCAGGCTTTCATAAAACGCCTTTCTTTTCTGTTGAAGAGCGCATGGATATGATACGTAAGGTCGTAAAAGGCCTAAAAGGCGTGACAGTCGACAGCTACGACGGATTGCTGGTTGATTACTTAAAACAGGTAAAACAAAGGCTGGTCATCAGGGGCCTGCGGGCCATTTCTGATTTTGAATATGAATTCCAGCTGGCGCTGCTTAATAAAAAGATGATGGGCGATGACATAGAACTTATATATATGATGCCTGATGAAAAATATCTTTATATTTCTTCCTCCGCAGTCAAGGAAATAGCGATACACGGCGGGAACGTGAACCAGTTTGTGCCGAAATACGTAGCGGGGATGATAAAAAAGAGATATAAAAAATAGCGGTTTTTGCCGTCGATGCAGTGAGTAATGCCTTAATGATAGGCCTTCGCTTGCCGCGAATTAGGGACATGATATATTAATGAGATTTACGGGCGTCACGCCGCAATTGCTGTTTTTTCATCCGTTTTTCCTTTTATAAATAGCGAAAAAGACCACCAGCGCGATTTATAGAAGGAAAAACGCTTGACTTTTCGTTTTTTTCCTGTAATATATAAGAAAAATGAGGAAGGAGGGATTTTACAACTATGACAAAAATCGAGATGGTGGACAAAATCGGCGAAAATGTCGCTTTGCCGAAAAAAGACATTGAAAAAGTACTTGATCATTTTGTAAAAATCTCGCAGGACGCTTTAAAAGAAAGCAAGAAAGTATCACTCACTGGCCTTGGTTCCTTTTCAATCAAAGAAAGAAAAGGCAGGCTGGCACGCAACCCTAAAACCGGAGAAAAAGTCGAAGTACCCGCTAAAAAAGTGGTCAAATTCAAACCTGGGAAAGACCTTATCCAGATACTTGCTGATTCCATGACAGGAACAGGAACTGCGCAGTAATTAATCAATTTTTAACAAAGTTTTAATCATAGTAATTGGTTTTTCTATTTATAATGATTTTACAATATAAAATTTATATTTCATTTTGAAAGGCGGGTATTAAAGTGGCAGATAATAAGAAAAAGGCAGTAAAAAAGGCGACGGATCCGGAAGTTAAGGCTAAAAAACCGACTGCAAAAAAAGCGGTTGAAAAAAAAGTTATTGTAAAAAAGGCCGCGGTTGAAAAGCCTGAAAAGGAACTAAAGGCAAAAAAGCCGGCCGCAAAAACCGTAAAACCCGCTTCCTATGAACCTTCCATATTAGTCAAAGAAAAGGTCGTAAAAAAAGCCGCGATCAGGAAAATAAAAGATTTGACAGCTCATACGATGGAAACCGATACTGAAGAAACAGAGATAGAAGCTTCCAAATTCACCAAGGCAGAAGCAGATGATACGNNAAAGGCATGAAACGACCATACCTGAAAAATACGCCGACGATAAGATAGTCCTTATGACCCGCGATCCGCACTGGTGCTATGTGTATTGGGACCTTTCGCTCGGCCTTATGGAATCAAAAGCAAAATCGATCAAGGAAAAATACGACCTGGTCCTCAGGGTTTATGACATAACAGACGTTAATTTTGACGGCAGCAACTCGCACAAGTTCATTGATATTCAGGTGAACGGCGAGGCAGGCAACTGGTATATCAATGTCTGGGACGCGGGCAGGTCTTATATCGTCGATATCGGTTATAAAACAGCCTCGGGGAAATTCATACTGCTGGCAAGGTCAAATGCCGTTATCGCGCCAAGCGATGACGTGTCACAACATACCGACGAAGAGTGGATGGTGGTTGACGAGGATTTTGAGGAATTATTCAGGCTTTCCGGCGGCGGCAGTTCCAAGTTGGGCGCGTCAGAAGGCTTAAGGAGCAGGCTCTCGGCAGAACTTAATTCCGAACTTTCTTCCGGCGGTGTGAGCAGTTTTTCCAGCCCCGCAGGCGGAGGACCTTCGAAAAAAAGGGGATTTTTTCTTAACGCGGATACGGAACTGATACTTTATGGAAATACAGAAGCCGACGCGTCACTCACTGTTAAAGGTGAAAAAGTTGACTTAAGGCCTGACGGATCTTTTTCGCTCAGGTTCCATCTGCCCAACGGTATTATCAACCTTCCTGTTGAGGCCGTTTCAAACGACAAGGTGGACAAAATAACCATCAAAATAAGCGTGGAGAGGAAGACTGAATAATAATTTATGAATCAACCTGACGGCTACCTGGCACTCGTACTGCACGCGCATCTTCCGTTCGTGAGGCACCCGGAATATAACGATCCCATGGAAGAGTATTGGCTCTACGAAGCCATTACAGAAACCTACATTCCATTACTTAATGTGTACAATAAACTCATAGAAGACGGTGTGGATTTCCGTATCACCATGTCCATCACCCCGCCGCTTATGGCTATGCTTAAGGACCCGCTCCTGCAGGACAGGTACATGAGGCATATCAATAGGATGATAGAACTCGCCGAGAAGGAAGTCCAAAGGACCAAATTTGAGCCGCACTTCAACCGCACCGCTGTAATGTACCGCGAGAAATTCTACAACGCGCGTTATGTTTTCGGCGAAAAATATAACAAGGATATAGTCGAAGGTTTCAAGCAGGTACAGGACCAGGGCAAGCTTGAGATAATCACATGCGGAGCAACCCACGGGTTCTTCCCGCTTGCTCCCGACCGCAACGCAATCAACGCGCAGGTTAAGATCGCGGTCGACCATTACACACAGCATATCGGAAGGAAGCCGCGCGGCATATGGCTCCCCGAGTGCGGATACAACCCGGGCGACGACGAGATACTGAAAAAACACGGTTTAAGATATTTCCTCGTGGATACCCACGGCATACTCTACGGAAAACCGCGCCCCAAATACGGAGTGTTCGCGCCGGTTTATTGCAGGACCGGCGTCGCTGCTTTCGCGCGCGATATGGAATCATCAAAACAGGTATGGAGCGCCAAAGAAGGCTATCCGGGCGACGTGAACTACAGGGAATTCTACAGGGACATCGGCTATGATCTCGACTACGATTATATAAAGCCCTACATACATGAAAGCGGCATCAGGATGAACACCGGCATGAAGTATTACAAGATCACCGGTAAGATGGACCTGTCGGAAAAACATCCGTATGACCCGTATGTAGCCACAGAAATGGCCGCGTCGCACGCCGGTAATTTTATGTTCAACAGGGAAAACCAGGTTAAGCACTTAAAAGGTTTAATGAAACGCGAACCGATCATAGTGGCGCCGTATGACGCGGAACTTTTCGGCCACTGGTGGTACGAAGGTCCGCAATTCATAGATTTCCTTATGAGAAAAACTTTCTACGACCAGAATACATTCAAGATGATAACTCCGTCGGAGTACCTCGAAAAGTTCCCGAAGAACCAGGTGGTCACCCCGTCGTATTCAAGCTGGGGTTACAAAGGCTACGCCGAGTACTGGCTGAACGAGTCAAACGACTGGGTCTACAAACACCTGCACAAAACATACTCGCGCATGAAGGAACTAACAGGTATCTACATGTACAAACCGCGCACAAACGACGAAGAACGCGCCTTAAAACAGGCAGCCAGGGAGATCCTCCTCGCGCAGTCCTCGGACTGGGCGTTTATAATGCAGACCAAGACAACGGTGCAGTACGCCGTAAAAAGGACACTGCAGCACGTGTTCCGCTTTACAAGGCTCTATGAGATGCTGAAGTCGGGGAATATAGACACAAACTATCTCGGTGAGATGGAGTGGAAGGACAATATATTTCCGGACATCGACTGGACCGCTTACGCGTAAAGATAAAATACAATAGTTCGATTCTCATTTGGAACGCCAATACGAGAGAGCCGTTTTGCCACAAGCAGAACGGCTCTTTTCCATATATTAGTAATAATTGGATGTCACAAATTGTGACCTCCAATTAAAATCTAATTTTCAACTTTCTTCTAATTGTGCTATAATATATCCATGTTAAAAAACAAATTAAACAGTTTTGTTCATGTATTTGTATTATCCGCGGTTTTTGTATTTGCCGCGTTTAACCTGTTTGGCTTGTCCTATGATTCTCTTACCGCTTCCGGCTGGGTGAATGATTTTGCCGGGATTATTGACGAGGGCAATAAGGCAAAGCTTACTTCGCTTATCGGCGAACTCAACCAGAAGACAAGCGCTGAGATTGCTGTTGTGACATTATCCAGCCTTGAGGGCGAGGAGATAAGTGATTTCACTTTAAAGCTTTTTACGAAGTGGGGCATCGGCAAAAAGGGGAAAGACAACGGCATTATGATACTTACCGCGGTTGCGGAACGGAAGGTCTGGATAACCACCGGGTATGGGGTCGAGGGTGTTATACCTGACAGCGCGGCCGGGGAGATAATACGCTCCGAGATGCTGCCGCGTTTTAAGAGCGGCGATATGGGCGGCGGGATTTATGCCGGCGCTTATGCTATCGCCATGAAAATTGCGGCTGAACAAAATGTGCAATTGACCGGGCAGTATGTGCCGGTGCAGGCGGCTTCTTCGGGCGTTGCTGCAACCCCGTTACAAAAACTGTTTTCACTTATATTTATTATAGTCATGATAATAGTTTTCATCAGGCATCCCTGGCTGTTTTTATTGTTATTATCCACCGGCAGGTACGGCGGAGGCGGCGGCGGGTTTGGGGGCGGCGGTGGAGGCGGGTTTGGCGGCTTTGGAGGAGGCTCATCCGGAGGCGGCGGGGCAGGCGGGAGCTGGTAGGATTTACAGTCAGCATAGAACTTATAGAACTGAAGGAGGAAAACGCATGGATAAGAACGTTATAAAGTTCTCGGAACAGATTCAAAAGGCCCTTGGCGACAAGCTGAAGTCTTTCGTTGTTTACGGCTCGGCTGCTACGGGGGAGGTTTATAAACATTCGGATTTTAACACGCTCCTCGTGCTTGATTCGATAGATACGGCCGCTTTAAAAGCCATATCAAAACCCGTGGACGCCTGGGTTAAAAAAGGGCAGCCTGTACCGCTTATATTCACGCTGGACAGCATGCTGGCTTCGCAGGATGTGTTCCCGATCGAGTTCCTTGATATCAAGGAAAACCATGAGGTTTTGTCAGGAACGGATTATTTTAAAGATATGAATATTGACGCGGCCAATTTGAGGCTTGAGATCGAAAGGGAACTTAAAAGCAAGCTGATAAGGTTAAGGCAGTCTTTTATCCTGACCAAAGGAAATTCCGGGAAAGTGAAAGTGCTGCTTGTGCGTTCTTTGTCGACATTCCTGGCCCTGCTAAAAGGCATAATCAGGCTCTATGGAAAGGCCGCGCCTTCCAAAAAGTCCGACATAATCGACGCCGCGCCCGCGGAACTGAAACTCAACGGGGAGCTTTTTAAGCGTATACTTTCGGTTAAAGAACAGAAGTCCGAGATAGAGGCCGGCGAGATTGAAGCGGTTTTTAGTCAATATATGACGGAAATTGAACGTGTTGCGGATATAATAGATAAGAAGTGATTCGTTAGTAAAAAGGCCGCAACCTAAAGGTTGCGCCTACACAGGCAGAACAGTAGCGCAGGTTGTTTGTATTTGATTATGTAGCCGCAACCTTTAGGTTGCGGATCTTGTATGTAAGG
>PMTB01000041.1 GCA_003167475.1 candidate division FCPU426 bacterium | reverse complement strand
CCAGCGGCACTTCAGCCACCGCATTCCTCAGCGTTTCCGCGTTCGGGTAAGTGATGACCCCGCCGATCCCGAGCATGTATCCCATTTCCGTAAAACGCTTCGCGTTAACCGTGTCCCCGCTAAAACAGTGGATCACGCCTCTTTTTCTTATGTTTGCTTCCTTTAGTATTTTATAAACGTCGTCAAAAGCTTCCCTGCTGTGTATTGCCACAGGCAGGTCAAGTTCCTTTGCCATATCAAGGAAGGCGCGGAAAACCTTTTCCTGCAGCTCTTTCGGGGTGGTGCTTTTATAGTAATCAAGACCTATTTCCCCGACTGCCACCGCTTTTTTCTGCGCCCTGAAATATCCCTTTATCTCGTCATATACTTCCGGAGTGAACTCATGGGCGTTATGCGGGTGAAGCCCCATGGCTTTCCAGACATTGTGTATTTCCATACCCGCGATCAACCGCACTTCTTTTAACTCGGCCCCGATATTCAGGAACTTCATCACTCCGGCTTCATTGGCGCGTTTTAGCATTTCATCCCTGTCCGCGTCAAATTTTTCATCGCAGAGATGAAGATGGGTTTCTATTATCATGCTTTCTTGGCTTGCTTTTCTTTCATAAGTTTGAGTTTCTCCGCTTCTTTTTCATCAAGTATCCTCGGAAACAACGGATTGCCTTTGGATACCGCGCCGCCTTTAATAAGCTTTCCAAAATTGAGTTCTTCATCTATGTTTATTGTTTTTTCATCGTAGTTCACGCCTATCTTTTCCCATATTTGGGGCGCGGTATCCGGCATGACCGGCAATATCACGATTGACGCCAGCCTGATGACCTCGAGCAGTATGTAAAGAACCGTCTCAAGTTCATGTACCTTGTTGTTCTTCTGCAAATTCCACGGCGCCTCGTCTTCTATGAGCTTATTAGCCATGCTGATGAGTTCCCAGGCGGAGTCAAGCGCGCCGGAGAGGTTGAACGCGTCCATGCGGTCGAAGTATACCTGTTTGACCTGCTTAGCCTTTTCAACTATGGTTTTCATCTTTTCATCGAGTATATGGTCAAAGAACTCCGGCACTTTCGCGCCGCAATATTTTTCCACCATATTGATGGATCTGTTTATAAGGTTGCCAAGGTCGTTGGCAAGGTCGGTGTTAAAACACAGTATAATCGACTCTTCGGAAAATTCGCCGTCCGTTCCGTTCGTGATATTCGCGGCAAAATAGTACCTGATAACATCGACTCCGAACACATTCGCTATATTTATCGGGTCCACTATATTGCCCCTGGTCTTGGACATTTTTTCGCCTTTGTACAGCAGGTGGCCGTGGCCGAATACCTTTTTCGGCAGAGCCAGCCCGGCTGACATGAGCATTATGGGCCAGATGATACAGTGGAACTTCGTGATGTCTTTGCCGATGATATGCGCGTCCGCGGGCCAGTATTTTTTGAACTTCTCTTCGTCCGTGGCAAATCCGACGGCTGTTATGTAGTTTATAAGCGCGTCAAACCAAACGTATACCGTCTGCGTATGGTCCACGGGCAGCGGTATTCCCCAGTTCAGGCCCGGCCTGGAAACGCTGACATCCCTGAAGCCGCTTTTAAGCATGGCAAGTATCTCGTTCTTGCGCGTCTCCGGCTGGATAAAATCCGGATTATCCTCTATATGTTTTAAAAGCCTGTCGGTGTATTTTGTGATCTTAAGAAAGTAATTATCCTCTTTTATCAGGTCGGCCTGCGTTTTGTGCGTGGGGCAGCAGTTGTCCTCGGTAAGTTCCCCCTGCGCGTAGAACGCTTCGCACGACTTGCAATACCAGCCTTCATAGGTGCCTTTGTAAATATCGCCGGACTCAAAACTCCTGCGGAATATTTCCGACACGGCTTTGGCGTGGCGCTCTTCTGAGGTTTGCACAAAATCAGTTATGGATATTTTATACTGGCTGCAAAGGTCCTTGAAAGCGACGGCCATGGAGTCCACGTAAGTCTTGGGGTCCACGCCTGTTTCCTTGGCCTTGGCCATTACGTTCAGGGAGTGCTCGTCGGTGCCGGTGGAAAAATAAACGTCAAAACCCTTCAACCGCTTATACCTGGCAATAATGTCGGTGGTCACCTTTTCGTAGGCATGGCCTATGTGCGGTTTGGAGTTGGCGTAGTCTATGGCGGTCGTAATAAAATAATGTTTTTTATCGCTCATGTATTCCCTTTCAAACGTTAGTACTCCGGCGTATTGTTTTATCCCGCCTTACGTACAAGATCCGCAACCTAAAGGTTGCGCCTACACAATCAGATACCAAATCAAAAGTATGGTTTTCGTTATTTTGTTTTTGCACGTGTAGCCGCAACCTTCATCCGTATCCGCTTCGCATCTACGGACTATAGGGTTGCGGCCTTTGTATTGACGCGGCAAACGTAGGTAATCTATTCCCAGCTTACGTCGGCTTCTGAATCGGTTGAAGTCGGCTCGTCCATGATTATCTCGCTCTGGTCATTTTCAGCCACCTGCAGGCGCTGTATGATTGAGTTCTGGACAGGCGCTTCATATTTTTCATAAGCCAGGCAGCATAATAACCTGCCGCAAACTCCGGAAATTTTGGTGGGGTTAAGGGGTAATCCCTGGTTCTTGGCCATCTTTATGGTGATGGGGGCGAAAGATTTCAGGTGGTTCTTGCAGCAGACTATCCTGCCGCATATGCCGGCCGCGCCTATCTTCTTGGCGTATTCCCTGCGGCTTATCTGGCGCAGTTCTATCTTTATCCTAAGGGCTTTTACCAGGTCCTTTAAGAGTTCCCTGAAGTCCACCCTCTTTTCAGCGACAAAAAAGAAGACAACCTTTTTTAAGTCATCCGAATATTTTACGTCCACAAGCTTCATAACCAGCTTGCGTTCCTCTATCCTGCCCGTGCAGAATTCCTTTGCCTTTTCTTCCATCTTATCCTTTTTCTGTTCCAGGACTTCCTGCTTGTCGGTTATGTACTCCATAACCCTGCGCAAAGGCGCGTATATCTTGTCCGGCTCCATGAAAAAGTTAGCCATGGAAACATCTCCCTCGCGCGAGCCTTCCTCTGTCTCCACAATGCATTTTTCCCCTTTTTCAAGATGCAATTTCTGGGGGTTATAGTAATGTATCTTTTCGTCGTCTTTGAACTTGATGCCGATAACTTCTATCATTAGCTTAAACCTTCCTTTCGTATCTGGAAAAGCAGGTTCGTAAAAAGCACGCTCACGTTCGCGTTGCCCTCGACGTCCCTGCATGACCGTTCGATGATTTTTAAAATCGCGCTGATCTTCACCGGGGTATAATCCCTGACGTCAGCAGAACTTATGCCGTACCGGGAGCGCAAAACGCTCTTGACCCCGAGTTTCTCCAGCATATAATCCCTATAAATATATGACAATATCTTAATAATATCAAGCAAAAACAACCGCGCAATACCCTTTTTTTTCAGCTTTTTTTCCTTCTCTTTCTCTTCCCTGTGCAGCTCCTCGACCCGCTTTATGGCGTCAAATATGGTCTCCACATTATCCTTGCGGCCGGACACGGCCGAAAATATGGCCGCAGCGTCCTTAAACTGCTGTTTTACCTCAATATAACGCAATGAATCGCCTATTTTCCCGTCAGAGAAGGAAGCGGCTTCCTTAACCTCAAGGCCGGTCCAAAGCGGCTTTATGCGGCCCGTTGCCTTCTCTATCTCGGCAATCGAGGCCCGTTGGAGCTCTATCCTGCGGCACCTGGAAACGATGGTATGCATCTGGGAATCGATGTTGTTTACGATCAAAATTATTATGACATCCTTGTGGGGTTCCTCAAGCACTTTGAGTATGGAGTTTGCCGCGCTCTCGTTCATCCTGTCGGCGTCCTGGATAATGACGGCCTTTTTCCTGAGCTGTATGGCCTTGTAAGTGTTGAGGTTTTCAATAGCTTCCTGCACGACTTCCTTTGTCAGCTGGGCCTTTTCGGTATTAACGTAGCAAAGGTCGGGATGAGGATTTACCTGGAAACCCTGCTCGTCAAGCTCACCGAGGGTTTTGTCTATAAGCTTGCAGTTGACGCAAACGTCACAGCAGTCAGAATCAGCGGCGGGGTTAAGGCAGTTAAAAGCCTTGATGAACTGCCGGGCGGCAAAGTTCTTGCCGATAGTCTCTTCCCCGAGCATTATATACGCGGTGCCGTGTTTTTTATCACGGACATTGGACAGCATTATTTTCTTGCTGTTGGCATTGCCGATTATGTCTTTTATGGACATTAAATGAAACCTTTCCGTTCAAGATGATATATGGTTTCTTTGAACACGGAATCAACATCCTTGTTGTCCGTTGAAATAACGATACAGTTGTCCATCTTCTTTGCTTCTTTTAAATATCCGTCGCGGACTTTGGTATGGAACTCCGCCGCCTCTTCATCAAGCCGGTCGGTCTTTGCGCGTTTTTTCATGCGCTTTTTTGCCTCGGCCAAAGTCACATCGTAAATTATTGTAAGGTCTTCCTTTAACCCGCCCATGGCGAACCTATTAAGCTCATCAATCCACTTCCGGTCGATCCCCCGGGCATACCCCTGGTAAACGATGGTCGCAAGGTAAAACCGGTCCTGAAGTATAGTGTATCCTTCGTCAAGCAGCTTGTTTATCTTTTCCGCTATTATCTGAGCGCGGCAGGCGATGTATAAAAGCAATTCGGTTTTCTCGGACATGTTTGTATGGGCGCGGTCGAGAATGATGGAGCGTATCTTCTCGGAAATAACAGTGCCGCCAGGCTCGCGGAGCAGCACGGTCTTGGCCTTTTTCTTCTTAAAGTACTTGATAAGCCGTTCAAGCTGTGTGGATTTCCCGGACCCTTCAGGCCCCTCAAATACGATCAAAGCCCCGGTTTTAGGCTGGAAAGTATGTGTTTTTCCGCCTGCGGCGTTTTCCCCGGCTTCCTCTATGTGGTCTATATTTAAGGCCTTTTTTTTCATAAAAACTCCTGTGGATATATGAACTGCGGTGCGTATTATACTACAGATACGTTGAAAGATAAAGACGGGATTTAAATTTGCTTTTGGATTGCGTAGAGCGGCTGCTTGCTGCCGCTCACAGTAGGATCTTGTAGTTGCGGGCCTACGGTTCATCGGCCCGCGCCTGGATAAGGATTGGATACAAACAAACTTCAAGTAGGGCCGCAACCTATTGCAACTTCAAATCCCCGCAAGCGCACCCTGGTGGGACGTAGAGTGTGCGGCTACACGGTCAAATTCCTGCGGCGGAACGCATATATGCGTTCCCTACGAATTTCGTAGAGCGGCTGCTTGCTGCCGCTCACAGTTGGCTTTGGACTTTGTAGTCGCGGGCCTACGTTCCACCGGCCCGCGCCTGAATAAGAATTGATACAAACAAACTTCAAGAATGGCCTCAACCTATTGCAACTTCAAATCCCCGCAAGCGCACCCCGATGGAACGTAGAGGGTGGTATTAT
>PMTB01000247.1 GCA_003167475.1 candidate division FCPU426 bacterium | reverse complement strand
TTTGGCTTAAAAACTTAACGGAGCAAAAAATGGAATTTAAAAACAAAAAGGTTCTTGTAGTCAAGCTCTGTTGCATCGGCGACATCATACAGCTTACACCGGCCCTGCGGGCCTTAAAGGCCGCGGGTAATGAAGTGCACCTGGCCTGCGCGCCATGGGTGAAGGAAATAGCCATGATGGTGCCTTTCATAGATAAAATACACCTGGTGGACATGAAAAGCCCTTTCAGGCTCGCCTCAGTAATATCGGCCCTGCGCGCGGAAAAATTCGGGCTTGTCATAAATTATCACAGGGACATAAAGTCATATATTTTCATGTCAACGCTCGGCGCCGGTTACAGGGCCGGATTTGACTGGGGGATTGGCAGGGTGTTTTTGAACAGCGGTTTTGAGTTCGACCCCAAGCTGCATGAAACCCAGAGATATCTGACCGTGACCAGGGGGCTGCATATTACGGACAGCGGCATATATACGGAACTAAAGGCGCCCGCATCGGCAAATCTTAAGTTTGACCTTGCGCAGGACAGGCCTAAAATAGGCATTTTTCCGGCAGGAGGGAACAATCCGGGTACGGTCATGGCTTCAAAACGCTGGCCAATCGGGAATTTCAACGGACTGATAAAGATGCTTGAAAAAGACGGCAACGCCGTTTATGTCTTTGGGGCGGACTTTGATAAGGAGGCCGTCAATGAAGCGGTGCAGGGCACGAAAGCCGTGACAATTATAAGCGGACTGGGCGACATGGCGTATTATGCCTCAAGACTTGATATTTTTGTGGCGTGTGATACGGGCCCGCTTCACCTGGCTGCGGCACTGGGGGTAAAGACAATAGGGCTTTACGGGCCGTCATCACCGGAGGTATTCGGCGCAAAGGGAAAAAACTCGGTGAACATATGGGAACGGGCAGGGTGCGCCCCGTGTTACGAGCCATCCACCGTTCTAAAAAGGCGGTTCTTAAGCTGCACTGACAATGTCTGCATGAAAAAGATAACAGTGGAGCAGGTTTATGCCGTTGTGAAGGATATGATAAATAGATAAGAGCAGTTTGGAGTTTTAAGATGGCGTTGTTTATCTTAAAACTCCAAACTTAAAACTGCCCTCATCTGTATTTAAGGAGATTATTTTGAAAGTAGCGGTTATTCACGACTGGCTGACAGGCATCAGAGGCGGGGAAAAGGTACTCGAGCAGATACTTTTGCTTTATCCCGAGGCGGATATTTTTACCTTAATATGCGACAAAAGCAGGCTTACAGGGCCGATCGTGGAGCACAAAATACAAACCACTTTTCTTCAGTTGATACCGGGGATATTCGGTAATTACAGGAATTTCCTGCCTTTGTTCCCGGCTGCGATAGAAAGTTTTGATATGAAAGGGTATGACCTTGTAATCTCGTCCAGCCACTGCGTGGCCAAAGGAATAAAGCCGGTCAAAGGCGCCAGGCACGCGTGCTACTGCCACACTCCCATGAGATACGCCTGGGACCAATTTTCCAATTATTTTTCCCCCGAAAGGAACGGTTTCATAAAGTATTCGCTCATAGCCGGCATCATGCCGTACTTAAGGCGCTGGGATGCAAAGACGGCCCCGAGGGTCACGGCATTTATGGCCAACTCCAACACGGTCAGGGACAGGATAAAAAATTACTATGGCCGCGAAAGTTCGGTGGTGCACCCTCCTGTTGACACTGATTTTTACTCGCCGGGAGGCGTAAAGGAAGATTTTTATCTTATGGTTTCCGCGCTCACCGAATATAAAAAAGTCGATTTCGCCGTAGGGCTTTTCAACCGGATGTCCGGCAAAAAACTCGTGGTCATAGGCGGCGGGCCCCTGCTGGACAAGATCAGGCGTATGGCCGGCCCGAATGTCAGCCTGCCCGGCTACTTAAGCGACAGCGAGATCAGGCGGCACTATCGGGGAGCCAAGGCGTTCATTTTTCCGGGTGAGGAGGATTTCGGGATCACGATGGCCGAATCCCTTGCCTGCGGCACGCCCGTGCTGGCATTCCATAAAGGCGGGTCCAGGGATATTGTGACAGAGGGCGTTACCGGAGAGTTCTATGACGGGACGGATGAGAGTTTTATAAAAACCCTTGAGAAAATGGGCGAAAAACGTTATGATAGTAAAAAAATGAGGCAGGACTCCTTAAATTTTTCAAAGGAAAAATTCAGGGAAAATTTTGGGATATTCATAGGCAACATGTGTTTATAGAATAAAAAGGAGTTTTTTTTGAACAAAAAAATATTTTTGAGGATATTAAAAATAGGGCTTTTCACCGGGGACGCGTTATTTGTCGCCGCATCCACCGTGGTATCCTATTATATGCGCTTTCAGCTTCATTTTGTGCCGCTGAAATACGGCATACCGGATATAGGCGGTTATCTTTATGCTATACCCGTGGTAATAGCGATTTTTCTGCTTGCCTTTAATTACGCGGGGCTATACAGGCTTGAGCACGGGAGGTCGCGGTTTGATGAGGTAGTATCGGTTTTGACCGCATCAACCGTTTCCATTGTCATACTGGTATCCATAACTTTTTTCTTCAGGAACATCTCGTATTCGCGCATCGTAATAATGCACCTATGGGCGATTTCCATCGTAATGCTCGGCGCGTGGAGGCTCGCGTACAGGTCGTTCTTTAATTCAATGAGCAACAACGGCGCCATAATACAGAAATTGGTAATAATCGGAGCTACCGACATATCGAAAATCCTGATCGAACGCCTCACCCGGGAACACGGGAACGGCTATAAGATAATGGGAATTATAGACAACAAAATTAAAAAAGGCGCGAAATTCTGCGGCTTCAGCGTGCTTGGCAGGATCGGCGATTTCGGGAAAATCTCTGAAAAACTGCCCCTGGACGAGGCCTTCATAGGCCTGACCGATTACGACAGAAAAGAAGTGGCCAACCTGATACTGCAAAACGAGCGGATGAAGTTCATGATAGCCTCCGACGTGCTGGGTATAATAACAAAGAACATTGATTATGACGAGATGTTCGGCATACCGGTATTTGAGGTCAGGGAGCTGCCGCTTAACTTTACGTTCAACAGGATGGTAAAAAGGACTTTTGATATCATCATATCACTGTTCGCGCTGCTTGTATTTTCACCTGTCCTGCTTGCCGTGGCGCTTCTGGTAAAATGCACCTCAAAGGGGCCTGTTTTTTACGGCCAGGAAAGGATGAGCCGGGACAATAAAAAATTCATAATGCTCAAATTCAGGACCATGAAAATTGACGCGGAAAGCAAGAGCGGGCCGGTTTGGGCAAAGGAAAATGACCCGCGCAGGACGCCGATAGGGGCCTTTTTGAGAAAAACCAGCCTGGATGAACTCCCGCAGATATTCAACGTGATAAAAGGCGAAATAAGCATAGTCGGCCCGCGGCCCGAGCGGCCGCATTTTGTCGAGAAATTCAAGGACGAGATACCGCGCTACATGGAACGGCATAAAGTAAAAGGCGGCCTCACAGGCTGGGCCCAGGCAAACGGCCTGCGCGGCGACACCTCGCTTAAAGAACGGATAAAATACGACCTGTATTACATAGAAAACTGGACGCTGTGGTTCGACATAAAGATAATAATAAAAACGGCGCTGGAGATATTCCAGCATACCACCGCATATTAGGCTCAACAGCCTGCGGGGAGAGGGAGCAAGCCCCCTCTCTACATAGACCATAATTTTTGTTGTTGTAGAGCGGCCGCTTGCTGCCG
>PMTB01000280.1 GCA_003167475.1 candidate division FCPU426 bacterium | reverse complement strand
CGGGCGGACACATAGGTCCGCCCCTACGAATACCTGCAGACAGCGACCACCGCGAATTGTGGTTAGTATCTTTATATATATCCACCCAGTTCAAATGTGTTATAATATTTTTATTAAATAACCAAGGGGGGCTAATATGCGTAATTTATTGGTATTTATTCTGTTGTTTTGCTGCTCATGTCTCTCCGCCACGCCGGCGGAATACGAAAACGTGGTTTCCCCGGACGGAAAATATCAGTTTTCCTATCTGACAAACGGTAATACCGTCAAAGGAATGCCAGGCGGTGACAAAAACGACTACAATCTCCATATAATCGATGTTAAAACCAAAAAAGATAAAGCCGTGATAAAAAGCATTAATATGGTCGACGGCATTACCTGGTCGCCTGACAGCAAATGGCTGGTAATCCACCAATCCCTGCGGCAAATGGCCTTACTTTCGCTCTTGGAAGTCAAAAGCAGGAAAAAGATAGATGTGGATTATTGGAGGTACATTTCCGACCACGCCAAAGAGCACGGCCTTATGCTCCCGCCGGGCGCACCGTTTCCGGGGATAGAGCTGGGAAGCTGGGCGAAAGATGGAAGAACCGTGGAAATGAAGTATTCTTTTGTGAACGGAGAGGAAATGTATTCGGGGACTTTGACATATGACCTGAGGAAGCTTTGCATAACTAAACTGATTCCCGGCATGGCTGAATAATGTCAATGAACCAAGGGTATTATTAATAACACATAAGAATTGAGGGTGTTAAATGAAAAAAAATGTTTTTCTTGCCGCGATAGTTGTTTTCATTACTGTTTTCTCCGTTTCCTCTTTTGCCGCTGACTCAGGGGTTCTTTATCAGGTCTCCACGCTTGGGGCCCTGCAGGAAGGGTTTTATGACGGTGTTATTTCGCTGGATGCGCTTAAAAACAAGGGGGATTTTGGTATAGGAACCATTGACTTACTTGACGGGGAAATGTTACTGCTTGACGGCGTGTTTTATCAGGTACGCTCCGACGGGCATGTATATTTGCCTGCCGGGAATGTTCTGACGCCTTTTGCCGAAGTCACCTGGTTTAAGCAAAACATGACTGTTCCGCTAAGCGGGTCTTATACCTATAAAGGGCTTACCGAACTTATAGAAGCCGCTTTTCCTTCCAAAAACCTGCCCTACGCGGTTCGTATTGACGGGGAATTCAGTTATGTGAAGACCCGCAGCGTGCCCGCGCAGGTAAAACCGTTCCCGAGGCTCGCGGAAGTCGTGAAGACACAGCCGGTTTTTGAAATGAAAAATATAAAGGGGACAATAATGGGCTTCTGGCTCCCGCAGTTTTACGGGGGCATCAATATGCCCGGGTTTCACCTGCACTTTATAAGCGGGGATAAAAAATCCGGGGGGCATTTGCTGGACTGCTCAATAACTTCGGGCACGGTCCGGGTGGAATACATACATAATACCAGCCTTACCCTGCCTGAAAGATCGGATTTTTTTAAACTGAACCTTGAAAAGACGGATAAAAAGGAACTTGAGAAAATTGAAAAATAGGATAAAAAAGAAAATATAAATTCAGAAATGCGGGGATGACAAAAATGAAAATTAAATCTGTAACATTAGTTCTTCCGATGGCGGCGTTATTTTTGTTCGCGGGACTTTCCTTATCTTTGGACCAGCCTGTTCCGGCGGCTCCGGCCGTACAGGCTACGCCGGCAGCAAAAGCTTCAAGCGCCGATAAAAAAGCCCGCGCGCTTCTTTCCAAAATGACCCTGGATGAGAAAGTCGGCCAGATGGTCCAGTACAGCCTCTGGGGGAACTGGGAATTCAATGAAAACACCCAGAAAGACTGGGCCGCGGAAGGCATGATCGGCTCCTTTTTAAACGTCACCGGCGCCGCGCATACCAATGCTTACCAGAAATATACTATGGAAAATTCCCGTCTTCATATACCGCTCCTTTTCGGCTTGGATGTCATCCACGGTTACAGGACCATTTTTCCAGTTCCCCTGGCTGAGGATTGCTGTTGGGACCCGGAGCTTCTGGAAAAATGCGCGGCCGTGGCTGCCCATGAGGCTTCGGCTGCCGGGGTTCGCTGGACATTCGCGCCTATGGTTGACGTGGGCAGGGACCCGCGCTGGGGACGAATCTGCGAAGGCTCGGGCGAGGACCCATACCTTGGCTCGGTGCTTGCCGCCGCGCGTGTCCGCGGCTTTCAGGGAAAATCCTTAAGCGACCCCGGCTCGATTGCGGCTTGCGCCAAGCACTATGTGGGCTACGGCGCAGCGGAAGCCGGCCGCGAATATAATACGACGGATATGTCGGAAATAGCATTGAGGGAAATTTATCTGCCGCCTTTTAAGGCCGCGGTTGACGCGGGCGTTGTGAGCATCATGAGCGCCTTTAACGACCTGTCAGGCGTGCCCGCCTCGGGCAACCGCCACACCATACGGGAGATACTCAAGGGCGAATGGGGCTTTGAGGGTTTTGTGGTCTCGGATTGGGCCTCGGTGAAGGAACTCGTGTCGCACGGTTACGCGGCCGATGACCCGGAAGCCGTGCAAAAAGGCGTGCTGGCAGGCGTGGACATGGATATGCAGTCCGGCATTTATCATAATTACCTGGAAGAACTTGTAAAGAAAAATAAGGTTCCCATGAAGCTCATTGACGACGCGNNGTATACTTAAGGTCAAGTACGAACTGGGCCTTTTTGATAAACCGTATGCGGATGAGGAAAAGGAACAATCCGCAATGACAACCCCGGAAAATCTGGACCTGGCACTTGCGGAGGCCAGGGAGTCCATAGTGTTGCTTAAAAACGAAAAGAGCCTGCTTCCGCTTTCGAAGAATATAAAGACTGTCGCGGTTATCGGCACCCTGGCGGATTCAAAGAAGGACGCCCTGGGCGCATGGCACTGCCGCGGCGAGGAGGCCATGGATAAAGTTGTAACTGTCCTGGACGGCATTAAGGCCGAGGTTTCGTCGCAGACCAAGGTTTTATACGCGGCCGGCGTGTCGCCCGCGGCAGAGGACGCGCCACAAAATCTTATCGACGAGGCCGTGAATATTGCCAGGCAGGCTGACGTGGTAATAGTCGTGGCCGGCGAACTGCAAAATATGAGCGGTGAAGCTGCCAGCCGTACTTCCATTTCACTTCCAGGCAGGCAGGAGGAAATGATCCGTGCCATACAAAAAACAGGCGTGCCAGTTGTTCTGGTGCTCATGAACGGCAGGCCGCTTGCTATTCCCTGGGAAGCTGAAAACATTCCATCTATAGTTGAAAGCTGGTTCCTGGGCCATACGCAGGGTACTGCCGTAGCACAAGCCCTGTTTGGTGACTTTAACCCTTCCGGCCGCCTTGTTACGACATTCCCGCGCAGCCTGGGCCAGGTGCCCATTTACTACGCCCATAAAAATACGGGCCGCCCGGGCAAAGAGGACGATAAATGGACGTCCCGCTACATAGACTCACCCAACACACCCCAGTATCCCTTTGGCTTCGGGTTGAGTTACACGGATTTCGAATACGCCAACCTGGAAATCACCCCAGTAACGCCGACCGTAAAAGTTGGCATGAAGGTAAAGGCGGACATCACCAACACAGGAAAGATCGCCGGCACAGAGATAGTGCAGGTTTATATCCAGGACATAGCAGCCGACATCACCCAGCCGGTAAGGAAGCTGGTGGACTTTAAGCGCCTGACCCTGGCCCCGGGCGAGAAAAAGACAGTGGAATTCAACTTGCCAGCCGCAAAGTTCGGTTATTATAATGAGAAGGGGAAGTTCGTGGTAAAGCCGGGCAAATTCAATATCTGGGTAGCCAGAAACGCCGCCGACAGTTCACTTTTTGCCGGTTTCAGGCTGGTTGAATAAACTAATCCTCAGCAAGTAAGACGATAAAGTATTTTGTAGAGAGGGGGCTTGCCCCCTCTCTCAGTAGGATCCAAACCGCAGTTTCGTTCTAAAGCCTGCAGTGAGAGGGAGCAAGCCCCCTCTCTACAAATACGCAATACAAAAATATCTTGTCTCTCCCTAAAACAAAACAGTTGACATTATGAACTTTAAAGTTTATAGTTACCTATATAAAGCAACTTATATGGATTTTATCCGTGGTTTGAGCGGAAAAGAAAGGATCAGCAATGAAAAAAACATACATAGGCAAATCCGGCAAAGTAAAGGTTTATGGAACAAACCCGAAGAAATACTTTGATAAACTGATGAAAACCAGCCCTAATGCGCGCAAAGGTTATGATGAAGAGGTAATGCTTCATCTTGTGGACGGATTGAACAAAGAACTGCTAAAAGAGCATGTAACACCATACGCCCTGGCGAAAAAAGCAGGCATAAGGCCGCAGGTGGTAAAGAGAATATTAAACGGCGCCCCTAATGCCGAGGTCAATACCATTTCCAAGATGGGCGAGAGCATGAACCTGCATTTGTGCTGGCAGAAAAAATAGGTATAAAAAGATATCACAAATTGTGATATCCCCGGCCGAAGGCAAAATTTGCCCATAGCTGCGGGACGTTGGATCGGTTTTTTGCCTGACAAACGACGCTTTATTATTTATTATATGTTCATACAATATATTATATGTTTTTATAATTAAATATAAGGTGGCAAAGATGGCATCCAAACTCAAATGCCGCGCGTTTTAATAACGCTTTAGATTTTGTAGAGAGGGGGCATCTTGTCCGCTGGAGCTTCAGCGAAAGCGGATGCCCCCTCTAATTGGGAAGGGCGGACAAGGAAGAGGGATATTGTCAAGTCACGGTTTGAGGTCACAAGTTGTGACCTCAATGTCAAATCTTGATAACACCAGTCATTTGTGTTTTATTTTGATTACTGTCTGCAGGCTCTTGTAGGGGCGGACCTCAAACGACATTGCGAGTCGAAGCGAGCATAATATAATAGTTCAATTCCATACGTTTTGTCGCATATTCTCTATGCGACATGTGTTCGCCCGCTGAAGGGCTTCGGACTTTGCGCCGCAAAACTCCACAGCGGGCAAATGCCATAAAACGCAAGGGTTCGATCCTCCCATACAACATCCTCCAGCTATCGCGCTGTTATCTTTATATATATCCACCATGATTAAATATGTTATAATCACTTTATGATATATTAAAAGGGGTGAAAAATGGCGCGTCTAAACAAACGGAATTTAGAATTGGCTATTAGTTTTTGGCTGGGGGTTGGTTTGATGAGCATTATCAATGTCTGGAAAATCACCCAAAATCAGCATGCCATAACATATTCCTGGATCATGTCCGGGGTTTCTGTAATTGCCATTATCATTTGCGTAGTCTTACTATATATAGTTAAAAAAAAGGCAGGGTCCTGATACTTAGGATAAAACCCCGTCAGCTCCGGTCATATAATCCCGCCGGGCGCAACGTTTCCGGGGTAGAAGCCGGGGAACCGGGTGAAAGACGGAAGATGCCGGCGAAAATGAAGTATTTCTTTGTGTTGGCGCATAAATGAATTCAATACGTTGACTAAACGGGCATAATCGGGTATAATTGAGCGTAGTTAAAAATGAATGACCGGAGCGGTGTTATGAAGGAACGGCTGGACAAAAGGCTCATAAATTTGGATGGGGTTGCTGCTTCCAAAATATACCAGAAAATAGCCGCCATTGATGAATTCAAGGGGTGGTTTAAGGCGGGGCTTGCTTTGAGTCCTCATATTCTCGGCCGGCTCAAACGGAGCGTGGTGGTTTCTTCTACCGGCGCTTCAACCAGGATTGAGGGCTCTAAGTTGACGGATACGGAAATTGAGGCCATGCTCAAAGGTCTAAAAGTAAACAAGTTAAAAGACAGGGACTCGCAGGAAGTGGCCGGATATGCCGGGTTGACAAATACCATATTTGAAAATTATGAACAAATGAAAATAACCGAGAATGAGATTAGAAACCTGCACAAGATAATGCTTAAATACTCTGAAAAAGACAGCCGGCATAAAGGGAACTATAAGACCGCGTCAAATAAAGTAACGGCCCGTGACGGTGAAGGCAGGGTATCTGTCGTTTTTGAGCCTACGGAACCATATCTGGTTCCCGCGGAAATGGGTTATCTGATTGAGTGGGCGCAAAATTCCCAAAAGGAAAGCGCGTTTCATCCGCTCTTAATAATCGCGAATTTCATACTTGAATTCCTGTCCATACATCCTTTTGAGGACGGGAACGGGCGTTTGAGCAGGGCTCTTACAAACCTGATGATGCTAAAATTTGGTTACAGGTATATACAGTATGTTTCCCTGGAAAAGATAATTGAAGATAATAAGGCGGCATATTACTTGGCGCTGCGCAAGAGCCAGCAGGGCAGAAAAACAGGAAAAGAAGACATAAGCCCCTGGCTTAACTTCTTTTTTGACATCCTGTCAAAGCAGGCGGAGGCGGCCCGCGAAATTACCGGCGATAAAGCCGGTGAGGATCTTTTGTCGGAAAATCAGGTAAAAGTGCTGGCTTTATTTGACGCCAGGGAACGGGTCACGAATAAAGATGTCGCGGAATCCCTGGATACAAACCGGGATACTGCAAAGCAAATTTTGAACCGCCTGTTGAAATTGAAGATGATCAAGAGGACAGGGGCCGGAAGAAGCACAGGATATATTAAAGTTAAAATGTGACCGGGACTTTAAAATATCAGCTCAATTAATATATCGCATGTTCTCTGCTGCATGTATCCTTCGGTTGTTTGATTTTGCTGATCCCGCCGGGCGCACCGTTTCCTGTGATAGAGCCGGGAAACCGGGTGAAAGTTGGAAGAACGGGGCTGAGGATTTCGTTCGTGAATCTGGGAGAACGGATAACTCTATTTGGCCATCATAAAATAGCCTTTATTATATGAACATTAATTGCTTTTTGACTTTTAGGCAATACTATGCTTAAAAGTCTTGACTTTTAGGGAAAGCCGGGTATAATTGTCACATGAAACGATATTTGCAAGACAAAATTATAGATGATTTAAAGACAAAGATGGTCTTTCTTACCGGGCCGCGGCAGGTTGGGAAGACTTATCTTGCCAAGAGCATGTTATCTGAATTTGTAAACTCAATTTATCTCAATAATGACGACATCAGCGACGCTTCCGTGATCCGGGACAGGTCCTGGGCTGCTGATTCGGGTTTGATTGTTCTGGATGAAATACATAAAATGAAAAACTGGAAAAATTTCATAAAGGGAACATATGATACAAAAAGCGCTTCCCAATCGATTCTTGTAACCGGCAGCGCCAGGCTTGACACTTTTCGGCGCACGGGGGAGTCGCTTGCCGGCAGGTATTTCATGCACAGGCTCAATCCCATATCCGTAAAAGAACTTGCCGGGAAAATGCAGCCATATGAAGCGGTGGAGACTCTTAATAAATTGGGCGGGTTTCCGGAGCCGTTTTTGTCAGGTTCCGATGAGCATGCCGCGCGGTGGCGGATGCAGTATTTTACCGATATTGTGCGGGATGATATAATGGATTTCAGCAGGATCCACGAGATGCGCGCCATCAGGCTTATGGTGGAAATGCTGCGCAAAAGGGTGGGCTCGCCTGTTTCTTTTGTTACCCTGGCTCAGGACCTGCAGATATCCCCGAAAACAGTCCATAAATATCTGGATATACTTGAGAGCCTGCATATTGTTTTCACAGTCAGGCCATTTCATAAAAATATAGCAAGAGCCATACTAAAAGAACCGAAAGTATACTTTTATGACAGTGGTTATGTGGACTCGGAAGAAGGAATAAAACTGGAAAATACCGTTGCAGTATGCCTGCTGAAACACTGCCAGTTCATGCAGGATACAAAAGGCGCGGAAGTTGGCCTTCATTATATAAGGACAAAGGACGGCAGGGAAGTTGATTTTGCCGTAGTTGACAAAGGCGTCCTGAAACAGCTGATTGAAGTAAAGCTGTCGGAAACAAAACCCGGCAGCGGGATAAAGTATTTTTCAGGCAGAGCCCCGGGCGTACAAGCCCTGCAGCTTGTGCATAACGCTAAAAACAATCAGGACGTACAGGGAATAGAAATAAGAAAAGCCGGGGAGTGGCTGTTAAACCTTGAAGCGTAGGAATACGGGAAAAGGCGGATTGCAGACTGTCAGTAGGTGACAAATTGTCACCTGCCGGGAGGTGTTTCAATACTTATTCACCGATGCTGGATTATATTATTGCCAATCGCATAATATGCTATAATCATTTTATGATATATTAAAAGGGGTGAAAAATGGCGCGTTTAAACAAAAGAAACCTGGAATTGGCTGTTAGTTTTTGGCTTGGGGTTGGTTTGATGAGCATTATCAATGTCTGGAAAATCACCCAAAATCAGCGTGCCATAACATATTCCCGGATCATGTCCGGGTTATCTGTAATTGCCATTATCATCTGCGTAGTCTTGCTTATTGTGGTTAATAAAAAGGCCGGGTCCTGATAATTAGGAGAAATCCCAACAACTTTTAAGGAGATATGTAATGAACCGGAAAGACAAAGCAATCACCTATTTCAAACAGTCCTTCAACTGCTCGCAGGCGGTTTTTACGGCTTTCAGGCAGGAAGACGCGATCGATGAAAAAGCCGCGCTGAGGCTTTCCACGGTTTTTGGGGCGGGAGTCGCCTGTACGGGGACCGGGTTATGCGGCGCCGTGTCCGGGGCGCTTATGGCCATATCCATGAAATACGGCAGGCAGGATGTGTGCGGAGTAGACGCGAAACTGAAAACCTATGAAATGGCAAAAATATTCATGGATGATTTTAAAACAGCCCAGGGGTCGTGTATTTGCGAGGATATAATAAAGATAAACATTGGCACCCAGGAAAACCTTAAAAAAGCGGCTGATATGAAGATATTTGAGACGAAGTGCCTTGAGGCCGTGAAAATCTCGGCTGATTTGCTTGAAAAAATATTATAGTATAGTTTTGGGAACCGGATCAATTACGTTGTAAAGATCCAGACTCGTTCCCGCCGGGCCCCCCCCGTTTTTCGGGGATAGAACCGGGAAAAATAATTGTAGAATACGGAGGCAATATGTCAATTGATTTATCTGATTTTTATTGTTGCGGATATTTTGTTGTTAAATCAGTCAAACGTCCTCCAGGGTTCCCGACATTTCGTTAATTTGGTTCCTGGTAAGATGGTTAAAATTATCTGGTTTTTTAAAAGAAATTAGTTTAATACCAGTTAACTGCCGCTCATTTTTTGTGAAAGTCTTATGTTGTTTGAGATATTGATCGATTTTATTTCGAATTTCCTGATCGTTTATATATTTTTCTTTATTATTGTTATAATCCCATATGATAATATTACCAAAGGTTAATTCGTTACGTAATGGAAGGTAAGGCAAATATCTAAATTGCATGTGTTTTTGTGGTTTCATGTATATATTATATTTTAATAATTGAATTAGGGCAAGTAGAGAATGTAATAAATTATTTTTGGTGCGAAATTTAGGACTTTTTAATTTTGTTTTCCTGTAGTAAAATTTAAAGAGTCTTAGATTTTCAAAATGAGAACATAACATAACAAAGATTTAAAGCTAAGATGTTGAAGGAAGTACCAAGCCTTCACATGAGATTTAACAAAAATTTAGGAGGACATTCGACATGATTAAATCCAAAAGATCCCTCGGTTCCCAAGGCCTTTCTGTTCCACCCCTCGGTCTCGGCTGCATGGGCATGTCCCAGTCTTACGGGCCTGCTGTTGAGGCGGAGTCTATTGCTACGCTTCACCGGGCTTTGGAGCTCGGATGTAATTTCTTCGATACTGCTGAGGTTTATGGGCCTTACAAAAACGAAGAACTGTTGGGCAAGGCTTTTAAGGGATTGCGCGATAAGGTTACCATTGCAACCAAGTTTCCGTTTAAGATTGTGGATGGGAAGCAGGTTGGGGTTGAACTCGATAGCAGACCTGCTCATATTCGGGAGGCTGTTGAGGGGTCGCTTAAGCGGCTGCAGACTGATCATATTGACCTGCTTTATCAGCACCGGGTGGATCCTTCTGTGCCTATTGCTGATGTTGCCGGGGCTGTGGGGACTTTGGTGAAGGAAGGGAAGGTACGGTATTTTGGGCTTTCTGAGGCTGGGGTTTCCAATATTCGCAAGGCTCATGCTGTATTCCCTGTAACTGCTGTGCAGAGCGAGTATTCGCTTTGGGAGCGGAACCTTGAAGGTGATGTTATACCTTTGCTTCGGGAACTTAAGATCGGGCTTGTGCCTTTTTCGCCTTTGGGGCGCGGGTTTTTGACCGGGGAAGTGAAGCGGGCTGAGGAGTATCCTGTGGGGGACTTCCGGCGCGGGGATCCGCGGTATCAGGTGACGAACTTTGACAATAACATTAAAGCCGCGGCAGTCGTGCGCGATATAGCAACATCGATAAACGCAAAACCCGGGCAGGTTGCGCTCGCTTGGCTGCTCGCCAAGGGCGAGGATATCGTGCCTATACCCGGGACAAAGCGCGTTAAGTACCTCGAAGAAAACCTGGCAGCGGCTGACATTAAGCTGACTGCGGCGCAGATGAAGCTGCTGGATGAGGCTTTGGCACCTTCGAAGATATCGGGGCAGCGGTACAATCCTACGACTATGTCCACCATCGACCGGTAATATAAACCTTCATAGCAGGGGCCGGGAATCTTGCGTGTTATTTTGCATGGTCATGGAACAAATCGGCTTGAATGGTGTCATACAAAATATGAGCATGTATTTCAATTCCATGACGGGTTTGGCAGGAGGAAAAGATGAAGAAATTAGCTGTTTTGGGGTGTTTGTTATTATTTTGCCAGGTTGTCCGGGCGGATATGACCATCAAGATCGAAGACCCGAATTATTNNTGGGGATATGGGTTTTATTGATGCTAAGGTTTCCCTGAATTTTTCAAATACGGATGAGATGCTGAAGAAGATGGTTGAACTTGGGCGCCCGACGCCTGAAAATACCACGGTTTTGCTGAACGGCAAGGCAGTCGCTTTTACCCAGGACATGAGCGGACATGATGGGACAAGCGCCGAGTACAGTCTGAGGTTCAATGCCGGAAATCCCGGGGAAGATGAACTTAAAGTATCCATAGGCGGTATTACCGGCGGGACAAACTTCAAATACATGCCGCATGGAAAGATAGAGGTCCTGGACACTGCGGATAATGAGGCCTTTTTTGATATAAAAGATATAGAGTGGGCCGGATATTATATAGATCCCGGGACCCTTAAGATAACCTTAAACGGGAAAGAAGTGCATTGCGCCCTGAATAAAGATACGGGCTTTGAAGGGCTGATAAAGGGAATCATGAGCGTTGGCACGGAAGGGAAACAGGAATTGGATATTAAATGCGTTGATTATGCCGGCACCACGCTTGAGGCGGCCCGGACATTTTACAATTTTGTAAAGCATGACGTTGAGCCGGGTACGGTTTTTTTATACAGGGTCGCGCCAAATGGCTCTCGTTCCGGGCCTTTTTACAGGGTTACTTCCATAAATGATCGTTTGGCGGTCGGCAATGACACGGTTCCTGCGGACGTATGCCGGCTTCTGGACGGAAAGCTTTTTTGCAGGAATTTTTAGTATGATTA
>PMTB01000098.1 GCA_003167475.1 candidate division FCPU426 bacterium | reverse complement strand
CACAACATTTAATATTAACTCCATTTCCTCCGCGTAACAGTAATGCGCCATATTTTTATATGGCCTGGCATTTTCCATGCATATTCTAATTTCCGGATATGCCGCCGCCTTTTCTTTTATATATATTCTTTCTGCCGCCAGCAATTCTTTACGCTGCGATTCATCGGCTTTTTTGCCGTAATTAAAATTAAATTCCTCCTCGGGTATGTACCTCCCGGGATGATAAACAAATACCTTTGACCTGATCTGCCTGCAGAACTCAAGAGATGACGCAAAAACACCCAGGTTGTCCCGGATATTATCTTCATCCATGAGGTTCATGGAGTCCGCGCAATGCACCGTATATTCAAGATCATACCCGCCAAGAATGTCCTTAACCTTGTTCAGTACCGGCGCGTCTATTTCGCAGTTCCTGATCACATCCATACCGTGCGCGGGCAGTTCCACGCATTGCAAACCAATATCTTTCAGGGAATCAAGCTCCGCGCTCAGATTACGCAGGCTTCCGTCGATTTTCTGGTCGTCAACCCTGTAGCCGATTTTCATCATCAGATCTCCCGCCCGTTCCTCAGCGCTTCGCCTATCTCCGCGGGCAGACCTGCCGCTGTTAAGTCCCTGATATTGCCCTCAACGTCATAAACGGTCCTTCTGAGTTCCACTTGAATGTCCCCGTCTATCCTCAGTAAACCATACGACGCCCTCGGGTCACCATCAATGGGCCTCCCCACAGAACCCGGATTCACAAAGATCTTGCCGCTGATTTTTTTAAAAAACGGCGTATGCGTATGCCCCATCACCACTATTTCCGCGCTGGTTTTCACAGCGATACCTTCCATTTTGCCGACTTCGTCCTTCATGATCATTTCATTGAGGGTGTCAAGCCCGCCATGGACCGCCAATATCATGGTATTTCCAGCTGCTATTTCCAGTTTTTGCGGCAGCAGCGACAGGTATTTTTTGGTCTTTGGCGAGGCGTTCTCACGGGCCCATTTCAGCGACGCGGCGCGCATTTTCATAAGGGCCTCATCATCGCTCTCCCCGCACCCGCAGATTGGCCTGTCAAAGCCAACGGCTTCGTCATAGTTCCCCATGCATCCGGGAATGTTCTCATCCATAAGCAGTTTTACGCAGTCTTCATGACCTGAAGAATACCCGGCGTTGTCCCCCGCGTTTACTATGATATCAACGCCTTCCGTCTTTAATTCCCGGATCACCTGCCCTAAAGCCGCGTAATTTCCGTGTATGTCCGATATCAGCCCTATTTTCATGACCGGCACCTGTGATAAACCTCGGCTCCCTTTATAAAAACTTTCTCTATGACAGGCACCTCGAAACTGTCGTCCACCAGTATCATGTCCGCGTCTTTTCCGGGCTCGAGCGAACCCTTGCTTTCCCCGAGGTTCACCGCGTTTGCCGGGTTCAAGCTGATCATGTTCACGGCGCTGTGGAGGCCGAGTATTTTCATGGAAGCCAGCTTGAAAACCGCGTACAGCATGGAAGTCGCCATATAATCCGAGCATATGATGCCCGCGAAGCCGTCCTTTATGGCGTCTATGGCGCTCAAATTATTCGAGTGGGACCCGCCTTTTATTATGTTCGGCGCGCCCAGGATGACGCTCAAGCCCTCTTCGTGCGCCTTTTTTGCCGTATCAAGGTTCACGGGGAACTCGCATATGGGTATGTTCTTTTCCTTCAGGTACATTATTCTTTCCGCGGAATCGTCGTCATGCGACGCTATGGTGATGTTTTGTTTCCTGCACAATCCGATCATCTTCTCTATGTTCCCGGGCGCCTCGGTCTTTTTCCGCTCCCTTTTTTCCTTTATGGTCTGCTCCATGGAACTGTCGTCTTTTTTATATGTCTTGCCGTAATAATTTTTATAGGACCTTTCATCCTTGAACTGGCCCTGCCCCGGGGTGTGGTCCATGATGGAAAACAGGTCAATCGAGCCTTCCGTGATGAGCTCTGTGAGCAGTGGCACGGCTTCGGTTGCCGTTATCTCAAAACGCGCGTGTATCCTTGAATCCGCGATAAGGCGGCTTTTCAGGCGCATTATTTCATTCACTATCTCCTTTGCCTTCCCGTTCGACCTTAAGCCTATCTCGGACCCGGAAAAAGAAAGGGAATAAAAAGTGGTTGTGATCCCCGAGGACACGGCTTTTTTGTCTGTTTCAAGTATTGAGATATTCGGCGGGAAATAGCTCTCCGGCCTCTGTTCGATCTCTTTTTCTATGCAGTCGCAATGCAGGTCGACAAACCCAGGGAGAAGATACCGGTTTGAAGCGTCAAAAACCGCCCCTCCGTTCTCCGCCATATGCTGCCCAACGGCTTTTATCCTGCCGTTCTCCACCAGCACGCATCCGTTCTCGATTATCCCGCGCGGGGTAACCACGCGCGCGTTCTTTATCATTATATTTTTCTTCATAACCCACCGTCCATTTCATATATTGAATCCGATATCTGCTCCATCACCCACATGTCGTGGAAAGCTCCGATCATGGTCGTGCCTTTTGCCTTTAAACCCTTAAGCAGTTCGACCACCGTCATCGTGGATTTTTTATCCAGCGAAGCCGTGGGCTCGTCCATTAAAAGCAGCCTCGGCGCTTTGATGACGGACCGGGCAATGTTTATCCTTTGTTTTTCGCCGCCGCTGAAAGTGGACGGAAAAGCGTCGAATAGCGCCTTTGGTATCCCCAGTTCCGTTAGAACGCCGGCGGCTCTTTCCCTGGCCTCATCAACGCCAACCCCTGAACCCAGCAGCGGCTCCGCAACCACATCAATGGCGGTTACCCTCGGGATTATATGCAGGAATTGTGTAATAAAGCTTATTTCCGATTTTCTGATATTGATAATTTCATGTTCATTGGCGCGGGCAAGGTCTATTACGCCGTAACTTTTCGAATCATACTCTATGGCTCCCCTGCTGGGCATGTATGTCCTGTATATGCATTTTAACACCGAACTTTTGCCTTTGCCGCTTTTGCCCTTTATGCCAAGGGCCTGCCCCGGCTTTACCGAGCAGGTCACGTCCTTAAAACCCTCGATGGTCTTTCCCTTAAGAATGTGCATTTTAAAGACCTTTGACAATCCGTTTATCCTGACCATTTCTTCCTCCTATATTTATAACGCCGAGTTGACGAGTATCTGCGTGTATTCTTCCTGCGGGTCTTCCAGTATCTGGTCCGTCAATCCCGACTCGATTATCCTTCCGTTCTTCATCACTATGGTCCTGTTCGTCAGCAGCCTTATGACCCCCAGGTCATGCGAGACTACAAGCATGGACACCTTGATCTCGTTCTGCAGCGTCCGGATAAGGTCAAGGACCTTTGCCTGCACGGACACATCAAGCCCTGTGGTCACCTCGTCCAGGAGCAGGATCGCGGGTTCATTGGAAATGGCTTTTGCTATCTGTACCCTCTGCTGCATGCCGCCGCTGAAATTCTTCGGCGGTTCGTCCATCCTCTCAACTGGAATTTCCGTTTTACCCAGGAGGTACGAGGCCCTGGCCCTCATCTTTTTGATGTCCCTGTTGTTGGCCATAAGCATGCGCTCCACAATATTGCCGCCGGCTGTCACGTCAAGCTTCAGGCCCAGTTGGGCGGACTGGTAAACCATCCCGAAAAAAAAGTTCTTTATATGCCTTTTGACAAATGATTTCGCGCTGAAAATATTCGCGCCTATTGCCTGGGCAGGCAGGCCCGAGAATCCGTCATCTCCTAAGTCCCCGTCAAACTCAAGGAACATTTCCCCCTTGGTCGGCTCGATGTCAAGGTAAAGCATCCTGACCAGGGTTGACTTTCCCGAGCCGCTTTCGCCCACTATACCCAGCACTTCGTTGGGATACAGGTCAAAAGAAATATTTTTGCACCCGACCACGGATTTACAGTCCGGACAAATGTTGCCCTCAAAATCCGAATCATCATCAAGGCAGGTCGGGCATCCTTTCCCGAATATTTTTGTGATATTCCTGGCTTTTAAAACCGGTTTTTTAATCATTTTCTCACCGCGTTATTCAGGTTTTTTTCACAGTAATCCGCGTCCGAACAATAATAATGCCTTGTGCCGGCGGCTTCGTCGATCGTTTCATCCAGGTATGAATTTGCGCTGCCGCATTTTTCGCATTTGTTCCCCTTAAAATCCTCGATCCTGAACCTGAAGTCCTCGAACTCAAGCGGCTTTACGGACGTGCGCGGGGGTATGGCATATATCCTTTTTTCCCTGCCTGCGCAAAAAAGGTTGAGGCATTCGGAATTATTAAGTTTTTCAATATCCCACCTGGGAATGGGGCTCGGGTCCATGATATAGCGGTTATTGACAAAAACCGGGTACCTGGCGCCTATGCTTATTTCCCCGCATTTCACGATGTCCTCATAAAGATAAAGCCACATCCGGCTGTAATCGGCCTCTGCGTGCATCCTCCTGGTTTCCGCCTCGGACGGTTCCACTGTCCTTAATGGCTCCGGGAACGGGACCTGGAAAATGATCACCTGGTCCTTTGTGAGCGGTTTTTCCGGTATCCTGTGCCTGGTCTGCACCAGAGTGGCCCTTTCCGTGTCGGTTGTCATTTCAACGCCTGTCACGCTTTTGATGAACCGCCTGATATTGACCGCGTTCACGCTGTCGTCGCACCCCTGGTCAATGACCTTTAAAATATCGCTTTTCCCTATTATAGAGAGGGTAATCTGCAGGCCTCCAGTGCCCCATCCGCGCGCTATCGGCAGCTCACGCGAGCCAAACGGCACCTGGTATCCCGGTATTGAAATAGCCTTAAGTATTCTCCGGCGTATCTCTTTCTTCGCGTTCTCATCGAGGAACGCGAAATTGTAGCCGTTCTTTCCATCGATTTTTTCAGCAGCTGAGTTCATTTTCCCGATACCTCCTGTGCCTTCCTCAGGCGATCGAGGTCCGACAGAAAAGTTACATAATGAGGAAGTTTCCAGTGAATTGTAAAGCCCATGGATTCTATACCGTCGACATGCGACAGCACAAATTCCTGGTCATTCGACGCGTGTTTTGCCCCGCTTGTCGCCATGGCCCTGTCCAGTATGGCCATTGATATGGCTTTTACCTCGTTGTGCCCGAAACAAACCCCGTACCCGAGGGAGAATTTTGGTTTTTCCCCCTCTACATTAAAGCGGGCGATTATCTCGGCCTCCGTAATTTTCACCTTTCCTATTTCATAGGGTTCTTTCGTCAAAGGATGAGTTATCATGACCGGCACATAGCCAACCCGAAGTTCCCCGAGAGCCGGGTGTATGTCGCCGTAACCGCGGACATTCGAATACGCCAAAAGAAGCAGGCCGCCAGTTTCGCCCCTGGCCATGGTCTGTAATGAGGCGCTCCTTGAGGCCGGAAAAACATTTGATTCCCTGGTAATATCAAATATATCTTCTTGCTTTGTCCTCTTGTTCTCAATGACGAGGCCTTCCTTCCTTAACATATCAATGACCCTGGGAAGCTCGCCTATGTCTTCGTAATCCTTATAATTGACGATATCGCCCAATAGTTTTTCAAGTTCGGCTTTTCTTTTTGCATTGTCCGCCTCTTCAAGCCCGAAATCCAGCAGCTTCAAAGTATAATCGGATGTCGGGCCCAGTATCTGCCCGCCCGGTATGTCCTTGAAAGCGGCGGATATCCTGCGGATAACCTTCATTTTTTTAGTGTCGCACGGCAGTGAATATCCCACCCTGGGTTTTGTCGTCCTGTACGCCCTTAATATGAATGACGCCTCAAGCGTATCCCCGGCCGCCTGTTTAAATGCCAGCGCCGCAAGCTCGGGCGCGTATAAAGACCCTTCGCTCATTATCCTGTCCACCGCGAGGTACAGTTGGTCCTTTATCTGCCCTATGGACAGGTCGTCGGAGGCGCCCTTCAGCCTTTGGAATTCGAGGTATTTCTCCGCATTTTCTATTGCGTCTTTGCCGCCTTTTACCGCTATGTACCCCATTATTTCACCACCCCGATCTTAGACGACCTTGGAATGCACAGAATATTATTTTCGGATATAATAACCGTATCCACGCCGAGCGGATATTCGGAATTAATTTCCGAGAGTTTTTTCAATTCTCCCTCGGGTATCCCCGGAGCGGTGAAGCCGGTCCCGGCCGCTATACCCGGGCCTTTGAATGAGTGGTCCGCGATTTTTTTGTTTTCATCCAGTACGGCTCCGTAATATATGACCGTGGCTCCTTTGTCCGGATACTCCAGCGAGCCCCTCTTCACCTTGTAAAGTTCGTCCCCCGTGTCCCCGGCCGCAAAAATGACAAAATCCGCGCTGCCTGTATCGGCAGTCCTTGAGCCTGTTACGGCGGTTATCTCAGGTTCCATCGACTCTTTGTTTTTCCCCAGGACGCAGAAAGAAACCTCATGGTCCAGCAAAACATCCAGGACGTCCATTAACAACCCCTCGCTTGACGGTGTTATTGCCGCCAATGAGCCCGGCCTCGCAAAAGCGTTCATCAATTCCCGGAAAGTCCCCTGATTCCTTGCAATTTTAATGTCGGTTCCCATTTTTTATCCCTTCCTCATGCTTTCAAAATTCACTTTTGTGCTCGAAATAAAAGCATTTTCCGTTTTGACTGATATTCCCGCCCTGCCTTCAAGAATCCCAAGTTCTTTTTTTATTTCCTCAATTATTCCGGCGTGCTTATCCATATTTTTTCCCACCGCTTCCATTACCGCCAATACCTCTGTCTTTACCGGGCAGTCCCCAAGGACCATGGCATACCCCTTGTGGCCGTTGAGTTCAGCCATTGCCTCGGTTATCAAAACTTCGCCGAGATAAAAACCCGTGTCAAAGGTGTCTTTAAATTCCATCATTAATAAGCCTGTTTCAGGCCGCCTGATAAATTCCGCGCCTGTTTTCATAACCGCGTCATGCAGCCCAATGAATGAGCCGTCATCAAGGCTCCCGGCAATTTCCCGCATCCGCTCGCTCAAATTATTTTCCTCCATGTCCGGCTCCTTTAAACGATTTTTTTTCTTATATGTTCCGATATCTTGTCCACGATGAATATCGTGGTCATAACTATTATCAGCAGCGCCAGCACCTTGTTGTACTGGAACAGCCTTATTCCCATTGTAAGCTCAAAGCCTATCCCGCCCGCGCCTACAAGCCCGAGTACCGTCGATGTCCTTATGTTCCTGTCCAGGATGTAAAGGTTGTAGCTGTTAAAAAGCGGCATGATCTGCGGAAAGACGGCGTGCCTTATCACCTGTATCGTCCTGGCCCCGGTCGCTTCAACGGCTTCTTTGGGTTTATTGTCGATGTTCTCTATTGCTTCGGCGTAAAATTTCGCAAGCAAGCCCGCCGAATGCACCCCCAGGGCCAGCACCCCGGCAAATGGCCCCAACCCGACCGCGACTACAAATATGAGTGCAAAAACCACATCACCTATGGCCCTGCAAAAATTTATTATTTCTTTCGCTATGTTGAACACTACCGGATAACGCGCAAAGTTTTTTGACGCCAGTATCCCGAGCGGTATTGAAATTATTATCGCTATTGCGGTGCCACTGACGCCTATGGCAAGCGTGTCCACGATGAGCCCCAGGTACTTAGGCATATCCGAAAAGTCCGGGGGGAATGTTTTTGACACAAAATCAAATAAGAACGGCATACCTTTTATCAACTGTCCAAAGTCCAGTGGCACGCATATCAAAAGCCCGGCGCACGCCGCAACGACAATCCATGAAACCGAAATGAAGAGGGCCTTATTGCCTTTTTCAAGCACCTCGCCCGATATTATTTTGTTCCTCATATACAGCGAGACCCTGTCAACCAGAGTTACAATCACGAACATGATGATCAGGATGGCAAATACCTGCGGGTACTTGAAGGTCTGCATTGTGCGGAAAAGTTCCAGCCCGAGCCCGCCCGCGCCGATTATGCCGATGGCCATGGCCGTCCTTACGTTATGGTCAAAGGTATAAAGG
Source organism: candidate division FCPU426 bacterium (assembly GCA_003167475.1). Taxonomy (GTDB): domain Bacteria; phylum Oederibacteriota; class PGYV01; order PGYV01; family Palsa-1178; genus PALSA-1178. The sequence goes on along the minus strand of PMTB01000098.1, from coordinate 34,580 downwards.
ACATATCCGATAAAAAGCGGGAAAACCTGGGGGAAAACCGCGTGCCTTAAAATGCCCGCGTGATGACCTCCGGTTGCCTGTACCGCCTCGATGGTTTTTGGGTCCACGCTTTCTATGGCTTCCACAAAGAATTTTCCCAGCATTCCGGTGGAGGCCAATGTGAGTGTCAGTATGCCCGGCAGCACCCCGAAGCCGATGGAAAATACGAAGATCAGTGCGTAAACAAGCTCGGGTATCGCCCGCAGGAAAGTGAAAAAGGACTTTACAACAGCCTGCAATACCTTATTCGGCGAAGTATTCACCGCGCCCAGGAAAGACATTGGAAATGATATTATAAGGGCAAAAAGAGTACCCCATAATCCCATCGCGACGGTTTCCATTGTAAGGCGCAAATATTCCCTCCACCTTGAAAAATCAGGGGGGAACATTTCCCTGACCAGTGACAATATCCATGGAATGCCGCCGATAAGGTGCGCGGGGTTGCATTCCGTCCTTATAAAACAGGCGGTTAAGACCAGTAAAAACAGGGCCCAGGCTGCGATATTCACAGCCATGGGCCCCGCAATTTTAGTCTTGTCCATGGTTCAGTTTGCCTTTTCCATGCCATATATTTCGCGCACGCAGCTGTCTTTCAGGTCGCGTGTCTTGCCGTCAAAATATACTTTTCCGCCGCGCAAAGCTATGACCCTGTCAAAATAATTCCTTGCCGTTTCCACGTCGTGAAGCACCGCCACAAGGGTTACGCCTTTTTCCCTGTTTATTTTCATGAGCAGTTTGATGATGTTCTTTGATGTTTCCGGGTCGAGGTTCGCGGTCGGTTCGTCCGCAAGCATCACTTTGGGCTCCTGCATCAAAGCCCTTGCTATGGCCACCCTCTGTTTCTCGCCTCCGCTGAGTTTGTCGACCCTTTTGTCCTGTTTGTCCTCTATCTTCACAAAACTCAGCATTTCGCAGGCTTTTTCTTTGTCCTTTTTTTCAAAAAATCCGAGCGATGACCTGAACAGGTCCATCCCGGTGTCAAGCCGGCCAAGGGCCCCTGTAAGCACATTGTGGAGCGCGGTTGTCCTCTCCACGAGATTAAAATGCTGGTATATCATCCCTATGTGCTTCCTTTTGTTCCTGAGCGCCTTTTTATTCTTGAACTGGATGCGTTCATTGCCGACATAGACCTCCCCCGAATCAGGGACGACCATACCGTTGATGCTCCTTACCAGCGTGGTCTTTCCCGACCCGCTGGCGCCGATAAGCACCGTGTTCTCGCCTTCCCTGATATCGATGTTAATGTCGGTCAGTACCGCGTGCTCCTTGAAATTTTTTGAATAGGACCTGATCTTTATCATATGTTTTTTCCTTACTTCAGCGAATCTATTACTTTTTTTACGTCTTTAATGACCTTGAAATCGTCATCCGTCACTATCTGGTACCCTGTGACCTCGCCGTAACCGGTCACTATGTCCTTGGGGATTTCCTGGATATACTTTTTAAAGTCATCCTTAACGCTCTGGGGCAGGTCGGACCTTATGGCCAGCGGTGAACCGGGCAGTTCAGGGGATTCCCAGATTATCACGTTGGTTGCCTTGGATATCAGGTTCGTTTTTTCCATCTTCGCGTAATTGATATTGTTATCCGATGCCATCTGGATGATCTTGTTCTTTACCACAAGTTCCGCGGCATCATGCGTGCCCACAAAACCCACTGATTTAAAATAATCTTTCGGGTCAATACCAACAAGGTTCATGTAATACCTGGGGATCGCGTAACCCGATGTCGAAGCCGGGTCGGTAAATGTGAAGCTGACCTTTTTTTTGAACGGCTCAAGTTTTTCAAATATCGCCTTCATTCCGGCTTCGCCTTTTTCCGGCTTGGTTATGCCGAGCTGTTTTGCCATTTCCGGCGTTGTCACAAGGTATGATTTATAGGTGGATATCCCGTTCTTGTCTATGCCGACCGCAACCGCCTCGGCGCCGGCCCTTTCATTGGCCATTACGTACGAAAAAGGCCCGAACCATGCGATGTCGACTTTCTTGGCCCTCATGGCCTCGACGACTCCGGTGTAATCCGTCGCCGTTATTATCTTTATCTTTCTGCCCATTTTCAGGGAGAGCCAGTTCACCATGGGGGTGTACTGCTTGACCATCATATCCGGGTTTTCAGCCGGTATGATGCCCATGATAAGCTCATCATCCGCGAAACACGCGGTTACCGACAACGCAAAAGCCAAAACAACCAACATGATCTTCATCAACAGTTTCATTTTTGTTCCTCCGTTTTTTTTGTTTTAAATACCTTACAACCTGCTTTTTCCACCTCCTTAGAATGTGACTTTGAGGCTGGCCATGTCGCCCCTGAACCGTGAAACGCAATATTCAACCATGGTTTCCATGTCGTCCTTTGCCCTGCTTTTTACTATCATCAGCGGGATGGATTTTGATATTTGAAGCGCGGATATGTCCTCTCTTGCCGGTATTCCGACCTCGAACACGGAAGATGTCCTCGTTATATTTGATACGGAATATTCTTCGCGCAGCAGCTTGTACAGGGAAAACGACTTTCCATTGATATGTTTGTTAAGCCCCTTGAACCTGCGCTCCGGCAGGTAGGAAGTCGAATAGATGAACGGGGTCTCATTTATAAACCTGATGATTTCCAGGGCCCAAACCTTTTGCTTTATATTTATTTCCAGTTTTTCCCTCAATTCGCTGTTTTCATCCGCGTATATTGACGTTATCCCCAGCAGCCTTGAGCTGGTGGCGAGGCTGGTATCCAGCACGGAAGTTGAAAACTGGGTTTTATTAGAAACATTGTACGATACTTTTTTTTTGGCCAGAAAAGCGCCTTTACCCTGTATCTTGTATATATATCCTTCGCCTTCGAGCTTTCTTAGTGCCTCCCTGACCGTGTGCCGGCTGACCTTGTACTTATTCTTGTATTGTTCCTCGCTGGGGAGTTTAAAGCCGACATTATATTCCCTCTTCTCGATCTGGCTGAGTATCGAGCCCGACACCTGTTCAAACAACGGCTTTTCCTTCGTGATCATAAATCCATCCTTTCGTTTTTAAATTCTCCGGATCAACCTGTACGGACATCCGTACAATCCTTTCTTACACACAACTTATACAATTTCCGTATTTTAATACGCTTAATAAAAAATTAATTTTGTGCAAGTAAAATTTCATTGAATATGGTTGCCGCGCATTAATAATATATGGAAAATTCCCGGCAGTTTGCTGTTGTATGGTATGTTCCGGCCGCGGAAAAATATGGCCGTAAGGAATTTAAGCGATGCTTGCGGATGCCCGGACTTTTGGGAGGCAAACCGGATGGAAAGGTCAAAGAAAGGCATCTCATGATGGCGCTGCAAACTGATTTATACAAAAATTAAAAAATAATCCGTCGATTCGGCGTTAAAACAAAACTTCCCGGTTGTCTATTTTTCCAGCAGCATTTTTACAGATATTGCCAGAAGAAAAATGGCAAATACTTTGGTGAGTATGCCCTGGGGTATGTTTACGGCAAATTTTGAACCAAACCATCCGCCGGCAATAAACCCGGCAGAAATTAAAAGTGCGGCCTTTATATCGACAAAACCGCCTTTATAATACACATACGCGGCCATGATCCCTATGGGCGGAAGCATCAGCGCAAGCGTCGTTCCCTGCGCCAGTTTCTGGGTCATGCCGAAGAAATACGTAAGGATGGGAATAATAATTATCCCGCCGCCTATGCCTATCAAACCGCTGAATGCCCCCGCTATTAATCCCACAAAAACAAATGCCGCCGCCAACCACATGCTTTCACCTCGGTTTAAATATATTATTAACGGGGATTTATTACCCACAACTCCGCGGAAATCCGGAAACAACAGCCTTAGACTTCCAAAATAAACTTCTCAACCGCCGCTTTTATCTCGTCCCTTATCACCGAGGTATATTTCAGCTTTTCCTCGCGGGTGCCCATGGCCTTTGCCGGGTCGTTGAAAAACCACTGTATGCGCTTTGTCACTCCGAGGAATATAGGGCAGCGGTCGGCGGCCTCTTTTTCACACACGGTAATCACATATGAGAACATCCTGCCCTGCTTGTAGAAATCAAAAACCGATTTTGTCTTATTGCCGGAAATGTCAATTCCGGATTCCTTCATGGATTCAACGACAAAAGGATTAAGTACCCCGGCTTCAATACCGGCGCTTTCGGCTATAAACCTGTCGCCGGCCAGTTTGTTCAAGAATGCTTCGGCTATCTGGGACCGGCCCGAGTTGTGTATGCAGACGAACAAAACCCTTTTCTTGTCTTCCATGTGCATTCCCTCCTTATTGATATGTTGATATTGTGTAACTTGTCATTGCGAGGAGCCGTTCTTGATTCATGGCGACGAAGCCTATAGTCCATGGAACATGGAAATCTCAGTTCTATCGATAAGCCTTTAAATACGCAGCGTTCAGCAAAAGTACAGAGATTGCTTCGTCGCTGAGGAACTCGCTCCTCGCAATGACAAACTGGTGAATAAGCACAACAATAACAGGATTTTTCGACAGCCTCATGTTATTGCAATATATTACGGTTCAAACTGGTGTTTTATCGTCTTTCCCTCGACCATATACACAATGTCTTCGGCTATATTGGTGACGTGATCGGCCATACGCTCCAGGTGCTTGGCTATCAATATAAGTTCAATGCCGTTCTTTATGTTCTCATTGTCGTCCATCATATGCGTAAGCACTTCCCTGAAGACCTGGACATAAAGCTCGTCCACTTCGTGGTCCCTGGCGGTTATATTCCTGGCAAGCTCCGTGTTCTTGTCCACAAGCGCGGTAATGCTGTCTTTAAGCATGGCCCTTACAAGTTCGGCCATGCGCGGTATGTCGATCAGCGGTTTTAACTGCGGATATTTGAGCAGGATCTGCACTTTATGGCCTATGTTGGCCGCCAGGTCTCCTATCCTTTCAAGGTCGCTGTTGATCTTCATGACAGAGGTGATAAACCTCAGGTCTATGGCGATAGGCTGCCTGCGCGCGAGCAGATCAAGGCACAGCATATCCACCTCGATCTCGACCATGTCTATGGCGTTGTCCTCATTCTCAACCTCAATAGCCAGGTCTTCTTTGCGTTCCAAAAGCGATTTTATGGCCTTGGCAATGGACTCGTCCACCAAAGAAGCCATCTTCAGGATATTCTTTTTTAAATTGTTCAGTTCCTCGTCGAAGTGCCGTTCCATATCAAAAACCTCCTTAAGTTTTTAAGCCAAAAGCCAAGAGACAAAAGTAAAGTTTTCAAGTAAAACTAAAACTTAAGTTTTTAAAAAAATCTTCACTTCCAACTTTGCCTTTCCTTTACTTTTGGCTCTTGGCTTTTGGCTTAACAACTTGCCTGCCTCACCCGAACCTTCCCGTTATATAATCTTCCGTTATCTTTTTCACCGGTTTCGTGAACATCCTTGACGTTACGTCATACTCTATGAGTTCTCCCAGCATGAAGAACGAAGTGTTGTCGGCAACGCGGGCCGCCTGCTGCATGTTATGCGTCACTATGACTATGGTGTAATCCTTTTTCAGGACCTGAATCAATTCCTCTATTTTAGCGGTTGAGATCGGGTCGAGCGACGCGGTCGGCTCGTCCATTAGGATGACCTCCGGCTGTATTACCAGCGCGCGCGCAATACAGAGCCGCTGTTGCTGGCCGCCGGAAAGTTCAAAAGCGCTTTTATCCAGGTCGTCTTTTACCTCTTCCCACAGGCCGGCTTCAACCAGGCTTTTTTCAATTTTATGTTCGAGTTCCTTATTGTCCTTAAAAAGCCTGTTCACCCTGAGGCCGTACGCAACATTTTCATATATGGTCTTGGGGAACGGGTTGGGTTTCTGAAAAACCATGCCCACGCGCCTGCGCAGGCTGGTAACATCGATGGTTTTGTCATAGACATCATTCCCGTCTATCATCATCTGCCCGTCAACCTTGAAGTTTTCTATCAGGTCGTTCATGCGGTTTATGGAACGCAGGAAAGTGGATTTCCCGCATCCGGAAGGCCCGATCATCGCCATAATCTTATTCGCCGGAATGTCAATATTGACGTTCTTCAACGCGTGTTTTTCGCCGTAATAAGCGTTGAAATTCTTTACAACAATCCTGATCTCATCACTCATATTAAGCTCCTATTATAGATTTACTCCATGCAGGTGAAACATTCCCTTAATGCCAGCCAGGTTGAAAAACTGTCCTGTACGGGCCGGGCCGCTTTTTTCCTGTTCCCGGCTTTCGGATTTTCCGCTTTTGTCCTTGCATGCTCCGCATGCTTTGTCTCATGTGTTGATTCTACCATTTTCTTTCCCTTCTTGCCCTTATCCTGATGAATATGGCAACGCTGTTTATAGCCAGCACCAGCAGCAAAAGCACCAAAGCGGTGCCGTAAGCTATCTCTGTCTGGCCCTTCCTCGAGCCTTCCGTCATTAATGCGTATATATGGTATGGCAGCGCCATTACTTTCGAGAACACCGAGTTCGGCAGCCTTGCCGTGTAAAACGTCGCGGCTGTCATAAGTATGGGGGCTGTCTCACCCGCAGCGCGGCCAACGCTCAGTATTATACCCGTTATTATGCCAGAAACCGAGTTGGGAAGTATTACTTTATACATTGTCTCCCACCTTGTCGCGCCGAGGGCAAGCGAAGCTTCCTTAAAAGCTTTCGGCACCGTTAAGAGCGCTTCTTCAGAAGCGCCTATTATTGTAGGGAGTATTAAAATGCCCAGAACAAGAGCCCCTGATAAGAGACACACGCCGAACTGCATAAATTTTACAAAGAACATCATACCGAAAAGCCCGAACACTATGGAAGGCACCCCGGCCAGGCTGTTTATGCCTATCCTGACAAGCCGCACAAATCTCTGGTTGTCCGCATATTCCGTGAGCCAAACCGCGGTAAGCACGCCTGTGGGCAGGGCAAAGATCAGCGCCCCGATGGACAATAAAAAAGTTCCCAGTATCGCCGGAAATATACCTCCATGAACCATTCCATCGGTCGGCGACTGGGTAATGAACTCAAAATTAACGACTTTAAATCCTTTCAGCGTTATAAAAAGGATCAAAGTGCCGAGCGCGAGAATTACTGTCAGGACACAAAGTTTAAGCAGCAGGAACCCGGCATCCTGCGCAGCGGTCCTTCGGTCCATTTTTTTAAATTTATCCATGGCCTTTTTAAACATTTCTTTTTCCCTTCTGGAACCTGTCAGCCACAAGGTTGAAAATAATATTTATTATAAAAAGAACAAGTCCCATGGCAAACAGGGCGTGATAATGCGGGCTGCCCACCACTGTCTCTCCCATTTCCCCCGCTATGGTCGCGGTTATCGGCCTCATGGGCACAAAAAGCCCTGTCGGTATCTTCACTGCCCCGCCGGCCACCATTAATACCGTCATCGTCTCGCCAAGCGCCCTGCTTATCCCAAGTATTATCGACGTGAATATCCCGGATTTTGCCGCGGGCAGCACGGCTTTTATTATGGTTTCCCATCTGTTCGCGCCGAGGGCGTATGAAGCGTTCCTTAAGTCCTTGGATATGGCCGACACAGCGTCTTCAGAGATGCTCGCCACGGTCGGGATCACAATTATGCCGAGGATAATCGCGGCCGTAAATCCGCACAAGCCTGTGTCTAGGTGAAAAAGACGCTGGACTATCGGGGCCACAAATACTATGCCAAAGAAACCAAAAACCACCGAAGGTATACCGGCCAGTATTTCCATCACAGGTTTAAGGACCTCTTTTACGGTGGGCGACGCGAGTTCGGCTATATAAACAGCGCTTCCCAAACCAAGTGGCAGGGCAAATATAATGGCGCCCAGTGTCACATAAAGTGAGGCAATCATAAGCGACCATATCCCCAATGACGGGGTTTCAGCGGTCGGTATCCATTCTTTACCGAATAAAAATCCCTGAAGAGTAACCGACTTAAACACCGGCAGTGAGGCGGCTACAAGGGTGCACGCAATCCCAAGCAAAAAAACCAGCGATACGGATGCTGTCAGGGGTAGGATCCACTCTATAAAGTTCTTTCTCATTCCTTTATGGGTTGCCATTATATATCCTTTTCCTCTTTAATTTGTTTGATCCGGCCTGCTGCTATATATATATTATATTTTAGTTATTAATGCAATGTTTGGGAATTGTTAAGGTTGTGTTAATTAATTTTCCAGCCAAAACGCAGTCCTGCGAGTTGCGCATAATATCCGCCCCTACACCTCGTTTTTCTACTCTCACCTATCTCCTAATCTGAACGTTTTTGATCTTATGGAAAAGCCACAGGCCCGCATGAAGCGGGCCTGTGGCAAAGAGCGGTATTTCGCCTTTGGAGGGCTACTTTATTTTAACAAAACCCGATTCTTTCACTATTTTCTGGCCTTCATCGCTGAGTATGAAATCAATGAAGGTTTTTGCGAGCCCGGAAGGTTCGCCGTTGGTGTACATAAACAGCGGCCTTGCGAGCTTGTAGGTTCCGTCAAGAACCGTGCTGTCGGAAGGCATAACGCCGTTCACTGTGACAGCTTTCAGGTCTGACGAGAGGTATCCCAGTCCCACATAGCCGATGGCTCCCGGAGTCTTCATCACGGTCTCAGCCACTTCTTTGTTTGACGCGAGCATGAGCGAATCAGTACGCAGTTTCGCGCCCTTTAACACGAGTTCGTTAAATACTTCAAATGTGCCTGAAGCTGTGTCCCTGGATACGATGACTATCGTGTCGCCTTCGACGCCCAGCTGGCTCCATTTTGTGATTTCCCCGGAATAGATCGCCTTGAGCTGGTCGAGGCTGAGAGCTTCCAGTTTATTGCCTTTGTTGACAACAACGGCTATACCGTCATTGGCGATTATGGTGCCTACAGGGTTAACGCCTTTCTGTTTCGCCGTTACGATCTCTTTTGACTTGATCGGCCTTGAAGAGTTTCCGATATCCGTTGACCCGTCAATTACAGCCGCGATCCCCACTCCCGAGCCGCCGCCTGAAACCGATACGTCCGCTTCTTTATTGGACTTCATGAAAGCCTCGGCCTCTGCCTGGGCTATCGGAAGGACTGTCGTGGAACCTGTCATGTTAAGTTTATTAGCCGCTTTCTGCGCCCACGGAAAATTCCAGGCGAAAGCCGGTGCTGCGAGCATCATAACAACTGCCGCCGCGCCGATTAACTTGTTGATGTTTTTCATTTTTTTCTCCTTTTTATATTTTAGATTCTTGTTTTATTTCTTAATCTGCTTACCAGGACCATACCAACTGGGCCAGGAACTGGTTGTTGTTCGTCAGGTTGTTGTCGCTTGCGCCGTGCATGGTGTGCACGAATTTATCCAGCTGATAGTTAAGCTGTAACACTGTCATGCTTGTGAGCTTCAGGTTCATGCCCACGATGAACGTGTTCATTTCGTCAAGCTTGACCAGTGTGTCCGGGTTGTATGTATCCGCCCTGAAATGCACTGATAATGCATCGGCAAGTTTTACGCCAATGTATCCCGATACTCCGACAGCAACACCTGATTTGGTACCCGCCACATGATTCTTTGCCGCGTTATCCGTTACGTATTCCACAAAAGCTTCTATCGGGCCGGAAGCTCCGCCTACTACAAATGCCGATGCGTTATACGCCGCTGTCTTCGTTCCAAGCGAATTTGTCAATTTGTGCAGGTAAGAAGCCCTTGCATATATACCCGCTATAGGCGTCAAAAGCAAGCTGGCGTCATACGCCTTATCCGTTATGTCGCCGTTTGTCGCGTCATTATCCGTTGTTTTGTATCCCGAGCCGTTGTAAACCGCAAGCTCATACGCTCCGTAACCCTGGGGTATCTTTCCGAGAAGCGCTATTCCCTGGTCCGCGCTGCTTACGATGCTGTTCTTGTCTTCCATTGCTTTCTCTATAACAGGATACTGCCATGTGTCTATGGCTCCGAAGTATACATCCTGCTGTCCGACCCTGATGATTGCGTCTATATCAGAAAGGATGGGTATCTTCTTGAAATCCACAGATGCTTTTTTGACCCATATTGCCCAGTCAATTCCGCCGGCCGCGGTGACATTTCCACCAGTAATTGTGATTTTGGAATTCTCGCCGTCGTTTACGTTGTTGATGTCGAGAGTGATGTTTCCCTCATAGCCGAGCGCGTCGTCTGTCAGCTTGTACCTGAGGTAAGTCCTGGGTATGGTGAATGTGTTGTTGCTTTTTGCAGGTACAGCAACATAGGATCCGCCAAAAACCTGATAATCGTATCTGTCCCACTGCTGTCCATAAAACAAAGATACTGGTTCTGCAGAAGCGACAACGAAGAACGAAAGAACAAAAGCCAAAGCCAGTCCAAAACTAATTGCCTTTTTCATTTACTTCCTCCTTGAGATTTTTTTAGCCTTCAACGTTCAAATTTGTAGTTTATATTTCAAGAGCCGCCGGGCTTTGTCCATTTCCATTTCCAGCCCGTCCCAAACGCTCTGTTACCTTTTTAGGAACAATTATTTTTTACATGCAGAAGTATAGAATATGAGGGTTAATTTCAAATGATTTGAATGTTAATTTTTAATTAAGGTTTTTGTGACGGGAAACAGCTTTAAACAGGGAGTAATACAGTGATTGTGGTGCCGGAGCCTGTCGAACTTTCAACCGAGATCTTGCCCTGGTGCAACATGACAATATGCTTTACAATTGAAAGTCCCAGTCCCGTGCCCCCGAGTTTTCTTGAACGGGATTTGTCGACTACATAGAAGCGCTCGAATATCCTGGGCAACTGCTCGGCGGGGATGCCAATGCCCGTGTCGGATATGACCACTTTTATGTTTTTTTCCTCAATCGAGGCGCTTATGGTGATATTGCCTTTTTCAGTATATTTGACCGCGTTATCGATAAGGTTGATGAAAACCTGTTCCAGCCTGAACACATCGCCCTTTATCATTGGCAAGCCGGGCGCAATCTCAACGCTTAGCGCAAGGCCCTTTGCTTTTATAAGTTGTTCCGATATTTTGACCGCGTTCGTTATAAGGGCGGCCACATCAACCTTCTCGTTTTCCAGCAGTTTTTCCATCTGTTCAAGCTGTGACAGGGTGAGCAGGTCCGCAACTATGTTAATGAGGCGTTCCGTGTTCTTTTTGATGATCTCCAGGTAGTGCCTTGATTCCGGGTCCTTTGTGCCAAGTTCCAGCGTTTCGGCAAAACCCTTGATCGCCGTGAGCGGCGTCCTTAATTCATGGGAAACATTCGCGACAAAATCCTTTTTGATCCTCTCAAGGTCCTTGAATTCGGTGATATCATAAAGGACAAAAGCGGCCTGTTTCTTTTCCTCCAGGAAATTCACATTGCACAGGAACACCCTTTCATTTATATCGATCTGCTCTACGAAGTATTTTTTTGTTTTTAGGCCGTTTTCCACAAATTGATTGAACCTGACCGGCATAAAACACTCCCAGTAATAATTGCCGGCCGAGCATTCCGTGCCCGAGATTTTACGGAAACTTTTATTGATGAGTATTATCTTCCCCTTGTCATCGGTCACTATGAGGCCTTCCGCGACGGAGTCTATGATCGAGTCCAGTTGTTTTTGTTTCTCGGAGACCTCTTCAAAAAGTTCCTTTATCTGGGAGGTCATAAAGTTGAAATTCTCCGCAAGTTCCCTCATCTCATCACGGCCGCGGAGCGATACCCTTGTGTCAAACTGCTTGTTAGCCACCTTTTTAGAGGCCTCGGCGAGCTCTTTTACGGGGTTATACAGGTATTTCGAAAAAAAGTAGGCGGCGGCAAAAGCCGCGGCCAAAGCGGCCAAAAGCGCCTTTAACAGGTCGCGGTTAAACCCGCTTATGAATATTTTTATGTCGCTAAGCGGCATACTTGCCCTCATTACCACGGATACGGCTCCGCCTTCGGATTTATAAGGCGCCGCCACATACAGCATGTCCTCGCTCATTGTGTTGCTGTAACGCACCGCTTTTCCCTCCCTGCCTTCAAGGGCGGCCCTGACTTCGGGCCTGTTCACATGGTTGTCCATTGTCTGCGGATTGTTATCGGAATCGGCCAGGACTTTCCCGAATTTATTTATGACCGTGAACCTCACGTCTGTGCCCGGCTTCAGGCCTATTACGGCTTTTTCAAGCCCGCTGTAATTTTCCGATTTGATGAAAGGCTCAACAACGCTTTTTAATATGACGGTATATCCCCTGAGCGCGGATTCGGAATTGTTCATGACCTGGGTCCTTACGGTGTTTGAAAATAGGAAGAATAATATGATGGAGAATGCCGCTATTACCGCGGCGTACCCGGAGAGTATCCGTGAAAATAGGGTTCTTTTCATTTTTCTATCTTATAACCGACGCCGCGGACATTTATTATCATCTTGCCGGCCGGCCCCAATTTTTCCCTAAGGTGCTTGATATGCACGTCTATAGTCCTGTCGACAACCACTTTTTCATTCCCCCACAGGTTGTCCAGAAGCTGCTCGCGTGAAAGCACATGCTCCCTTTTTTCCGTAAGCAGCTGCAATATCCTGAATTCCGTGGCGGTAAGCTCTGTTTTTTTTCCTTTGACCAGGACCTCATGTTTCTGGAGGTCTATGGTGATACTGCCTATTTCCAAAAGTTCATTTTCTTCCGCAACAGTCGCTTTCCGCCTGAGCACTGCTTTTACCCGCGCGGTGAGTTCCCTGGGAGAGAACGGTTTTGTCACATAATCATCCGCGCCAAGCTCAAGGCCCACAACTTTATCAGCTTCGTCAGCCTTGGCTGTCAGCATTATAATAGGAATAGAACTGTATCTCGCGTCTTTTTTGAGTATTTTGCAGGCTTCCAGGCCGTCAGTGCCCGGCATCATCAAGTCGAGGATTATCAGGTCCGGGGTCGCCTTTGCGAGGGACTTTATCATGGCGTCCGCGTCGGAAAATTCCTTTACCTTAAACCCGGCTTTTTTCAGGTTAATGGAAACAAGCTCTCTTATATCATCCTCGTCATCCACAACCGCTATAAGTTTTTCCATTTATTTTATCCGCCTTTGTTCCTTTTAATCAATTATACATAAATTATTATGAGTTTTACACATAATAATTGTTAAGATTCCGTTAATTCGGGCTGTGACGGCTAAAATCCGCAAACTTGCCATACCCCCCCGCACCGTGAACGGTTTTTATGGCAAGCTGCGGTTTTCAGCGGCCTCAAATCCGCAAAAGCATCCTTATTGTTTATTCTTGGCCCGCCTTTTGCTGATTGCCCGTGCGGCGGATTTTTTCTTCATAAAAAGCCCGAGCGCTTCGACAATTTCAGTCGGCGTTATTAAAAGCTCTCCGCCGTCCGAACTGTCCTCATCCCTGCGCCACTTCATTGCGATCTTCAGTTTCTTTTTTTCACTGCCTTCCGAGGCCGTTACCTTAAGTTTCAATCCCCCGGACGGTTTTAAGACCGTACAACCGTCGGATTTTTTAATGTAAATAGCCCCGGCTTTAAGCCCGGATAGCACGCCTTCAAGGTATTCGCAGGCCTTGGAAGTCCTGATCAGGCCTTCATAATTTACGGTCTTTTTGTCCGATCCCATTTTGCATCCTTTCGGCCGTAAAACGCCATTTTCCTATTTCTTGCCGTTTTCAATGACCGGAGCGGTCTGGGTTATCTTGAAAACTTTTTCGTCCTCTTTTTCCTTGTGTTTGATGGTTTTTTCGATCTCTTTTGTGAGGTCCTTTTTATGCCACGTCATCTTGACGTATATCTTTTCCTTGTCCTTTTTCTGCTCGGCTTCAACTTCCAGTTTTACCATTTTCTCAGGCGTGATCTCTATTACCTTATCGCCGTGCTGCACAAAAACCTTGCCTTTTTTAAGGCCGGCAAGAAGGCTTTCAATTACCTCGATTGCCTTTTCGATCTCCATCTTCGACTTCATTTCGACTTCTTTTTTTCCCATGTCATCCTCCTTGTTTTTCCTCGGCTTAAAAGCCGGGATATTCATACCGTCTTTTTTCGGATACGCTTATTTCGCCTCTTTTAAATCAGGCGAGGAAATTTTCATTTCATCACCTCCGAATTCATCCTTGCCGTCGGTGTGCCAGCTTATCTCGATGACCAGCTTTTCCTTGTGTTTTTTCTTCACCGCTTCGATCTCAAAATCCACAACTGCGCCCGGTTTTAACGAAACGAATTCCCCGCCTTTCTGGATGTACACGTCCCCGGCTTTCAGGCTTGTCGCCAGGTCGATCAGGTACTCGGCGGTTTTCACGGTCTCCAGATTGCCTTTAAGCTTGATCTCCTTTTTTCCCATTTCAAAACCTCCCCATATTATTTACTTGCGTTCAGGCCGGTAATACCGGCTGTTTTTACGTCCTCAAGCAGGCTTATGCAGTGTTCGGCCGCTTCCTCAAAATTCACCGAACCCGTTATCTCAAAAACCCTGCAGCTTTTCATGCAGTTTATATAGGCGGCTTCGGAAAAATCCGGGGGTTTGGTATCTTCCGACATTTCGAAGAACAAACCCGGCAGTTTCATATACGCGTGCACAAGGTCAGGCCGTCCGACCAGGTCAACCTCGGTTATGGCGAATGGTTCGTCCCCGTTGCGGTCCCAGTTGATTATGACCAGCGCTTTCATCTCCGCCTGAAGAGAGAACCTGTCGGAGCCGTATATCTCGCTTATGTCGACGTCAAACTTATGCTCAAGTTCCCAGAGCTTTTCCGGGGTGTATTTTTCAAATTCATGCCGTTCTTCTTCGGTGAGTATTTTCCCCAGTACCGGGTTGGAGAGTATGGTGCCCGGGTTCACTCTGGGAAGTTTTGGTATGCCGTACATGCGGGTGCCGCCGTCGTATTTTTTCACCATCACCCTGTCGTTGCTTAGAAATTTCAACCCGCGGTTGAGCAGGGTAAGCGCGAGCGTTGATTTGCCCCTTCCCGCGAACCCGGCGATCGCGATGCCTTTGCCCTTGAGCACCACCCCCGCCGCGTGCATGAGCATGCACTCCCTTTTTATCATCCTCTCTATATACCTGTTGTTTATAAAGTTGACCACCTGGTTGTAATTTTGCAGGCAGTTGCCGGCCGCGATGTTAATGCCGCGGCCGAAAATGAAATACATCCCCGTGAGTATTTTTCTTACCACCCTTCCGTCGCGCAAATCAAAAAACTCCTCTTTGATCTTTGATTTTCCCGGCTCGGGCGGTTTTTTCATGAAAATAAAGTCAAATTTGGGTTCCGCGATCTCAAAAGCCAGCACCTGTATGTCGGGCAATTTTTTCCCCAAAAATTCCTTATAATATTCCTTCAGCCTGTCTATCAGGGCTTTTGAGTCTGATTTTACCTCGATGGTGCATTCCCCGAACTCAAGCCTCAGTGACTGATCCGGCGCATGTCCGGTTGACAGGGCTTCCGCGATTTCCGTGACAGTGCTGACTTTTTCAAGCATGTTTGATCTCCTTTAGGACATGGTTTAAATACACTTCCGCGGCCTCTATTCCGCTTGACTCGTAAACGCCCCTGAAACCCCCGAACGCGGAAACCTCAAAGACATACGGCCCGTCATCGGTTTCCACCACGTCCACGCATGTAAAATCAAGGCCGAATATCGCCTGTGCTTTTTCCGCGAGTTTTATCACGGCTTTTGAAGGGTTGAATATATTGTATTTTCCGCCGCTTTGCGTCGTGGTATTCCATGAGTCAGTCTGCTTTACCCTGGCATAAGTCGAAAGGTATTCCCCTCCCACAAAAACAAGGCCGAGGTCCATATCCTTTATCTCGATCGCTTTCTGCACGTACATCACCGTATTTCCGGATTCCTTAAACTTCTCAATTTCATCATGCGCCCGCGGCGTATCGGAAATGATCTCCATTCCCCTTGCCTTGGTGGAATACAAAGGCTTGAAGACCGCTTTCTTGAACTTTTTTACGGCCACAAGCGCTTCATTTATATCTTCCGTTATCACCGTCGGCGGAACCGGTATCCCGCCGAGCTTTAGCGACACGGTACACGACATCCGGTCCAGCACCCTTATGATGTTCTCGGGTTTCGAGAATATTTTCAAGCCCCGCCGGTTTAAAAACCTGAGCATTTCAAGCCTGTCGAGCATATCAGGGCTGTAATCCCTGCCAATCTTTTTAATGATAAGCGCGTCATAATCCGTAATATCCTCGCCGCCGTGCATTGCCCTTCCTGAATCCAGGTCGACAGACAACTGTTCAACGTCGATGATCCTGCAGAAACCCGTGCGTTTTTCTATGGCGGATGCCAGCATCTCGGTCGACCACGCGTCCTTTATGCCCACAACGCCGATCTTTTTGTTTTTCATTTTTTTCTCCTTTAATATATCAAAACATCCCTGTGAACCTCGAAATCTTCCCAGGGTTTTCCATCGTGAGAGATGACCTTTTCTATCAGGTAAAGCGCCCTTAAATACATCAGTTTCGCGAATTCCTGGTTGAATTCAAATCTGGTCGATGTGATGAACGATCTTATGAGCCCCATGGCGAGCCTTGCCTCAAAAGTTACGTCTCCGTTTCTTTTTGCGAAGTCAGAGGCAAAACCAAGGAAATCATGTATAACGGAATTCAAACGCCTGCGTATGGCAGGCTCAAAGAACGGCATCCTGAAATTTGAAACTATAAAGACCGACACATCCTGTACATAATCGTTATAGGAAGAGCGGTAAAGGTCTATGAAGTTGATGCGCCTCTCCTCCCTGTTGAAAATGATATTGTCCACGTTAAAATCGCCGTGTATAAAAACCGTGAACGGCGCTTCCATTTTTTTCTCTATGGCGCCGGCCTTTTTTATCATCTGGTCGAACGAAGGAAGCTCCAGCCCGCCGATCTTGTTCTCGTGCATCATGAAATCCGGATGGGCCGTGAAAACATCCCCGATGCGCGACGCGAGCTGGTCAAGGTAGCCTGCGTGCACAGGCTGTTTTTTCATTGTCCGGGTCCATGCCATGTCAAGCGTGGCCGCTGTCAGGCCGAGGGCCTCCCTGACGGCAGGGTTCTTTTCATTGATAACCACGTCCTTCATATTGCTGCCGTTCAAGTACTCGAAAATAATCGACGCGCTCTTTCCGTTCGCCTGGTAACCGAATATTTTAGGGGGGAGGCCCGGGAATATTTTCTCCCAAGCCTCCACATTTTCCTTTTCCTTCTCCAATTTGACCTTGTTGCCTTCCTTAAATACCACCCATTTCGAAGCCGAGGCCTCATTGCCGGGTTCATACACTTTCCGTATAAGGCTGCCGGAACGCGTTTCGCCCACCGACTCAAGGGAAAACTCGGATACCCTGCTCTTTTCATCCTCGTCCGTTATGGTCTCTTCAAGCGCCTGGTACTGGTGTATCTTCATTTTTTCGCCCATTACAGATGATATGACCGCCTCGCCTATGTTCAAAAGCGAGTCTCCTATGCGCTCTGCGAACTGGAATATAAAAATAACCGTTATAAGGTTGCCCGCGTCGCGGGAGAATTTCAGTTCGTTTATGACGTTTTTCAGTTCGATTGCGTATAACAAATCCATCTCGTGTTCGGCATTGCATATTTTAAGCGCGTGGCTTATCGAGCCGGTTAAAAAAGCCCTGGGTGTGATTGCCAGTGCGTCAAATATTTTTTTAAAGAAAGAGTGATAGTCATACCGCTTCATGCTCCCCGGGTCGGAAAAATACTGTGTCTGATCCGTGATATTCACCGCCAGATCGGCTATGTGCTCGAGGTTATGCGCTATGGTGTTGAGCGCCCAGACATTATTGAGCGTCTTTTTGTCAAGATTCTGGCATGCCGCGACATATGAGGAATTCTTGTTCTCGATAATACTTTTCATGTTATCTATATAGTCATCCCTGGACCTTATTTTATCCGCAAGGGCCTTTGACGGGGACTCCAGCAGTTTCATTGTATCTTCAAGCTGTTTTGTTACCTCAAGCGTCATGAACTTGAAGTTCTGTTCTATTGCCTTGATGAATTCCATTCATCACCCCTGCTTTTTTGACTCTATTACAAGAGACTCGCCTTTTTGTTCTTTTGTCTGTGATTGCTCCCGCCAGCTGCATTTCAGGCTGATCTTCACCTTGTCGCCCTTCCGTTTGGCTTTTACCTCAAGCCTTAAAAGCCCCGACGGCTCGAAAACAATCTGCTTTTCCTTGCTTCCCAAAATAAGTTTCCCGCTGGAGAAACCGTCCTTTAAAGCGTCCAGGTACTTGGCGATGGAGTTCCTGTCCTGAAGGGACTCATACTTAAAATCCTCGTTTGAACCCGACATTCATACACCTCCCGTTATCAGGCCTGGTCGAGCCTTTGCCTGTATTCATTTATAGTCTGCGCCCTTGAAACGCGCGAATCCTTAAGAGCCTGCCGTATATCAAGGTCGTCCCAGGCAGGCTGCATTCCTATTTCGCGCGAGGCTTTATCAGGGTCCCGCAGCGACGGTTTCTTTATCTTTTCCCCCATATGAGTGTCATCCCCCATAAAAACAAGCAGCGGCCTGTCCTGATTTTTCCTGCCCTTATTGTTCCTTGCCACAACGCCTGTGAGGAACTCCGTATACTGCCTGGACTGCGGGTTCCAGACCTCGAAACCATCCACGTCATAATCGGCGAGCAGTATGGGCCAGAACTGCTCCGGATGCGGAACCACGATCCCGCCTCCGCAGAGCCTTGCTTCGGAAATTACATCCTGGGTCTTATAGAAATATTTCGGCGAAAACACAGCCTTGACATTTTCCTTGACGGCCTTGATGAATATCTGCGACAGGTTGATGACATGCCCGTCGTACACTTCCCTTAATTCATCAAAAAAATCCCGTATGATCTTGTTTTTTATGAAATCGGGCTTTATGGAGCCCTCGTTTTCTTCTATCAGTTTGATAAGTTTACCCGCGTATATTTTTACAAACCCGACGATATTTTCCCCGGCTTCCGTGGATTCCATGGCTTTATAAAGCGGGCCGTCCAAAGCCGGCTCTGTAAGGGTGTGAAGTATTTCAAAAAGCTGTTTTGACCTGTATTTGAATGTGTGCTCCGCCATAACCCTGATCTTATCCGCCGCAAGGGCCTTTTCCGAAGTAAAGTGGAGCAGCAACTGCACCTTCCTGTCAAATTCCGGGGAGTAGCAATCTATCTCAAGACCCGCATAGCCGTCGAATTCCAGCAGCGTATTGTGCTGGGTCGGAATTATAAGCGTGTTTGTAGCGTCCGGATAAAGCTTCGCTATCCTCTGCTTTAACATGGTAAAGGGAATGTGTTCGGGATGCCAGTGAACCGCCAGGACATCCTGCTGAAGGTGAAAAGAATTCCCGGGATTGACTATGGCGTCTTCCTGCTCCGGGCTTAATTCAGCCGACACAACCCGTAAAAAAGCCTTAAGTTCCCACTCTTCAATATCCCCGCTTATTTCGCGGGTGTCAATAAACTCATACTCAAGCCCTTTTGACGCCTTGGCGCTTACGCCTGTCTCAAACACTTTTAGTTTTTTTGTCATGCCACACTTATACACACCGCCAATTAACAGCCGGTAAATTAATTTTTAATTTATCGTTAATATGGCCTCTCGTGGAATTAACCGGAAATTAACATTGGATTAAACGAAAACACCCCTGGCTAAAGCTATACTTCGGGCAAGACAAACAAAGGAGAAAACACATGGCAAAAACAGACCTTC
This sequence comes from candidate division FCPU426 bacterium, assembly GCA_003167475.1. Classification (GTDB taxonomy): domain Bacteria; phylum Oederibacteriota; class PGYV01; order PGYV01; family Palsa-1178; genus PALSA-1178. The sequence goes on along the minus strand of PMTB01000098.1, from coordinate 14,980 downwards.
ACGTCCACTCAAGATACTCGGAACACCCTTCGGAATGGTTCCTGCAAAGGATAGGCGCGTCGGAGAGTTACACCGAGCCGGAATTCATCTATAAGGAAGCCAAAGAAAAGGGCATGGATTTCGTCACGATCACCGACCATAACACCATAGAAGGATCCTTTCTTTTGCACGCGAAGCACCCGTCCGACACTTTTACAGGAGTTGAAGTGACAGCTTACTTTCCCGAGGACGGATGCAAGGTGCATATACTTCTTTACGGAATTACCGAAGAGGAGTTTATGAGGGTGCAGAAACTCAGGACCGATATATATAAACTCCGGAATTTCATAAAAGAACACTCTATAGCCTACTCCGTGGCGCATGCATCATATTCGGTCAACGGAAAACTCGATGTCAGCCACCTGGAAAAGCTCATCCTCCTTTTCGACGTTTTTGAAAGTATAAACGGCAGCAGGGACTCTTCAAGCAACTCGACCTGGACTTCGATACTGAAGAACCTGGACCAGGCATACGTGGAAACGCTTTATGACAAATATAAGATAGAACCGATGAGCTGCGACCCGTGGGTCAAGGGTTTTACCGGCGGCTCGGATGACCATGCGGGCATATTCATCGGCAGGACATTCACCTGCGCCGAAAACGCCGTAACCCCGGCCCAATACCTGGAAGCGCTCAGGGACAAGACCACTTTTGCGGGCGGCCGCAATAATGATTTCAAGGGCCTGGCTTTCGCTATCTACAAGATAGCCTATGATTTTTCAAAAAGAAAAGGCTCCGGTATGTCCGGCTCGATCATAAGCCAGCTCACGGAGTATATATTCGAAAAGAAAAAACTCGGGATAAAAAACAACCTGAAAGTAAGCAAAGCGAAATATTTCGGCGGCAAGAACGCGCCTGATATACAGTCGCTTATAGTCGACCTTGTAGACTCACTGAAGGACTCTAACGAGCTCCCGGCCGAGGATAAACTTGATATTGTGTATTCCAAGATAACCGGCATTGCGGATACTTTCCTTAAAAACCTGCTTATTTCCGCGGAAACCGACTTTGCCAAAGGCGACATGGCTTCACTTATCAAAAATGTATCTTCTTCCATAATGACGCTTTTCCTTTCAGCGCCCTTTTTCACGACTATCAAGCACATTTACAAGGGCCGCTCCGTCGTCAATAAATACGCAGAATCATTTGAGGCTTTGAGGAAAAAGGGCGGTAAAAAAATACTCTGGTTCACCGACACACTGAACGACTTGAACGGCGTGTCTGTCACGCTCAAGACGCTGGGATGGAACTCGCACCTGCACAAAAGGAACATCACGATAGCGACCAGCATTCCAAAGGATGAGATGAACGCCTCCATACCTCCGGGAACCATAAACTTCCCGTTCATACACACTTTTAAGATACCTTATTACGACAAATATAGCGTCAAGATACCGTCGGTGCTGGAATCCATAAGGCAAATATACGCCTTTGAGCCGGATGAGATAATAATCTCGACCCCCGGCCCTGTGGGACTTCTTGGGTACCTCGCGGCGAAGCTCACCGGCACCAAATGCACGGGCGTGTATCACACCGACTTCACTTCCCAGTCCGTGAACCTGATAAATGACGAATCCGCGACCGGGATCATAGAGTCCTACACGCGCTGGTTTTACTCTTCAATGGACGAGATAAAGGTCCCGTCCGCCGAATACATCGATATACTGGAAAGCCGCGGTTTTAACCCCTCAAAAATGACGCTGTTCAAGCGCGGCATAGACGCGGCCTTGTTTTCGCCGCGCGAGGGCGGAAGGACATTTTTAAGGGAATTGATAGGACTGCCCGAAGGCGTTACGCTTTTGTATACAGGCAGGGTTTCAGAGGACAAGAACCTTGATTTCCTGTTGTCGGTATACAAGAAACTTTCCCAGCAGAACAGTTCTTTGAACCTTATAATAACCGGCGACGGCCCGTCGCTTGCGGCATTGAAGGAAAAATACCGCGCATTAAAAAGGGTCTTCTTTACAGGAAAACACGCACAGCAGGTCATGCCGGCCATTATTTCCGGCGCGGATATCTTTGTCTTCCCGAGCAACACCGATACCTTTGGCATGTCGGTGCTCGAGGCCCAGTCCTGCGCTGTTCCGGCGGTGGTGTCCAACGCCGGAGGCCCAAAGGAAATCGTGAAGGACTCGGTCACCGGTTTCGTGGCGCGGGCAAACGACATAAATGACTGGGCGGAAAAGATCAACAAACTTATTTTCATGAGCCAAACACATAACCCGGCGCTGTATGAAATGCAAAAACAGGCCCGGCAGATGGTGCTCAATGAGTACAACTGGAACGCGGTCCTGGATGAGCTGACGGGACTCTCCGGCGCCCCGGACGCGGACAAAAATGACTTCCTGCAGGGGTCAAAACCGTTCCTTGTCGGAAGTATAGCCGTTTAACCGCAATAACGATAGCGCCATTTATAAAGCGACTTCGGCATTAAACATATGATTTTTGCAGCACACGCGGGCAATGCATAGCCATATCCCCGGAGCAAGTTCTTCAATGGGATAACAATAAGCCGGAGATGATCGAAAGTGCCAACCCTGTTACCGCGGAGCAGATGAGAAAATTCCTGATGTCCCGGCGGACCGACAGGCGCTTTAAACCGGATAAACCGCCAATGGAGGCAATCGAAAAAATAATAAAACATATAGAGAGGGGGCTTGCTCCCTCTCACTGCCGGCTTTAAAACAAGTCTTAAAACCCAGCCGGGAGAGGCAGCAACCTTCGACAAGCTCAGGTTCCAGCAGCCTCTCTACGCAATCAAATGCTTTTAATTCGATATCACAGGCGCCTGTCTTATATACCCGCCCTTTTCCGCCTGCTCCAGCATGAACCACGCAAGGTCTGCGCGTGAAATCGAAATGCCCAGCGGGTCTTTGCCTATGTATCCCGAAATGATCTTTCCGGAGCGTGGTTTCTCATTGAGCAGCGGAACCCGTACAAGCGTCCAATCGAGTTTTGAATCACGGACAATCCCGCCTATGCGGACGATCTCGGAATAACTGCCCGGCAGCAGCATTTTTATCAGCCATACCATAAGCCGAAAGATCAATTTTTTCCCGTCATTAGGGTCAGCCACGCTCGGGGTGGCAATCTGCAAAAACCGCCTGACCCCGCTTTTTTCGGCAATATCAACAATATTTTTTACGCCATTACTCAGCGAATTCCCACTGGTGCTGACTATGGGCCCAAGCACACTTATTATACAGCCAGTTCCCGCGATAGCCTTTTCAAGCGCTTTAATATCATCAAGCCCACCCCGGGCAATGGAAAGCGAATTATGCGTAAATTTTATTTTTTCCGGATTGCGCGCAAAGGCGACAACAGCATGTCCCCTGCCAAGAGCCTGCCGCAATATTTCCTGGCCGGCTTTTCCAGTGGCCCCAAAAACTGTGATTTTCATATGATTACTTCATCCCTGACAACTATATCCCTCGCAAAACCAGTTATAATTGTCATTATCAGGAACACAATGGCGAGTAAAAGAAATGACCAGCAAGTGTATACATACACCGGGGATTTATAGGAAGGACCCGGCGGGGTCAGGAATATCCAGATAAGTATGGCTGTTAATAATGAGAAAAAACATGAAATGAATGAGAGCTTCCACAGGCCGGATAATGTTTTTCTGGATCTTTCCGGCAGGATCTTTCTCCACCAGTTTAGCGGCTTATCCAGCCTGGCCGCCAAAGCCCAGACAATAATCACCGGAAGGACCATCATAATGCCGCCGCCGCTGAGGAACAGAAGGATCGAAATGACCATAAACGCAACTGGCCCGTTTTTTTTATGGATGGATGAGGCTGACCAAACGATCATAGATACGCCGAAGAACATCGCGGCAATACCCGTGAGTAGGTAGTTCGGGATTAAGGATATGGCTCCAATGTCAGCCATCATAATACCATTGGTCGGTTTGTTTCCCCGCATGGCCTCAGCCAGTCCGTGTAAAAAACCTGTCGAACCGGTAATAATACCAATGATGACTACAAGTAACTTTGTGCAGTTGTTCAAGACCCGTGCCTCCATCGTCAATTTATATTGATCTATTCCCGGTAATTGATATACCCGTCCGTTCCGATGTCAAAACCTTTCGTGATTGAAATGGCCTTTTCAGGGCATACCGATGAACACTCACTGCAGAGTATGCATTCTGTCGAGAGTATCCGTTTATTTTGAAACGTATATTTCATGATATTTATATCCATGGGGCATATTTTTTCGCATGCGCCGCACATTGTGCATTTGCCGGCTTCAGCCTCAAGTTTGAAATATGAGAACCTTGCCGGGACCTTCATCAGTGCCGCGACAGGGCAGAGATATTTGCAGAATGCCCTGTTGTCCTTTAGAACGTACGCCATTGTGATCCCGGCAGCGTAGTATATGACGTTTCCAGCCGTAAACCAGTATATTGATTCCATGGATCCTGTCTTAAGATTATATTTGTAAACGAATAAAAACGCCGCAACCACGGCAAGCGAAAGATAAAGGTGTATATACCTGAATTTTCCGGCGCCTTTTACCCTGCCTTTGGGCCTTTTCCATGGCAGAAAATCAAGCACCATTGCTGTCCAGCAGGCATATCCGCAGAATCCCCTGCTGAAAATAATCGGCCCGAAAAGTTTTGCTATGGCGTAGTGGATGAAGGCCCCGGTGAAAAATCCGGTCAGCACCTGGAACAACAGGCCCTCTATCTGCATATTTACCTTTATCACCAAGTTCAGGAAAAACAGGAAATACAGCCCCACCATAAGCTGCGTCACTCGCCTTCCAAGGCCGCTTGATTTACGGCCCGACGCAATATTGATGACAATGCCCGCGGCAACAGCGAAACCTATGTAGGGAAGGTCAAAAAGAAAGAACACCCTGCGGGTAAAAAACCACAGGATCAGGGATGAACCGAAAAATATTGAAAGAATGGTAATTGGGACTGTGTACTTACCTGTTTTTATAGCCACTCGTTACCCCTTTTTTAATAAAACTCGTTACATACAAAATCCGCAACCCTATTGTCCATAGAATATGGATAAAGGTTGCGCCTACATAATCAAATACAAATCAATAAACGATTCGAGTTCGATTCTTTGCAGTGCTGCACAGTCTTGCTTGTGTAGCCGCAACCTTTAGGTTGCGGCCTTTGTTCTATCGTCAGCAATCTGTAACAATTTAAAATTTTAACAATCTAAAATTTGGTTGTTATCTCATCCACCCATTTTTCAACTTTTTTCCAGTCCCTGTAATCACCCTCTGGCACCGCTTTTTTGAAGGCCGGCAACAGGGTCAGAATATTAAACGGGAATGGGATGGTTTTATAATTAACCCTGCCCGGGAAAAGCCCTTCTCCCACGGGTTTGACAACAGCCTTGGCCGGGTCAAGGTAACCGGACGCTATCTTCCTGTTTTCAGGGGTGTCGTCTTTCATGGTAAGGCAGACAAGAAAAAAAGCCACCGGCTTTTTCAGAAGCGCGTCCTTTTTCGCTTCGACAAACTTTACGACAGACTGCTTCATCTTGCCCATCATGATGGAACTGCCGATTATAACGCCGTCATATCCTTCGATGCTCTTTATCTTTTCCACCGGCTTTACGTCAGCCTGCAGGCCTTTCTCCGAAAGCCTTTTGCCGATAAAAACAGCGGTCTCGGCCGTTGACCCGGAAACCGAACCGTAAGCAACAAGTATTTTTTTCGCCATCATATTTCCCTCCCCAAACGAGGCCTCAACCCCGGTTTTTTTATTTTCCGAACAGCCGCCGGCAATAACGGCAAAAATAACAGCCAGAACAATAATATTTTCTTTCATTTAATACCCTCCACGGACATAACGTTAAGTTTATTGATTATTATAACTTTTTTTAAGGCTGCAGACAATCCGATTTGTGTGTTATTTCAGCATTCCCACGGCGTCCACCGCGGCCCGCACGGTCTTCGGGTCCGAGAGGTGTATGGCATGGGCGCTCTTGACAGCGGTCCACAACTTTGTTCTTTTCGCGGATTTGAGATACCAGTTCATTATGCCGGACCATGTTTTTTCTATCCTTCCGGCAAAAACCGTATCCACTTTCGCGTAATGCCTTATCTCGTTTATCATTACCTGGGGGGTGTGAAGGACAAGTTGGAGCTTTATCCCGGGCCGTAATTTTTTGCGCAGCAGACCCTTCTGGTACTTTTTATCCTCAATATATCTGTATTCCCGCATCGCCGTTTCATATGTGGTCGGGCTCACTGAATTCCTGAGTATCATCCGCTCCGCCTGTTTTGAAAAATCCTTATAATAATAAAACGGCGGCGCCTGCTTCAACATGGGCAACAGTGTCCATCCCAGCCTAAGCGTGCACAAAAGCCTTCCTATAATAAGATTTGAGGCCTTGTCAAATCCGGCCTTTTTATATTCTTTCCTTGTAAATACATCCCTGCCTTTGTAGTTCAAAGGCGACACCGGGTCCAAAAGCACCAGCCCCTTCACATGATCAGGGTGCAGGTAAGCGTACATATACGCGCATATACCGCCGAATGAGTGGCCAACCGGTATGAACTTTTCTATGCCCAGGAGCTGTGTGAGTTCGTGCAGTTCCTCCGCGATATTTCCGGGGCTGCGGTCATTTTCCGACCTGCCGCTTTCCCCGTAACCGTGCCTGTCATACAAAAGCACTGAATAATCCCTGCTCCACAGTTCCGCGAGGTGTTCCCACTCGGCGCAGGAGGCGGCCAATGCCGGCAGTATCACAAGACAATTGCGCTTGCGGGTGTCATAATACCTGTAGCTTACGATACCGCTGCTTAATTTTATCAGGTTCATATCAGGCTTTTATCACCTTGACTCCGGATAAAATACCCGACATATAATCTTCCTGCGCCTCTTCAGCCATTGAAAGGAACCTTTCCCTCTCAGCCGGGTCAAGCAGCGGCAGCAGCGCCAGTTTTACCGCGGCGTAAAAATCAGTCCTCGAGGAGGAATTCAGAACCTTTTCATCCTCGTAAATCGCCTGCTTCAGCATCATAGCCCTTACCCCCTTTACTTTTTTGGCGTGAACCCTTCCGCCATGGCCCTGTACAGGTACTTTTCCATTGTTTTCCTGTCAAGAGTCAGGAGTTTTTTCCTGTCCTCTTCAGACAGGATCCCGCTGAAAATATCCAGCGACCTTTTGATAAGTTCCGCCTTTATCTCCTGATTCCCGGCCTTTCCCCTGTTCCTTATGCTCTCCATTGCTTATCCTCCTTAAGTTATTAACAGCGGCATAGGATGCCCTATTCGCTCTCAAGCACTTTTATTATTTCGACCGCCTTTTCTTTCAGCGGCAAAACATCGTCAAAATTTGAGCCCACGATATCAACCGCTATTGTTTTTGCTTTTTTTACGTTTTTTTTCAAATTCTCAATTTCTTTTTTTGCCAGGTTAAGCCTTCCGCATTCCTTTAAAAACGCCCCTTCGGCTTCAAGCGTTTCATCGACGATTTTCTGCACTTCATCGCCGAATTTGCCGAACTCCACATATATCCTGAACCTTTCCACCGCGGCCGCCGTAAAGGACGCAAGGGTATTTAATATGTCCGCGTCATTGTCGTTAAAAGGCTCAAAAGCATCTTTGTTATAGGCTTCAAGCAACCCGAAAAAATTCTTGTTTTTCGCAAGTATGGGGACTGATATATAGTTTTTTATGCCGTAATCCGTCCTTACATCGTCGTTAATATATCCGTCGCCCTGCGTAATATTGCATATATAGTGCCGCTTGGTCGTCATGAGCAATCCCGAAATCCCCGAATCCCTTTTAAATGCCGCGTCTATCGGGAATTTGGACGGGTCTTTGGCCGGCGTACCGCTGCTGAAAAACACCTCGCTTTGGCGCCCCATAAGCGCGGCGCAGGCGAATTGAGAGCCGGTTATTTTTGCCGCAAGCTCCAGCATGGACTCCATAATATCGGTTATATCCTTTGAGCCTGCCATATCGTGCGCGGCTTCGACTATGCTCCGCAGGTTTTTCTCATATTCCCTGGCTGACTCCAGCCTTTCCTTGTAAAGCCTCAACAGTCCGTTCTCATTCTCTTTTTTCACTTATTTTTCTCCTTTAAGTATGAGCCTATCCGGCGACAGGATCATTGCCGGCCTTCCGTCGGGCATTATGGCCGCCCCGGAAAAAGGGGTTTTTTCAAGGGCCAGGCCAGGTATATTTTTAACGGCCACCTTATGCAGTGAAAGGATCCTTTCCGCCAGGAGTTTTTTTCTGATTCCGTTCCTTTCAAGTTTCACTATTACATGCTTGTCCGCGGTTTTATCCGGATCTTGTCCGTCCCCGGGCGGCGCGGGAGCCGTCCCGAACAATCCGGTATTTATTATTTCACCGTCTTCCTCCGGCCCGCCGTGATGCGGCCCTGCGGCGGTGACCACAGAAATAACGTTTGATGACGGTATAACATAAGCGTCCCCTCGGCAGCATACTGTCAGGCCTTCTATGACCGCCATGTTCACAGGAAATACCATGGTTATTTTGGTGCCCTGGCCCTTTATGGACCGTATTTTCATCGATCCCCTGAGCGATTCGACCGTTTTTTTTACGACATCCATGCCGACCCCCCGGCCGGAAAGTTCCGATACTTTGTCCGCTGTGGAAAATCCCGGCATCATGATGAGTTCGTTGACCTTTTCATCGCTGATCTCCCCGTCAGCTCCGGCAATTCCCAGGCGGCGCGCTTTTTCCAGGATTTTTTCCCTGTCAAGGCCGTGTCCATCGTCGCTCACGGTCACAATAATATTTCCATCCCTGCAAAAAGCCGATAAAGACACCGTTCCGGCTTCGGCTTTGCCGCTTTTCTTCCGGACATCGGCGTCCTCTATGCCGTGGTCAACCGAATTCCTGAGGATATGGATAAGCGGCTCGGCCAGGTTCTCTATTATTTCCCTGTCTATTTCCGTGTCGCCGCCGTTCAGCAGGAGTTTCAGTTTTTTTCCGGACTTTACCGAAAGGTCCCTTATAAGCCTTGTCATCTTGTTAAACAGGTGCTGAAAAGGAAGCATCTTCATCGCGTAGGAATCATAATTAAGTTTCGCGGTTATTCTTCCCAGCGCGGATAATTTCTTTTTATAATCGTCATAACTTTCCGGGTCGGTAAAAATCACGCCCTTGAGCGTCCTTCGCAGGTTTGTCTCGGCTACCGCAAGTTCGTTGAGCGAATTCATCATTGAGTTGAGCTTGTACGCGTCTATTTTAAGGACCGGCCTTAAGTCCGCCGCGCTGTTTTCCGGCATATCAACGGACAGCCCGCTGTCCTGCACGGCCCTTGACTGGTTCATCCCGCTGATTATACCGGCGCTTATTTTTTCCAGGAATTCCGCGGAAGCCGCTTCGAAAGCGTCCCTGTCATAACGCTTCCTTCCGCCGAGGCCGTTCCTGATTATGAGTTTTGTCTCATCCACGGCCTTGATCAGCCATATGAGCACGTGTTTTTCAGGGGACTCCCCCCTTCCGCGCGCCTTATCAAGCAGTTCCTCGCAGAAATGGGTAAGCTCTTTGAGCGCCTTAAAACCAAGGTAATCAGCTGTGCCCTTTATCGTATGAAATGCCCTCAGCGCGCTGTTAAGCACTTCTGTATCTCCGGGCCTGTTTTCCATGGATATCAGCGCCGACTCCGCCTTTGCCAGGAGTTCGTCCGATTCGTTTATAAATTCAGCTATGATCTCACCCGTTATCTCAAGTTCGTTTGCGGACGGTTCCGTCATATACGCTCCAAGTCTTATTTTTATCATAAGTTTAGCAGCGCCATATTAATTTTGTATTAACATCCGGGGTAGAAAAACAAAATAATAAACCTCATATTTTTACTGAAAAGACCATTTACGTTAACCTGTAATTAATATTTCCCCTGTACAATCCCGTTGTAACAAAAAATAATTTATGTACAAATGTATGACGGAGAAAACTTATGAACATATTGCCGCTTTCCCAAGGCGCCGATAAGGCCTATGACCCGGGCCGCGGTGATTTCTTTGTCCAGTTTGAATCGGCAGGGATAGTCATGGCGGTCGAATACGTTTTCGTAAGGGAAGTTGTGCCCTATCAGCAGCCTGTCCCTGTCCCGCATACTCCGGCCTATCTGACCGGTGTGATCAATTACAACGGCCAGGTCTGCCCTGTGGTTTCCATAAGCGCGGCGGATGGGTCGATAGAAAAGGAGGTTTCCGGAAAGACCTGCATTTTGATGGTCGAGCCGCCCGAAGACAGCAGGATCCTGATCGGATTAATTGCCGAGCAATTCTTCGGAAGCGTAAAAATACCGCCCGGCCGGATCGCCGGGGGCTTTATCCATGCCTCGCCCCTTTTCGAAGGCTGCTTTGCAGGTTCCCTGAGAATAAATAATATTGAAACGGCGGTCTTCCGCCCTTTTGATTTTTTAAAAAAACTTGATTTTATAAGCATAAACAACTGACTAAAACTGGATGCGAAATTAACGGAGGGTAAAATGCTTAGAAAACTTAATTTAAACACGAAACTGATGATCTTTTTCTTGGCGGTAGGGATCATACCCGCGTCGCTTATCACGATTGACAGCCTGAATAAGACCGAATACACCCTGAACCTGCTTTCCTTTAATAATATTGACTCCATAAGGCAGATAAAGCAGGCCCAGCTCCAGAAATACTTCATATCAAAAACCTACAGCGTCCAGTTCACGGCAAAAAACCCGGCTTTCGCGGACTCCGCTTCGCAGCTGATCAGCTCTTTTAAGTCTTCCGGCGGTATGCTTTCGCCTGAATGGAAGAACAACATTAAACAATTTGAACCTTTATACACCGATTTCAGGAACTCATTTGAGTTTGACGATGTGATCCTGGCCGGCAAAGACGGTTCTGTGGTTTACTCAACCTCCAAGTCCGTCCTGCCGGGTTCAAATTTAAATTCAGCTTCATACAGGAACACAAAGATCGCGGCCGCATTCAGGAACGGGCTTATCGGGCTTAACATGCAGGATTACCAGCTGCTGGATAAAGCAAGCCAGCCTGTCCTGTTTATATCCGCGCCTTTGACAAGCGGCAAACAGATCCTCGGGGTGCTTTTGGGACTGCTGTCAGCTTCAAGCATAAACGGGGCCATACAGGAGTCGGATGTTTTCAGGGACTCCACAAACTCAACCGGCCATACGGACGACAACGCCTATATAGGCGAAATTTACCTGATAGGCCCGGATAAACTTATGCGGTCAAATTCCTATATAGACCCTGAAAACCGCTCCGTTAAAACCTCCCTCGCCGGCACTGTGGAAAAAAACGGGGTGAACACCGAGGTTGCGCGAGAAGCTGTGGATTATAACAGGACATCGGTAAAACTCACAAAAAATTACCTCAGCTCAAGCGTTATTTCAAGTTATTCCCCTTTGAGCATACCCTTCCTGAAATGGGCCATTATAGCTGAAACAAACAAGAAAAGCGCGTTCACTTACCTGGATTCCATGAGGTCGTCAATAATTCTGATCCTTCTTGTAAGCATAGTATTGATAGCGGTAATTTCCCTTCTTATCGCCGGTTCGATCAGTTCCCCGATTTTACGGGTAATAAAAGACATCCAGGAATCATCCGACAGGCTCTCCAAGTCGGCTGAAAATTTTGAAAAGACCAGCCAAAGCCTGGATTCCGGCGCGGCCGAGCAGGCCGCTTCACTGGAACAGAATTCCGCCTCCCTTGAAAATGTTTCGGCTATGATAGCCACAAACGCGGACAATACGGCAAAGGCCAATACCATGACCGAGCAGACGCATAAAATAACCTCCGCCGGGATCAACAATATGGAAAAAGCGATCAATTCGATACATTACATAAAAAAAGCCTCGGACGAAACAGCCGAGATTATAAACAACATAGAGGAGATATCATTCCAGACAAACCTGCTATCCGTCAATGCCTCCATAGAGGCCTCCCGGGCAGGCGAGGCAGGCAGGGGCTTTGCCGCGGTAGCGGAAGAGATTAGAAGGCTGGCGGAAAAATCCTCGGAAGCCGCCAAGATGACCAGCAAGCGCATACTCGACGTGCAGAAAAACGTCACAAGCGGCGTGGAAATAAGCGACGAAGTGGTAAAGAACCTCGATGAGATAGGCAAATCGTTTTCCTCGCTTTCTTCCATCATAAGCATGGTCGCCAGCGCGTCGGAAGAACAGGCCAACGAAGTCGAGGAAATACACGTAAGCGTGGAACAGATGCAGCAAGTTGTGAATTCAATCGCGGCAAACACGAACGAAAACCTAACCGAGAGTTCGGGCCTGCTTGCGCAGTCAAAACACCTGCGTGAAATGGTTAAGACCCTTTCGACCGTGGTCGGAGAAAAAGTTTCAGTCACGGACCGGCAAAACACACTTTCTGCGGGAAACATATTGTCGGCGGAAAAAGCCGCCAGCTTTTTTGAAGTAGCCTCGGATATATTCAAAGGGATTTTTAAATCCAAAGGGAGGAACAAATGAACAAGATCCTGATCATCGACGATTCGCCGCTGCAGCAGAAACTGGCCGGTATCTACCTTTCAAAGGAAAATTACACCGTAATCAACGCAAGCACTGGCAGAGAAGGCCTTGAAATGGCCGTGTCGGAACAGCCGGACCTGATAATCCTGGACGTGGAAATGCCGGAAATGGACGGCATCGAGACTTTAAAACTGCTTAAAAGCAATCCGGTTATCTCGGGGATTGACGTGCTGATGTGCTCTTCGGTAAAAAAAGAGGAAGTTATAAATGAAGCTCTCAGCCTGGGAGCCAAAGGTTACCTTAACAAACCCCATGGTTTCAAGAATTTTAACGCGAGCATAAAGGGAATCCTTGCGGGTATCAGGTAGGGTTTAAAGCCGCTACAGTGTGTTTGCCTTTAAAGTCTCTCCAAAAACGGCTTTATCCTTGATAATGTCCAGGCCGCACACGCTGACCCTGTTTTTACCGGCCCTTTTTGCCTCATAAAGGCAGTTATCGGTTAGCCTGAGTATTTCCTCGCAGTTTTTTATGCCAATAGTCCACTCCACAAGTCCTATGCTCGCGGTGACACGCACTTCCCGGCCATCGTAACTGAACGCCCTCTCCTCAAGCGCCATCCTGAGCCTTTCGGCCATGTAAGCCGACGAATTGTAATCGGAATACGGCACGATGATCATGAATTCATCCCCGCCAAACCTGCCGACGATGCTGACATTCCTGGACTTTTCCACAAGCGTCTGGGCCGCGCCTTTCAATATCACATCCCCGCATACGTGCCCGTAGGTGTCGTTGATTTTCTTAAAATTATCAATATCTACCAGAAGCAAAGTGAATGAAACCCCGGTCAGGATGGACCGTTCTATATAATATGAAAGTTCCTCGTCCATATAACCTTTGTTGTAGACTCCCGTCAGAAAATCCACTTTCATTTTTTCCTTCAGGTCCTTGTGGCTCACTGCAAGGGCCTCGAAACTTTCCTTAAGCACATTTGTAATATCCCTGTAGGTTATCATGCCGCGTATCTGCCCGTCGCTTACGACCGGGAGCCTGTTGATAAGGTTCATTTTCATGATGGCAAAGGCCAGTATGGCGTCGAGTTCCGGTTCGACGGTTATCAAACCTGTCCGCGCGATATCACCGGCCGTCAGGACCCTGTAATTCACCGGATTCAACGACACGCATTCCATTATATCCCTTTGCGTAACTATGCCAAACGGCGCGGCATTTCCATCCGTGATAAGGACAGCCCCTATGTCATACCTTAAAAGCAGGTTTATAACATTCAGTACGGGTTCCCGCCTGTCGGCCGTAACAGCGTCCTTTGACATAATATCCTTTACTTTTAATCCTATCATTTTTTCCTCTTCCGCCGTCTTCTTTGAAATGAAAATTTTTCCGGCGCGATTTCAAGAAACTATATAACCTTATAACGGTCTATTCTTTTCCGATCAAAACAAGAAACCTTTTCAAATACGATTTTGCCTTTGCCTCTTCCGGTGTGGAAAACCTGGTCGGATCGTCAAAATCCTCCACAATAAACACCGAGTCTTCCTCATATAGGCTCAATGGAAAGTCATTTGCGTACATATGCCGCCTCCTGATATTATTTTTCTTACGGCATAAGTGTATACAATAAGGCTTAATTTTCGGTTAATTTTGGATTTTTTGGGGGTTAATTCCGGTTGGTCATTGTAGAGAGGGGGCTCTTGTCCGCTGGAGCTTCAGCGAAAGCGGATGCTCCCTCTCACAGCAGGCTTAAAACGCAGGGCAGTTCCATCGGCGAGAGGGGGCGAGCCCCCTCTCTACAGTTTTATTTAGACAAGTTTCTTTTCATCAGTTCTTTATGGGCTTTCTCGCCCGTGTAATGCTTTATCTGCTCCGTCAACGACTCATGCGCTGCGCTGCCTTCTTTTCCTGAAACGCAGCGCAGCCCGGAAGTACCCTGAGACAAATATTTGGCATTATGGCCGTTTATTGTGGTGACAAAAGTTTTTTTGCCGTGATGCATGCAGTCAAAAGGCCAGGAAAAACATATGGATGGTTTATAATCCGTCCTTTTTAATTTGTGTTTTTTCGCAAGCAGGTCCAGGACGCAAAGGATTATGCCGCCTTTGACAACAGATAAAACGTAGCTATTATCCTTCCTGTGCCGCAGGTAATGGCTCTTGTCCTTGTTATTATGGTAGAGTTTTTCTTTGAGCACCCACGGATAGTTCTTAAGGCATTCCTTTTCACCAATTTTCAATATCTCGGCTATCTTCTTTTCCTCGGCCTTGGTAAGGTCCACGCTGTAATCGGTGCAGCAGGAGCCGTGGTAAACGTCCTTTTTCTTCTTAAGGCAGATGCGCGGGTCACAGGTATAGCCGGTCTCGAGCAGGGCCTTGGTGTCGAAAAGCAGGCCTTTGTGCTCAAAGATCTTTCCAGCTTTTTCAAGTTTGTTTATGTAGGTCTTAAGTTTCTTTTTATTGATAGCGGGGTGGTTAATGGTTTTCTTAAAGCTCCTT
>PMTB01000258.1 GCA_003167475.1 candidate division FCPU426 bacterium | reverse complement strand
GCCGCATTTATTCCCTTCCTGTCCGCGTCGGTAGTTTTAATCTGGTTCATGGTCAGTCCCTTTTGCGCCGCGGCTTTAACGGCCCCAAAAGCAAGATTTTCGGCGAAAAACCCGGAAGCCAAAACAGTGACAATGGTAACCGCGGTAAAACCGATAAACCATGACGATAACAAGCGCAGGTCCCTTGATTCTTCCGGTTTGTCCGACTCCATTGCCGCTCTTACCCGGGATGGTATTGCCGCAAACCCGTCAAATACATACATAACCCCGAATACCAAAATCCAGGCCAGGAAATATTCAAGGCCGCCGCCGAGCTTGGTTATCAAAAACCCGAAAAGCCAGGCGGAAACGGAAAATGCAAAAAATAATGACACCACGAAAGAATACACATAAAGTGAAATTGTGACGGATAAGGACGACTGGAAAACATTCTTGTGTTGTTGTTTCATGATACTCTCCTTATGAAATTGTAATAAATAATATTGTCATTGCGAGGAGCGAGCCTNNCGGCTCCTCGCAATGACAGCCTATATTTCAAACTCACCAAAAAAGCATAGTATAAAATGCTTAAGGATAAAAATTTCAGTAACCTATGGCCAGTCTCGTTATAAGCCCCTCGGGCAATTTCGCCGCGCGCATTTTCTGCTGGGCCGTTTTGACGTCATAGGCTATCCTTTTGAATGAAAGTGTCCTTGATTTCGTGTCATAAAATACGCAGCACAGCGACGCTTTATTATCCCTTGGCTGCCCGATCGCCCCGACATTTACAATATACTTTTTTACCGGCGAGAGCGTGAACACTTCGCTGTCGTCCTCGATATTCATGCACGTATCCTTGCCCGAGCCGGTCTCATACTGGTAAACAAGCGGGTGATGGGTGTGGCCTACGAAACATACCGACTCATTGAAGAGCCTGATATTTTCCTTGAACTTGTCCATTAAAAAAAGGTATTCGGTTATCTTTGCCCTGGGGGAACCGTGGACAAAAAGAATATCGTTCTCGCTGATGGATTCAGGAAGTTTCTTTAAGAAATCAAGATCGCCCGGCGTCAGGAGCGCAATATTTATATCAATTGCCGCCAAAGCCTCCTGGTTAAAACCTTCGGATTTGATCTTTCCGGCGGCAACAGCGTCATGATTGCCCATGATGGACCTGAAATTCGCCACTCCCATAACTTTTTCAATACACTCATGGGGCGAGGCCCCGTAGCCTATGATATCGCCGCATGATATAATACTGTCGACCGGATTTATCTTGATGTAGTCCAGAAACGCCGACAAAGCCTCGTAATTGGAGTGAATGTCGGAAACAACAGCGTATCTCATTGTCTTCCCCCCGCCGCAGGCTTATTGGCTTTTGACTTCACTTTGTTTTGCCTTCTTTTTTTTCTTGGACTTGGATGCCGGTTTGGCTGCAGGTACAGCAGTCGGCGTGGCGTCTTCCGGAGACGCCACAACAGTCCCGCTTTGAGGGATTGCCTGCGGGGTTATTGCGGCCGGCGAGGCGGTTTCAACAGTCGTTGTAAGGTCGCCTCCGGTCGGCAGGGGTATCTCATGGTCGCTCGGTGTGCCTTCAACATCCGGCATTTCAGGCTCGTTGCTGATGACAGGAAGCGCCGGTTCCGCGGACTGGGAAACACCGGCGGCTGAAACGGGTGTGACATCCGGAAAAACAGCCGGTGACAAGAACAAGAAAACAAAAACAACGGAAATAAATACAAACTTTTTCATGCATCCCCCCTAATATTTTTCTTCTTTTTTCAGGGCGCCATTTTGGTCGAATTGCCTGAGCATAAGCAGCTTGCCCTTCCTGTAATAGGCCTCGGTATCGAGACTNNCGTTTCTCCTGCCGTCCTTAAAAACGCCCTCGATCTTGACGGTCGCGGTTTCCGTGAATTGTTTCCAGTTCCCGTGCAATTCATTATTTTTGAAGGCGCCCTCTTCCTCTATCTTTCCGGATTCGGAAAGCAGCAGGTACCTGCCGTTTAATTCCCCGTTTTTATATGACATTTCCGATGAGAGCATGCCGGACGGATGGTACATCCTGACAATACCAGTGATCTTTTTACCCTCTTTTTTTATAGTCCCGTTATCATTATAAAACCACCTTGATATCTCCCTGCCGTCCCTGTAAAAAACCTGCATGTTGGCTGTCATTACCGCGGTAAGTTCGTCCATTTATGTCTCCCGTCAAAAAACTTTTACATTCCCGTTTTATCCTGAGTTATTATATAACCAGTCCGCCGCTTTGTAAATCCCTTAATTCCCGTCCAAAACCGCTTTATGGTTTCCAGTTCTTCACTTTTGCTTTTTCTTTTCTGTAGGCATTAACACCGATTAGAATGAATATTAGAAATATGATGGACGCGCCTGCGATTGCCGCGGCGCGTATGATCCTGTCCATATCAAGGTTAAAGGAAATATCCCAAAGTTTGACGCTTTTATCCCTCGACCCCCCCGCGCGCCTTCCGCCGTCGGGCGAAAAAGCCACGCTATAAACCTCGTCCTGGAGGCCCGCTATGGTGTTTATCAATTTTCCGCCGGAAGCGTCCCATATTTTAATAAGCGAGTCCTTGCCGCCCGAAACCACAAGCTTGCCGTCAGGCGAATAAGCGAGCGACCATATGACAGGGCCCTGCTCTTGCGTGGCCCATTTCAGATACCCGTCTTCCACGCGCCACGACCTGATAATACCGCCCTCACCCGCGGTAACTATTGTCTGCGAGTCTTTGGAAAACGCGGTTGTATAAATAAGGCCTCCCTGTTCCATCTCCCTTGCGTCCCGGAAAGAAACCCCGCCTTTCTGAAACAGCTTGCTTATAAGGTCATTGTAATTTATCTTCCATATGCGCAGCGTGGACCCGCAGGTCGCGGCCAGGCGGCTGCCGTCCGGGGAAAAACGCACGCTTCTCGCCCAGGTATCCGCGACGCCTATCTCCTGGAATTTTTTCTGTTCTTTCACCCCCCAGATTATTATCTTCAGGTCGCTTCCGCCCGCAAGCAGTTTGCCATCCGGGGAAAAAGCCAGGGAAAAAACAGAGGCCCTGAAATCCTCGAAAGTTTTCACCAATCCTCCGCCGGCCGCCTGCCAAAGCTTGACCGTGCCGTCCCTGGCGCCGGTTGCAAAATACTTTGAATCCGGGGAAAAGGCCAGCGCTTCAACCGGGGCGCCGTGTTTTATGGATACAAGCAGCGACCCTGTGGACACATCCCAAAGCCTTATTTCCCCGTCCAGATCCGCGGTGGCCAGATAAGAGCCATTTGGCGAAAAATCAACGCAGGAAACGGAATTTAAGTGGCCGGGGAACTCGCGGTATAAAGAAACCCCCGCGTTTAAGGCTGGATAAAACGCTATAAAGGCTGTTATTATCATTGTTATTGTTTTTTTCATTTTTTCCTCCTTTAATGCGGTAATTATACCATAAGCGCGGCTTAATTAAAAATTCAAAATTTAGAATTCAAAATTATGGTGTCGCTTCCGCCTTCGCTAAAGCTCCGGCGGACA
>PMTB01000197.1 GCA_003167475.1 candidate division FCPU426 bacterium | reverse complement strand
CGGTGTATTTGACCACATTAATATGAGGAACAAATCGACCATAAAGGCGTCCATTGACTCAAATGATATATTTGTGCAGTACAATCCTGAAAAGACCGGAATTCAAATAACGCAGAAATTTTAAAAATGAGGAGGAAGCATGAAATCATCGAAAGTATTACTGGTATTAGCAGCAGCTTTATTCGTAGTTTTCTCGATCGGATGTGCAGCAAGGCAGACCGTGAAGCCGGACGTAACACCTGCGCCGACATTGCAGGCCGCAGTTGAAGACACCACACCGGTGCCGGTTGCCACGGCAGTCCCGGGGATGAAGTATGTCGTGAAAAAAGGCGACACACTGTGGGCAGTATCTTCAATGAACAAGATCTATCAGGACCCGTTCCAGTGGCCGCTCTTGTACAAAGCCAACAGGGACCAGGTTGCCGACCCGGATCTCATAGAAGTGGGTCAGGAGCTTGACGTAAGAAAAGACATTTCATCAACGGAAAAAGAAGATGCCATACAGAAGGCGAAAGACACACCTCCTTACAGGGCGCACACGGCTCCGAGGAAAACGCTTCCGCTTAAGTATTAATTAAGCCGTCACAATATAAAACGCTTAGGGCCGGCATTGTCCGGCCCTAAGTCGTTTGTATACCGGAGGATATTGAAGAAGATGCGGGGCAACAGCGTTAATACGTTCTATATGAAGAAGCCGGCGGCGGCCTTTAAACCTGAAAATATAGTCCTGCCCGTACTTGAAAACGAAGGCAAAACAGGGCTTGAAATTAACCTTATATTTACGGATAATGCTTATATTAAAAAGGTCAACCTGGAATACAGGCTGAAAAACACCGCGACCGACGTGATATCGTTTGAGTCGCCTTCGGGCGGCGATATTGTTATCTCGGTTGACATGGCCAAACGTCAGGCCAGAGAGTACGGCGTGACGCTTAAAGAGGAGCTTGCCAGGCTGCTGATACACGGCACGCTGCATGTGACAGGCTATGACCACATAAAAAAGCCCGACAGGATAAAAATGGAAAGTAAAGAGAGAAAATACAGAAAAATGGCAATGGAGAAAAAATAGATGGACTTCGTCACGCAGTTGCAGCTTTACTCGCTTTTTTTCCTGTTTTTTCTTGCCGCCATATTTTCGCTCGCGGAGACTTCGCTTACCGGAATGAGCAGGATCAAGATAGCCGCGAATATAAAAAACAACCACCCCAAGGCAAAGTACCTTAAAGTGTGGGTGTCCGACCCCAACAAGCTCCTCGCCACGCTCCTGATATGCACCAACACGGTGGCTATCTCGGCATCGACAATTGGTGCGTTTTTGTCCCTTAGGATAGCAAAGTTTTTTAATATCGGAGACTCGTTGGTGGCGGTGATAGTCGCGGCGGTCATAACAGTCATTTTGATCATATTCGGCGAGATATCGCCGAAGGTATTTGCCATACACAATACCGAGAAACTCGGACTTATTCTCATAGGGCCCATTGTACGCATTTATACCGTGATAAGGCCCGTTACGGAAATATTCCTCAAGATAAGCAATTTCATTATAACACTGGTGGGCGGGCAGGCGTCTTCGTCCGTGCCCATGATAACGGCAAAGGACCTTGACACTGTCCTGAACGTAAGCGCCGAGGCCGGGTACATAGATGAACAGGAAAAGGCCATGATGGCCAGCATCATGGGCTTTAATGACATGCAGGTAAAACAGGTCATGGTGCCAAGGACTTCGATCACAGCCGTGGATATAAACTGGAGTGAGGACCGGATCATAGACGTTATTATGGAAGCAGGGTACTCCAGGATGCCGGTGTTCAAGGACAGCCTGGATAATATTGTCGGCATAATATATACAAAGGACATGCTCTCCATGATAAAAAACAGGGGGCTCATAATATTTCATGACCTTATAAGGGTGCCGTATTTTATTCCGGAAACAAAAAATGCGGGCGACCTGCTTAAGGAATTCAAAAAAGGCAAGCTCCATGTGGCGATAGTGGTTGATGAGTTCGGCGGCACGGCCGGCCTGGTTTCGCTCGAGGACATACTCGAGGAAATAGTCGGCGAGATACACGACGAGTACGACGTGGATGAAAAGGAGATAGAGGATATTGGAAATGGAGCGTACATAGTAAAAGGCATGATAGAGATAAGCAAGGTCAACAATGAACCCTTAAAGCTCGAGATACCCGAGGACGAAAATATCAATACAATGAGCGGATTTTTGACGGCGCTTTTTGGGTACGTGCCCAAACCCGGCGAGACGGTAAAATTCGGGAACTTTAATTTTACGGTGGTAAGGTCGGATGAGCGGAAGATAATGAGGATAAAGATAGAGCCGGTTCCAAAAAATATTGTAAAATAGCTGGAATTGTCTTATGCTGTGTGTTGTATGGATTTTGCCTGTGATAACGTGGTTTTGCCGCGTAGGGAACGCATATATGTGTTCCGCCGCAGGTTCTTCTTGTTTTGGAATTTGTAGAGAGGGGGCTTGCTCCCTCTCACAGTAGGATTTTAAAGCTGTTTGTGGGTCGTAATGTTCGAGAATCGAAAATCGAGAATTGATCAGCACGCCGTCGCTGAAGCTCTGGCGTGTGAACCAAGCTTGGAAGGTATTATAATAGAGCGGAGGACCTATATGGCCGAGCATTACCCGTACGCGGAAATAGAAGCCAAATGGCATAAATTCTGGGAAACAAACAAAACATTCAAATCAAAGGGCATTGGCACAAAGTACTATGTGCTGGAGATGTTCCCTTACCCATCCGGGTACCTGCATATGGGACATGTACGAGTTTATACCATCGGCGACGTCATCGCCCACTATATGCGGATGAAGGGTTTTGACGTCATACACCCCATGGGTTACGACGCTTTCGGGCTGCCCGCCGAGAACGCGGCCATAAAGAACAAAGTACACCCGGCGGAATGGACTTATAAAAATATAGAGCATGCCAGGGGGCAGTTTAAAAAACTCGGCATGTCATATGACTGGGACAGGGAATTCGCCACCTGCGACGAGACTTATTACAAATGGAACCAGTGGCTATTCAAGAAATTTTATGAAAAAGGCCTTGCCTACAGGAAAGCCACCGCTGTCAACTGGTGCCCTGACTGCGGCACCGTGCTTGCAAACGAGCAGGTGCATGAAGGCAAATGCTGGAGATGCGAAACAATTGTGGAGCAGAAAGAACTGACCCAGTGGTTTTTTAAGACCACAGCCTACAGCCAGGAACTCCTCGACGGCCATGACAAAATAGACTGGCCCGAACGCGTGACGCTTATGCAGAAAAACTGGATAGGCCGAAGCGAAGGCGTGAGGATATTCTTTAAGGACGCAAAATCAGGGGAAGAGATACCGGTTTTCACAACCAGGCCTGATACTATTTTCGGGGCCACATACGTGGTCCTGGCCGCGCAGCACCCGTTCGTTGAAAAGATAAAGATGGAAATTTCACCGGAAAAAGTAAAAGAGATAGAGGCTTTCCAGGATAAGGTCAAAAAAAGCGATATAACGGTCCTTACGCTGATTAATATGGAAAAGGAAGGTGTGGACACTGGCGCTTTCGCCATAAACCCGGTCAACGGGAATAAAGTACCCATATGGATAGGCAATTATGTCCTCATGGATTACGGTACGGGCGCCATCATGGCGGTCCCAACGCACGACGGGCGCGATTTTAAGTTCGCCGGGAATTATAAACTTCCCATGATAGTTGTTATACAGCCCCCGGGCCAAAAACTCGACGCGGGAACAATGTCCGGCGCCTACGAGGAAGAGGGGGTGCTGGTAAATTCAGCCGCTTTTGACGGCCTTGGAAATGTTGACGCAAAGAAAAAGATAGCCGCCTGGATGGAAAAAGAAGGCATGGGTAAGATAGAGGTGAATTACAGGCTGAAGGACTGGCTGTTGTCGCGCCAGCGCTACTGGGGAACGCCCATACCGGCCGTTTACTGCGATAAATGCGGTATAGTGATGGAAAAGGACGAAAATCTGCCGGTGAAACTGCCGCTGGACGTGGAATTCACAGGCAAGGGAAATCCGCTTGAAAAGTCGAAGTCGTTTACGCAGGTAAAGTGCCCCAATTGCGGGGGGGATGCCCGCAGGGAAACAGATACCATGGATACATTCGTGGATTCGTCATGGTACTTCATCAGGTACTGCGACCCGAAAAATACACAAATGCCCATAGACAGGTCAAAAGCCGACCGGGAACTTCCCGTGGACCAGTATATAGGCGGCCCCGAGCACGCCTGCATGCATCTTATATATGCCAGGTTCTTTACTTACGTCCTGCGCGACCTGGGGCTGATATCGTGCAGCGAGCCTTTTAAAAAGCTCCTGACGCAGGGTATGGTCGTCAAAGACGGGGCAAAGATGTCAAAATCAAAGGGTAACACTGTTTCTCCCGATGACATGATCGAAAAGTACGGTTCCGACACGGCCAGGCTTTTTATGCTGTTCGCGTCGCCGCCTCCCATGGACCTGGAGTGGAGCGACGACGGCGTGGAAGGCGCGAGCCGGTTCTTAAACAGGGTATGGAGAAAGATAGCCTCCGGAATAGACCGCGTCAGGGGCCTGAAAACTTCTCCCGCTCCGGTAATGGAAGGGCTTGACGGGCAGAGGAAGAAACTCCTGCGAAAAGTGCACCAGACCATAAAAAAAGTGACTAATGATATAGGCCATGAGCAGCAGTTCAATACGGCCGTGGCGTCAATTATGGAGCTTTTTAACGAGTTCTTTCCGGTTGAATTCGACATGAACAGCGATATTGACAAAAAATTATTTAAATTTACAGCCGAAAGTATGATATTATTGATGGCGCCCCTTGTCCCGCACTTTTCAGAGGAACTTTGGCAGGACCTGGGGAACCACTCGAGCATATTTACGTGCTCCTGGCCGGTGTTCGATGAGAAACTTATCGCCGAGGATACGGTTGAGTTTGTCTTCCAGGTCTCGGGTAAGATAAGGGACAGGATACAACTGCCGATGAACTCGAGCCGGGAAGACGTTGAAAAAGCCGGCCTCGCCTCGGCCAAAGTGGCGGAGTGGACGCAGGGAAAAAAAGAAGTCAAAAAGATCTTTGTGCCGAATAAATTGCTGAATATAGTGGTTGTATAAAATACCGCGTGGATCCGCGCCTGTCAAGCCGGCGCGGCCCGTTAAGCGGAAAAAGGAGAACATAAATGAAAAGATTTTTAGTACCGGCAATACTGGCATTGGCAATCGCAATCGGTTTCGGATGCGCTGGTTACACCCCGCAGGTGAGCCTGCCAACATACATCCAGAAGCTGGCTGTGCCGCTTTTCCTGAATAAAACCCAGACGTACAATATAGAGCAGTACATAACCCAGAAAACGATCGATCAGTTCATTGCCGACGGTAAAGTGACCATAGGCGACGAAGCGACGGCGGACGGCATACTTAAGGTCAACATAGACAAGTATTTGCTGACCCCGATAACATTCGACATAAACCAGGTCCCGCAGCAGTACCGCTTAAGGATATATGTATCGGTATATTTATTTGACAATAAGAACCAGCGCCAGCTCTGGACGGAACCGGACATTTGGGAAGAGACGACGTACTACGTGGTCAATAACCTGGGGATGCCCGCTGAAACCGAGGAAATCGCGAGGGTGAGGGTATTGGACAGGCTTTCCGAGCGCGTATTCAGAAGGACCATGAACGGGTGGTAAAAGTGAGAAAGCTTGTATTAATTGCAGCGCTTTGCCTGGCCGCGCTTCCTGTTTTTTGCTCAGAGAACCAGGGCTATATAGCCGGGCATATCACCACCTGCAGCGCCTTTATCAACGGATACCCTGCCGACACGACGAACTGGTTCTTCAGGGCCCAGCATAAGGTCATACAATACTGGGCATACTTTCTTTTTCCGTCCGGGAAAGAGATGGCCGCCGTGAAGGACAGGTCGTTCCTTTTTGTCAATCCGTACGAGTATTACTCCGGCAAGGGCGACTACAAGGACGAGAATAATTACCTTTTTGAGAACAAGTGGATATCGCCCACGGGTAAGGTTGTGGCCGAGAAGACGTTTTCCTGGGATAAGAATTCGACCAAGGACAAAGTCACCATGGACAACAAAACTTATGTCCCTTACGCTTTTATCAATTACATCGGCATATCCGCCCTGATCAAGGAGAACGGCCAGGACAAACTCCCGGACGAGCAGGGGCTTTACCACATCAACCTATACATCAACGGCGAACTGGCCGCCATTACTTTTTTTGAGATGAAGGATTAGCCATGGTTCAGCCGGCCTTTATAAAGACGGCGAAGCTCCACTCCTTTTATGTGCTGGCCGGTGATGATGATTTTTTCCGCGGGGAGTTTATAAAGGAACTGCTTGAGGTATTCCTCGCGGGCAAGCTTGACGACACATCCATGGAAAGCTATGACCTCACCGAAAAGGAACATCAGGTTGAAATAAGCTCCATAATAGAGTCGGCAAAGACGCCCCCGTTTTTTTCCGAGAAGAAATTTATCCTGGTCAGGGAATTCGCCAAACTAAAAAAAGACGACCTGGAAAAGCTCACCCAATTCCTCCCGCACATACCGGATTTCACCGTGATGGTGCTTACGACGGGCCAGGAAGCGAAAAAAGTGCTGGACATGGACATACCCTCCGCCAATATAATTAATTTGTCGTCTTCCGGCGCGGCCGATATCAGGATTTGGATAGTGAATTACCTGAAAGAACTGGGCAAGACAATAAATCCGGACGTACTTGACTATATAATAAGCGAAGCCAACGGCGACGCTTCAGCCGTAAAGAACGAGATGGACAAGATACTGCTCTTTGTAGGGAACAGGACCGGGATAGAAATGGCCGACTTTTCGGAGACCAAGGGGGTGAGCAGGGATTATAACCTCGACGAACTCACCGAAGCCATAGCCGAAAAAGACGGGAAAAGGGCGATGTTCGTCTTTGAAAAGATATACGCCGAGACCTCGCCGGAACAGATGCTCGGTTTTATATTCTACAAGATAAAGGGCCTCTATATAATGAGGTATTTCCTTTCGACGGGAGAATTCAAGAAGATATTCAAATTCGCATATATGAAGGATATGGATAAGGCCAAGATACAGGCAAAGAACTTCGCGAAAGTGCCTTACGCGGACATAGTGGAGATCATCAAGGAAGCGGATTCGAGGATAAAACTTTCGAACAGGGATAAGGCAAAGACGATACTTACGATAATGCTGGAACGCATTTTCTTACGCCTTCAGGCGTAAGAACCCTGAACCCGAACAAAGTGAGTGGTTCAGGGTAAGGCGGGCAATGGTTTAAATGGCGCAAATATTTATGATCTTAAGGCTTTTAGCCTTCTCTTATTGTCCGATAGTCGAGAGCCGAAAGTTGATCAGCACGCCGTCGCTG
>PMTB01000021.1 GCA_003167475.1 candidate division FCPU426 bacterium | reverse complement strand
TCCTCGCCTTCCAAGAGGCCGGCAACCGTGCTTTCGCCGACCGTCAGCGCCCCGAGAATCAGGGCACGTTGCGAGATCGATTTGTCCCCCGGCACCCGGGTCCGGCCCTGCAAAGGGCCACCGCGGCGGGCGGTCAGCGGTGTCAAATTGGCAGGGTTCACCGGCGCTATCCTTAACAAACTGCGCCGTCCTACCACGCGCCCGCGCGGCGCGTCATCCCGCCGTTCCGGCCGATTCCGGACCGCCTGCGCTATTGACAGGTGCGCTGCAACTAGCCAAGTGAAACATCGATTTACCGACCATTCCGAGGAACCTGACCGTGGCGAAAACTGAACTCGGCACCAAGCGCATCTGTCCGGAAACCGGCCGCAAGTTCTACGATCTCGGCAAGACGCCGGTGATTTCTCCCTATACCGGCAAGGTCGTACCGATCNNGAGACCCCGGATGCCGAATTCGTCTCGCTCGAAGACGCCGAGGCCGAACAGCAGGGCAAGAAGCCGGCGGCAGAAGGCGCGGCAGCGGCTGCCGAAGGCGAAGAGGTCGAGATCGACGAGAGCCTCGACGATGCCGCCTTCATCGAGGAAGAGGAAGAAGGCGATCCCGATGTGACCGACATCATCGGCGAGACGATCGAGAAGGAAGAGGAGACCTGACGCCGCCGCGAGGCCGCACGCGTTTCCCAAAATGCGGCAAGAAAAATTGCGAATTGGGGCCATAGCTCAGATGGGAGAGCGCGTGAATGGCATTCACGAGGTCGGCGGTTCGATCCCGCCTGGCTCCACCACCCGCCTACGCCAAGGCTTCGGCGGGCGAGGCCTTCGCTAGGCGGGTGTCCGCCGAAGCTTTAGCGAAGGAGGATTTGCCATGGGTCGTTTTCTTCCATTTAAACCCTGCCCCGCCTTTTGCCGGCGATTTAAATCCGTGCGGTGTGTTCCTACTTTTCTTCATCGTCATCCTCATCTTCCTCGTCCTCGTCCTCGTCGTCGTCTTCGTCGTCTTCATCATCGTCATCGTCTTCGTCGTCTTCATCCTCATCATCTTCGCCGGATGACTTGGCTGTATCCTTTGTTTTTTCTTTCTTTTTCTTCTCTATCTCTACCTCTTTCTCTTTCTCTATCTCCACATCTTCACCGGTTCCCTGTTCAAATGTGCCGGCCGCCTTTGCTTCCTCGTCCTGCTTCTGAAGTTCAGCCATATCTTCGGCAAGGGATGAGACTTTTTTAGCCTGCCCCTGCTGGCCCTCGTTCGGGTCAAAAGTAAACTGAGCCTGGTTTTTCGCCACTTCGATACGGTCTTCCCAACTCTCTGTAACCTCGTCTTTTTCAAGTATGGATTTTATTTCCTCTATCTTCGGGAGGTCTTCCATGGAATTTATGCCGAGGTACTGCAGGAATTCCCTGGTTGTGCCGTATAAAAGCGGCCTGCCCGGCGCTTCTTTCCTTCCCGCTATCTTGATAAGCTTCCTTTCCAGCAGCGTGTGATACACGCCGTCGGAATTGACGCCCCTGATGGACTCGACTTCCTGCTTTGTGATGGGCTGCTTGTACGCGACTATAGCCAGCACTTCCAGCGAGGGCCTTGAGAGCCTGGTCATAAACCTGTTCTTGTATAATTTTTTTATGTGCGGCGCGTACTCCGGCAGCGTCAAAAATTCATATCCCCCGGCTATCTGCTTTACGGAGACCGGCGAACCCGTCTCCCTTAAATGCAGGTTTATCCTCTCCACGGATTGCTCCACTTCCTTTTCCTTTACTTCAAGCACTCCGGCTATCACGGTGCCGGCAAGCGGCTTTTCAGAGGTAAAAAGAAGGGCCTGTATCGTCCTGTCCATTTCTTCTGTTTTCATTTTATTCACCTATATTGTTGAGGATTTGTGCGTCGTAGTCGTCGTTGCGCATGTATATTTTAATGTCTGTAAAGAGCGCGTCCTGATAAACGCTTATCACTTTCAGCCTGAGCAGTTCGAGCATGCCCAGGAAAAGCGCGATTATGTAAAGCTTTGAATTATTCTCGCTGCACATCTCGTAAAAACTCACGGCTTCGTTGGCGGCCTTCAGCCTGTCTATGAGCTCGTATATCCTGTCCTTCACCTTCACGCGCTCGCCGGGTATGACTATGGTCTTGTTCTCCTTGAGCCTGTCGAGCACGGAATCCATGGCTTTTACCAGAGCGTAAACGTCAAGGGCCAGTTCCTGGTCCTCTTTAGCCACGTTTATCGGGTAGAGCCTCTCAAAGAGGTCCCTTTTCTTTGACTCGTAGAGCCTCATTTTCTCGGCGATTTCCTTGAACATGGAGTACTCGACCAGGTGCTGTACCAGCTCCATCCTGGGGTCCTCCTCGTCGCCTTCGAGCAGTTCGTCCTTGGGCAGGAGCATTTTGGCCTTTATGTAAATAAGCGTGGCCGCGATTATGATGAATTCGCTGGCCACGTCAAGGTTCATTTTTTTCATGAGGTCTATATAGGACAGGTACTCTTCCGTTATTTTCGATATGGGGATATCGTAAATGTCTATCTGGTTCTTTTTGATAAGGTATAGTAAAAGGTCAAAAGGCCCTTCAAATACCGCAAGCTTAAGCTGATAATCCTCGTCCGCCACTGTGTTGCCTCCGTTTGAATGCTGACTATCCTACGACTGCGCCGTCATTGCGAGGAGCCATGTACCATTCGCAGTAGCTCAGGTACATGGCAGGCTCTACTCTTGTGAAGCACGCCATGAACCCGAGCTACCGCGAGTGGTTCATGGCAATCTGGTCTAAATCAAAGCCAAAGGCTTATCGGTGGAACTGAGATTGCTTCGTCGCCATGTAACAAAAACGGCTCCTCGCAATGACGACGCTTCCAATACGGCCCACTTTAACCCAGATTCATCCTTTTCCTTACTTCCTTCATCGTGGCTTCGGCGGTAACCCTTGCCCTTTTATTGCCGTCCTCTATCATGCCTTTTATCTTTTCCGGATTTTTGTCTATCTCCGCGCGCCTGTCCCTTATGGGCTGGAGGCGTTCGTTAATCTTCACCGCTACCGCTTTCTTGCAGTCCACGCAGCCCCGCGCGCCCGAGCGGCACTCCGCTTCCACTATGCCGCATTCCGCGGCGTTGTAAATCTTATGAAATGCGCAGACAACACAGTTTTCCGGGTGGCCCGGGTCGTTCTTCCTTACCTTGGCCGGGTCCGTGAACATCTGGCCCGCTTTTTTATTCACCGTTTCCGCGTCGTCGCTGATATATATCGCGTTATTGTACGACTTTGACATTTTCCTGCCGTCCAGCCCCGGCAATTTCGGATACTGCGTCAATATTTCCTGCGGCTCGGGGAACAGCTCCCCGTAATAATTATTAAACCTGCGCGCTATCTCGCGCGTGAGTTCCAGGTGAGGCCTCTGGTCCTCGCCTATGGGCACCTTTGCCGCCATGTATAAAAGTATATCGCCCGCCTGAAGCACGGGATACCCTAAGAATCCGAATGTGGACAGGTCCTTTGTGGTGAGTTCCTGCCTTTGTTCCTTGTAAGTCGGGTTCCTCTCCAGCCATGGGACCGGGGTGATAAGCGAAAGCAGGAGGAACAGTTCCGCGTGTTCTTTTACCGCGGATTGCACGAACATGACGGCTTTCTCAGGGTTTAAACCCGCAGAAAGCCAGTCCTTGAACATCTCAATGGTATTTTCCGGTATCTGCCCGGGTTTTTCATAATCCGTGGTGAGCGCGTGCCAGTCAGCCACCATGAAGTAACAATTGTATTTGTCCTGCATGTCCACGTAACTTTTTAAAACTCCCTCGAGATGCCCCAGGTGAAGTTTTCCCGTGGGCCTCATCCCGCTTAATACGCTTTGCATCATGTTCTCCTTGGGTTATATACCGATCAAAAATGTTATCAACGCGTTTACAAAGCCCGCGATCGGGCTTAAGATAATGTTCAATGTGCCGGTGAAAGCCAGCGCTATAAGGATGATCATGCCGACCGGCTGAAGCCTCATATAAGCCAGTTCGGCCGCGGGCGGAAGGAAATAAGCCAAAACTTTCGAGCCGTCAAGGGGAGGTATGGGCACCAGGTTGAAAATTGCCAGGAAAATATTGATGGCTATGATCTGTATCAGGACCACATAAAGCCCCACCAGGGAAAAACCCGGTATCAATCTCACCAGTATCATGATGACCGCGGCCGCCGCGGCAAGCAAAAGATTTGAAACCGGCCCCGCGAGCGACGTGAGCATGATATCGCGCCTCTGGTGCTTGAAATACCTGGGGTCAAATGGCACGGGCTTCGCGGCCCCGAAAACAACGCCGCTGTGGGTGAATATGAGAATAGCCGGGATCAGTATGGACCACATCGGGTCTATATGGGGCAAAGGGTTCAAGGTAAGCCGCCCCAGGTCTTTTGCCGTAGGGTCGCCGAGTTTGTAGTCCATAAACCCATGGCTTACCTCGTGCATTACAACGGAAAAAACAAGCACGGATATCTGTACAATCACCGTATAAATATCAAAAGTATGTTCCAAAATTCGGCTCCTTTAAAGTCAAAATTATCCGCTGTATTATAGCATACGGCGGTAAATTATCAACATCGTAAAATCGCGGTTGAATGCCTTTCTTTGTCGCGTTGTCATTGCGAGGAGCGAGATTCTCAGCGACGAAGCAATCTCTGAACTTTTGTGGGGCAAGATTTTTAAGGTCTATTTGAGGAACGCGGATTACATATCCCACAATATCATAATTTTTTCTAAAAATATTTGTTCTGCGAAGCTCCGCAGGCTTTGATTTAGGCCAGATTGCTTTGTCGCTGAAGAACACGCTTCTCGCAATGACGATTATTGAATAAATGGTAAAAAAACACTATTAATAAGTTACATCATATCCTTTATGTCCTGTTCAAATACTTCTTCCGGCCTGTATCCTACATATTCCCTTGATATATAACCTTCCTTGTCTATCACGAATGTTGTCGGTATGCCGCGGATACCGCCGTAATTATTGGCTGTGGACTGGTCGGCTATGCAAATGAGGTAATCCACGCGGTTGTTGTTAACAAAGTTCTTTACTTTGGTGGGGTCGTCGATCGCGCAGCCTATCATTACCACGCCGTCAGTGGAGTGTTTCTTTTGCAGCGCCACAAAACCCGGGATCTCGGCTTTGCAAGGCGGGCACCAGGTGGCCCAGAAATCAAGTATTACGATCTTGCCCTTGTAATCAGCGAGGTTGATCTTGCCGCCTTTTAAGTCCGGGAGCGAAAAGTCCGGCGCTTTGATGGCGTCGCTGGGCCTTTTGCTTTTTACGCTGTAATCGGATGAAACCGCGGCCGGGGCGTTCGCGCTTACCGTTGAAGCCGGGGCAGGGATGGTTTTTTTCGGCTCCTCAGCGGGACAGCCCATAAAAAACATGGATATCATTAAAGTAAGACCGGCTAAAAGTAATTTTCTCAATTTATTTCACCTCGCGAATTTGTTTAAAAACTCCAAAGAACCTGCCAGGCGGGAAAGCCCGCCTGTTATCATAAGGATACCGATGATTATCAGCAATACGCCGGTGATCCACTCTATTATATTAAGGTATTTTTTAATTTTGTCAAATAATTTAAAGAACAAAGTTATGGAATAAGCCGTTACAAGGAACGGTATCCCCAGGCCAAGCGAATAGGCGGCAAGGAGCCCTATCCCTTTCCATACAGTGTTTTGCGCCGCGGCGACAGCGAGTATGCTGGCCAGTATGGGGCCTATACAGGGCGTCCAGCCGAATGCAAAAGCCAGCCCAATCAAAAAGGAACCGAAAATATTGACCGGTCTTGTGTTTGTCTGAAAACGTTTTTCCGTGTTAAGGGCGGCAATCTTAAGTATGCCCATGGTCTGGAGCCCGAAGATGATAATAACAATGCCGGCCGTAATGGAAATGGGACGTATGTATTTAAGCATCAGTTTGGAAAGCGCCGTTGCCGAAGCGCCCAGAAGTATGAATACCACGGAAAATCCGGCAACGAACGCCAGTGAATTGATTATGGCTTTTTTTCTCACAGCACTTATATCGTCAGAACCTTTGAGCTCCTGCATGGAAGCGCCGGAAATGAAAGATATATAACCGGGGATAAGCGGCAGGACACATGGTGAAAGGAACGAAAGTAAGCCCGCCCCGAATGCGTACAAAAATGAAACATTAGCGGTAAAATTGCCATCCATAGAAAACCTCCTTATAAATGGGTTGTACACATTTTAAGCATATTTTTAACCGGTGTCAATCATATTCAAATAACTTTTGTCTTTACGATTTTCCGAAACAGTTTAAAATCGCAAATTCAGACTTGAAATGCGATTTTAAACTGTTTATTGACAAAGCCTATTTAAACGTGTATACTATCATCAATTGTAATGGATACAGTTTGCATAGCATTTGAGATGTTCAATAATCGGGCGCAGGACATGCGTCTTTTTGACTAAAGGGGTGTAAAATGAAGGTAGGAGACAGGGTAAGGGTAAAAAATCTCGACTATTGGAAAACAAACCAGGGCGAAACCCTGAAAAGGCCGAAAAAACTGCTTGAGCAGGTCGGCAAAGTTATCGATATTAACCTTGGTATTTTCAAAGTTGAGTTCCCGGAACTGGAAAACACTTTTGATTATTTTGACGGCCGCGAACTTGAGCTTTTTGACACGTATTGCAAGCAGACAGTGGACCTGGTGTTTGTTTCCTGGCAGCAGAAGGGAAAGTCGGTATATGATAAGGAAGGCTTTGACTGGCTCTTCACAGGCGACCTCCACAGGGGCGTCATATTCAAGGCGGTAATGGAACTGGGCGACGAGGAAGTGGAAAGAATAAAAAGGGCTGAAAAAGAAGGCATAAAGCCGGTATTTGACCTGATAATAAGGCCGGAAGACGACCGTCGTAAAAACCGCAGGGAATGCTAGTAACTTAAAAAACAATTTCAAATTACCAATTACTAATGACGAATGAAGGCAAACGTCGGGAGTAATTGGTAATTTTTTTTTATTTCTTTTATCGGATTCTGTAGAGCGGCTGCTCCATGTCCGTCGGAGCCTTGGCGAAGACGGATGCTGCCGCTCACGGCGGGATTTTGTAGTCGCACCCCTTCGTCCCACCGGGGTGCGCCTAGATACGTGATTCATACCCTCCAACCTTAAGACCGTCCACACGACCCGGCAACGCGCCCCGGTGATACGTAGAGGGCGCGACTACAAAATAATTGTTTAAACCTTCGAGAGTGCAAAAAAATAAACAGAACTCTTTATCTGCCTTTTTTCAGGTTTATTCCGGTGAAATACAGCAGCCATTTGCGAACGGGATCCTTTGGGAAGTTCTGGTGTTTATATTTTGTTATTTTTGACGCTATCTTGTACTTGCCGTGATTGCGCATGTAGGAATCTATGCGCTTTTCGAAAAGCTCGCCGGCATACGAAGGGTAACGCGAAGACGCTTCATTTGTTTCGTTATATATCGGTTTCCTGAAATCTTCAGGTCGTATAAGATAGCACTGGTCGGAGAAACCGAAACACCTGTAGAATAAAGCGTCTTCGGAGACCAGATTGCCCTTTGCCAGGACATCACCGGGGTCGCCGAGGGGCTGCGCGGTCAGTATGGAAGGGTCCTTTTCCATGTAGTTTATGGCGTCCATTATCCAGCTTTCGGGGCCCTGTATGACCGTATCGCACGTGAGATGAAGCCGATATTTTGTTTTGCAGCGGAGCACGGCGGTGAGTTCCTGTATGGAATAGTAATATCCGCCTTTAAAGGAATCTTTATCCATGTGAAAATACTCCAGCGTCTGCGCCGCGGAGTCGTCGACAAAAATAAAGGATGTGATGACGCCCTTATCAATGTGTTTTTGGGCGGCTTTTGCGACTTTTTCCCTGTCGCTTACGTTGTTTATATAAAGGACCCGCTCCTCAAAATCCCACTTACAGCTGTCGATTATCTTTTTAAGGCGGCCGGTGCGCAAAACAAATTTCCAGTCGCCTTCCCAGACATTGGTCGCGAATGTTATCTGTGGTTTTTCCATTTAAGGCCCCTTTCCCGCAAGCGTGAAATAAAATACAGGTGTAATTATACAGAAACGCGAACTTATTGCAATAATAAAAGAAATGCCGGCGGCCGGATTTTTAATTTTGTGGCCGAGGGCTTATTGAACCGCGTTAAATAAAAGCCCCCGGCCATATCCGAACCCGGTATACTTGTCAAGCCAAAGCAGCCTGGGAATGATCTTCAATCTGACAAGGGACTGTGATACTATAAAATTCCGGTTGTATACGGCCGGTTTCAGGCTGATCAAGGAGGCGGTATTCTCCGGCACATATTACGCAGGGGACAATGCCCTGGCGATAAACACCGGCGAAATAAAAAACCTGGCCAGCGGAATTTACTATTGCGTCCTCACGGCATCCGGAGCCGGCAATAAAACGCCGGCCAGCAAGACCGGGGAGTTGATAGTTTTTAGAGACAGGTAATACGTCAATCCGTTTTTGTGTTATAATATATATGGCCGTGTAAAATACTAAAAACGCGGGAGAAACACTTGAATTTATTGCCGAGAATTATAACCATACCCCTCACGGTATTATTATGCATATTTATAATAAATACCCCGTATCTATCAGCCGCGCCGCCGCAGCTTGCGGTGTCGGGGAATCACTTTGTCAACGCTGCCACTGGCTGCCCTGTGAGGCTTGCGGGTGTGAATGTGGACGGGCTGGAATGGGAAGCGGACGGAGCCGGGCTGGCCAGCCCAAGCGGGGATATGACGCAGTCCTTAACCGTGGCTGTGAACACATGGAAATCGAATATAATAAGGATACCCTTGAACCAGGATTTTTGGTTCGGCTACAGTAACGGCGTGACATCCTCGTCTGCCACGCAGAATATCGCCTTACAAAATGATTACAGGGCCTATGTCGCCAATATGGTGAACACCGCGTCAGCACTTAACTGCTATGTGATACTTGACCTGCACTGGTCAGGCATGGCCAGTTGGGGCACATCCACTTCTGTGCAGGCGCTCGGGCCCGCAATGCCCGACATGAATGCCCTGGTGTTCTGGCAGAGCCTTGCCGCGGCTTTCGGCAATAACCCTGCTGTCCTGTTCGGCCTTTATAATGAACCTACTTACGTGTCGTGGAGCGTGTGGCGTGACGGCGGCTGGTCCGGCAGCTTTATCAGTCCCGGATACCAGACCATGCTTGAGACCATACGCGATACAGGAGCGAAGAATATAGTAATTGCGGCGGGATTGGTCTGGTGCCATGACCTGACCGGGATACCGGCCAACGCGCTCGCGGACCAGAACACGGGAAACACACTGACCGGCTATGGCATAGCGTACGACGCCCATGTATATTACGGTAATCCCGGGAACAATGACGCGGCAAGCTGGGACCAGTATATATCGGTTGCCGTGAACGCCGGGTACTGCGTCATAGTCGGGGAATTTGGTTCCCAAATGGGCGGTGCAAACAGCGAAGGAAACTGCTGCGGATGGGATGACAGCGGCTGTAATCCTTTTGAATCCAGCCTTATTGCCTGGCTTGACGGCGGCAATAATGCGAATTATCTTTACAATGCCACTGCATGGGACTTAAATCCGAATTCAGGTCCCGTACTTATAAAGGATTGGACTTATGCGCCGACATCGTGCCACGGAGCCGATGTGTTTGCGTGGCTTAATGGCATAACCCAGCCGCCGTGTCTGACGCCGTCGCCGACCATCACAGGCACTGTGCCCACGCCGACTATTACATACACTTCAACGCCGCAGCCCGTGCCGAATTCGGTAAACGCGGACTGCTCGCAGGGAGCTTCTTTTATCATAGACGGGAACTTAAATGACCCTGCATGGCAGACAGGCACGTGGACCGCGGTCACAAGGGTGACATCGGGGATAGCCGGCGCAGTAAGCGCTAGGTTTAAGCTAAGATGGGATACGACTGCGCTTTATGTGGCCGTGGATGTGACCGACCCCGTGCTTTGCAATTCAAACGTGAACTGGTGGGATGATGACGACGTGGAAATATACATAGACGCGAATAACAACCATTCGACAACATATGAAGCGGATGATTTTGAGTTTTCGAAAAGATACAATGACCCGATAACGCACGAGGCGCACTGTAAGCTGGGAGGCGTTACTGCGGCGACGTATCAGACAGCTTCGGGATATTCAGTCGAGTTCCGCATGCCGTGGACAGACCTTGGCGTAACACCGTCATCGAGCCTTGTAATGGGTTTTGACGTCGGCATAGACCACAATGAAACCTGCGGGCCCTTGCCTGACGGCGTTTTCATGTGGAACGGCACGGGCAACAACTACCTGGACACAAGCGCGTTCGGGGAGGCGTATTTTTCAGCCTGTGTTAACACGCCTACAAGCACCATGACTGTCACGCCTGCGGCAACCGGCACAAAAACTCCCGCGCCCACACCCTGCGCAATTTTGACGCCGTCCGGGCCCATTGTGATAAACGGACAGAACGGCGCGACTATTCAAAACCTGTATATATCCACGTCAACGGGTGACGGCATACAGATAACAAACTCCACGAACATAACCATAGAGAATTGCGAGATCGGCCCGGTCGGGGGCAACGCTATAAGGATATCCGGATCAAGCGGCAATATAAATGTATATGACAATTACATACATTCCGAGAACCTTTCTCCTGGATGCTGCGATAATAATGACGGTATATTTATTACAGGGGCGTCAAATGTGGATATCCAGGGGAACGTGATAGCATATGGCGAGAGCAATATAGAGGTACAGCAATCAAACACTATAACCGTAACAGGTAACTTCCTGCTGAATCCCCGCGGGCCATTTCCCAGGGGACAGAATTTCCAGGCATGGGGCAATTGCGCCAATATCCTGTTCCAGGGCAATTACTGCCTTTCAAGCCAGGATACCGGAAAATACACTTATCCGGAAGGGCAGGAAGATTCCGTTAATTTCGGGTTCACAAACGGCGTCATAGCGCGGAATAATTATATCACCGGCGGCCACAGCGCCTCGGGCACGGGCATCATAGCCGACGAAGCCGCGAATAATGTGCAGTTCCTGGATAATATTCTGGTCGATACCGGCCAATGCGGCATAGGCCTGGCTTCGGGTTCCACCCAGTTAGTGGACGGGAATATAATAGTCAACCGCACTCCCATAAACGGCGCGGGCAATGCCGGTTTGTATGTGTGGTCCCAATACGCCGACCCATGCGGGCCGGTCACGATATCCAACAATCTGGTCTATCAGATCAACTGGGCAGGCAACCCGAATGACTATTGGAACGGCGGAGGATGCGGAACAGTGACACTTACAAACAATACATTTTACGCTACGGCGCCAACGCCTGTGACGCCTCCATTGATACCGCCGCAGCCGAAAAACTGCGCGGTCTTAAGCCCCTATACCACGCAGACACTCTGGCTGTCATGCTGCAGTCTTGCCACGCCCAGCCAGACAGCGGTAAACACATTGTCCAAAACCCCGACGATCACGAGTACCATGACGGTGACATATACCCGGACGCTTCAGGCTACTTTGACGTACACGCAAACCCAACAGGCATCAGCAACACAAACTGCCATTCCCACAGCCACCTGCACACCGGCAAGACCGCCGCAGCCGGACAAGTTGCAGCTTACGGAATCCAGGCCATTCCCGAACCCAATATGCCCTTCAAGCCAAAACAGCCTGGGAATGATATTCAATATAACAAGGGACTGCGATACAATTAAATTCAGGCTGTATACGGTGGGTTTCAGGCTGATAAAAGAATCGGTATTTACAGGCTCATATTACGCCGGGGACAACACCATAGCGGTAAATACCGGCGAAATAAAAAACCTGGCCAGCGGCATATATTATTACGTCCTCATAGCTTCGGGAGCCGGCAATAAACCGTCCGCCGGCAAAGCCGGGGAATTGATAGTGTTAAGGGAAAAGTAGAGCGGCTGCTTGCTGCCGCTCACAGCGGGATCCCGTAGGCGCACCCCTGCGTCCCACCGGGGTGCGCCTAGTTACGGAATTGAAACTCGCCAACCTAAAGACCGTCCACACACGCCGCGAACGCGTCCCGATGGGTGAAAAATAATTGTTTAAATCCGGCGCAGCATTAAATAGTTTTTGTTTGTTTATGGTTTTTCGGTCAAACTGTATTTGACAAGTGTGATGCCGGCACAGCCGGCTTTTTTTATCACCCTGTGGGTTTTATTCAGCCTGGCATAGATCAGATTAAAAACGGCGGATTTTGCGTCTGCGTCAGTGAATACGTACAGCAGTTTTTTGCCTTTGCTCAGCGAGTCGTAGTATTGATCGATCGCCTCCAGCCTCACTCCGCCTTCCGCGCCGCCGGGGTCGGCTATTTTTTCCGGAAGGTCGGTAAATCTAACGCTGCGGTTAAAGTTATAAAGCTTAAAATAATATTTCATGGGCCTTTTTAATTCACTATAAAATGAAATATTGTCCACGTCCGCGGCGTTGGAAATTGCTAGCTTTGCCAGCGTCCTGTCGTTCAGGTAATTCACAGCGCCGGCGGAATAAAGCTTGATATATATAAACAGCGAGAAAAGCGACAACGCGGCGTAGAAGAGCGGCCTGTATGATATCGCGCACAGGAAGCCGCCAAGAAGAAGGGCAAAAGGGGCGGCTGTGATCATGGGGCCCCGCTCGACAATATAAATAGGCTTAAAAAAGGATATTATGAAAGGCACGATCAGGCTGACTATTAGCACCGTTAAGATAAAAAACGTATTTGTCATATATGGCTTGTAGTTGTATCCTTTCTTTTCGTACATTTTTTTTAAAAAACCGGCAAGTACCGGGATTAAAGACAGGAAAAACACGCTGTATAACCTTCCCGCCATAAAGTACCTCAAAGTCACTTCTATCTCATTGCCGTTAAAGGCCATCCAGCTGTTGCTCGTGCTGTGCAGCTGTGAGTAAAGGACCGGGACCCAAAGGATAAAGAAACCCGCGAATGAATAAAGGAAAACCAGCGTGAACCGCTTGTCAAGCCTGCGTTTTACCGCCATGTAATAGACTGCCTGGGAAAGCGCCGTGAAAAAAAACCATAAATGCGTAAAACTCCCTATAATGTTCACGGCAATAAAAGCCGCGGCCAGTAAACGGTTGTTTTTGCCAACGATGAACAGTTCGTAGAACAGCATAAGCGAGGCTATGCTCAGCAGCGCCAGCATGCCGTATGGCCTGGCGTTTACCGCGTTGTCGGTATTAATGCGAAGCAAAAGGTAGATCAGCGCCGAGGCAAAAGCCGGGCCGCGCCCTGAAAACAGCCGTTTCCCGAAAAAATATACGCAGACAACCGATAAAATGTAAAAAATGACGCCGGGCACCCGGAGGGCGGCTTCGCCAATGCCGAAAACCGAGGTCCACACCCGCATGAATAAATAGTATGCGGGCATATTATTCCCGGCCGCAAGCATGTCAATAAGACTGTGGAAAGGCAAACCGGCAAAATCCACGGTGCATGCCTCGTCGTACCAGATGGAGTTGTTCATATGAGGGACAACAAGAAAAAGCGCAAAGCAGGACAGCAGAGCAATCAAAGTGATGTCAAGGACCCGCGATTTCAACTTTAATTTCCCTCCCGTTATATTTGGATCAAGGTCAATGTTATCACAATAAATAAGCACAGTCCACGCAAAACATGGCGGAAAGAGGCCGTCCGTTCAACGTGCGAAAAAGGCTGTCACAGGATTTTGTAGAGCGGCTGCTCCATATCCGTCTGAGCCTTGGCGAAGACGGATGCTGCCGCTCACGCAGGCTTTAGATTTCGTAGTCGCACCCGCCTTGTCCGCCAAAGCTTCAGCGACGGCGGATGCGTCCCACCGGGGTGCGTCTAGATAAGGCAAGGATACCCTCCACTAAATGAAGGAGACTACCCCCCCCGATTCTATGCTATAAGCAATAATAAGGGTTTGACTCCAAACCTACCATATGACAATCTATACGGTATGGGATAGATTGTCAAAGATTCACCGGAAGATGTTGAAAAAGACTATTAACAAATAGTTTAACTACATGTATAGTGTCGTTACTATGATAAACAGAAGCTAAAATACACTTTGTAAACATAGGGGACATTATAGTATTAAGGACAAGTAATTTAATTTCACTTTGGTGCAACATGATGTGTTTTCTAAAGCGGCCGCTTGCCGCCGCTTACGGCAGGGAATTTGAGTCTGCCAACTCCCGGGTAAATGCCTGACAATAGTTACGGTTCCATTATGATGCGATACTTTTGTTTCACCGACGATAAGAAAGCCTTTGCTTATGAAGTTGATTTTAACAGCGGTCGTGTTATAATTGAACAAGACTTCAGGAGGACTGATACATGACCCAAGCGCAGAAAAATACAGTTAAAAAGTTGTTATGGGATTATAATTTTACCGAAGAGGAATTTATTGAAATACTCGACGGTAAAAAAGAACTTGGCAGTTTCAATAAAAAATGGGCCGTAAGGCGGGCTGTTGAAGGCCTGAATTACTATGACCTTATCGAGGTTGTGGGCTTTAAAACACTTGCCGAAGTATGGCCGTCAATCAGGGAAACTTTTAGAATTAAAAATATCAAAGACGGGATTGATTATGTCCTACGAAAATATTCTTTATCCGCTTCAAGATAAGGTTTTGTCGCTGATCGACAGCCTTGGAACGCCATTTTATCTTACCGGCGGGACGGCTTTGAGCCGTTTCCACTTTAACCACCGCTATTCAGACGACCTTGATTTTTTTGTGAACAACGACCTGAAATTCCCGGATTATATAAAGTCGATTATTCAATCACTTGCGGGGCACGGGATGAAATACACGGTTGAGAAAAGAGACGAATCGTTTTGCCGCCTGACAATTGAAGACGCCCTCAAAGTGGATTTTGTCAACGATGTGCCAGCATATTACGGCGCGGTTGAATTAAGGGCGTCGGGCCCTTATTCAAAAATAGACAACCCGATGAATATTCTGGCAAACAAGGTTACGGCTTTTTCCGACAGGGATGAACCGAAAGACATATCCGATATCTGGATAATATCGAAAAAATTGCCAATAGACTGGAAAACCATATTCACAGCTGCTGACAGTAAAGCGGCCGGGATAAACCCGCCTGTTATAGCGAAGAAAATCGAGGAATATAATCTTGCAAGCCTCGACAGGATAAAGTGGATAAATAGGCCGGCGGATGAGGATTTTAAAAACGACATGGTGAAAGTCGTTGAGGGTATATTACGCATAAAATGACCGTTGTTTCATAAAATGCAAAGAAAAAAGGAAGATAATTAAGCATCTTATAAGCAATAATAAAGGTTTGATTCCAATCTATATTTTATATCCGAAGGTATAGTTCTATAATTGTTAACCATATCCTGCATAGGGAGGATGAAAATGAAAAAGTTCGTCATTGCTACAATGCTCACGGTACTTTTATGCACTCTTGCTTTTGCCAAGATTGTCAAAAGGAACGGCGACGCACCCGGGGAAAAGAAGACCGGCATTAAAGGCATGTATTGTGTTTATTCAAAGGATTGGTTTTTTGGGACTCCGGCCCTACCGGGGTGGGATTTTGTTGAGGAAGATGGGAGCGGGGATTTCAACGCTTATTATTGTTATCCGGGGAAGATTTATACGAGCTCACCGGCCATCATATATATCCGGGTTATGAATAAAAAAGGGCTGAATATGAAGGCGGCGCTGGAGCAGGACATGAAGGAATTCAGCGTGCAGGTAAGTGATGCGGCGTATCATGCGTATCCGGAGGGGAAGAATAAGCGGTTTGTGACCGCATCAATGATATATACATATCGGGACAGGGCTGACTTTCTGACATTTCTTGATCCAGGAAAAAAATACAAATTTTACCTGATATTTTGCCTTGCGGGGGCGTCGAAGTACACTCAGGGGTTTGAGTCATATTTCAGGGAGCTTGTGAGCGGATTTGTGGCGGTGGGGACGCGGGATGAGCTGGTTTTAAAACCTTAACAAGCTACATTCAATGTTTAATTGCAACACAACTCGTTAAAAGCCTTGTTGGGTGTTTTCCATCCCAAGCACTTCCTCACATATTAAGAAAAAAGAAAGGGGCCAGGGCTTGAAATGATACCTGATGAACAACAGGCTGGAACAGTGAAATTTGTCAGGTATCATTTCAAGCCCTGCCCCCCACGGTTAAATCAAACCACAGGGGATAGAAACATGAAAAAATATGTTTTGACAATTGTGTTAATAATTGTGTGCGCTTCGTTAATTTTTTGTCGAGAAACCAATAGTACAGTTGTTAAAAAGGCAAATGCCACCCATCCGGCTGTCGAGTCCGATGTCAGTGATTGCATGGATTCCAAATTGGACCAATGGATAACAAGTGTTAATAATAAACAATCAGCGAAAATCAGGGCGTATTATTTTTCGTTATTTGCCGATCGTAAAGAGGAAGGAAGTAAAACGAATTGGTTCTATGGGTTATTTCATAAAAAAAATCATATGTTAAATACGACTACTCCATATAGAGTTATCCTTACAAAACAAATGGCAATAAATGATGCAATTACTTATGGAATACCCAAAGAGATAAACGATGATCAAAGGGACAACCGCAAATTGGATCTGATAGGACTGGAAAATCTGGAGGATGCCGGCCGGTTCTTCATAATTGCCAATTACACTCGACAGGTACAGAAGGATAAACCGGATAATCCTTTTGCCAGCGACCTGTATGAAAAGACGAAAACGGGATGGAAAAAAATTCTACACAATGAAGATCCTTCTTTCGAATTTACAGTAGAATTATTCCGCCTTGGCAAGAATTCTCCGATTTTTCTGAGCACATGGAAAAGTGACGGCCGTTTTGATGAAGGCGCTTTATACTTGATTCAAGAAGATGGGAAAGCCGTTAAAAAACTTGAAATCGGTGGAATTTATGGAACGAAATCGTATCCAGATATAAATGGGGATGGAATGGCTGTGATAGTTGCTGGTGATTCCGGTGAACGTAATTGGCCACCAGAAGTGCAAAAGGAGATTGAAAAATGCCAGGGTTTTAATATAAAATGGTTGCATGGGGTTTATATAACCATTAACCGAATATACCAGTGGGATGGAAAAGAATTTAAATTATTAGGGAATCTGTATTTTGATGATTTGAGACTATAAGCGCCACTAACTGGGGGTCAGGACCTGTTTACAAACTTAATTAGAGTGTGGGTGGGGGTATTAAACCTTGCCACGAGAGTTGATAAAGTTGTCA
>PMTB01000019.1 GCA_003167475.1 candidate division FCPU426 bacterium | reverse complement strand
GTGACGGACACCATGTCGTCGAACACGCCGACATACACGCTGACCTCGACGAGGTCGTACACCGCCTCGCCCACGTGGACCCCTTCGGTGACTTATACCATGACAAGCTCCAGCACTGACACGCCCACATCCAGCCTGACCCTGACCGCCACAGGCACATCGACCAACACTTACACGGCGACCAGCGTAAATACAGCCACATACACTTCGACATATACGGCAACGCCCACATACACTATGACGGTTACGCTGACCAACACACTCACCGTGACAGACACGGAGTCGTCAAACACGCCTACCTGGACAAAGACATGGACGAACACATACACGGCAACGCAGACATGGACAGATACGGATACGCAGACCGATACTCCGACGCTGACCCAGACGTACACATATACGGATACCATGACGGTGACCGGGACGATAACCATGACGGGAACGCCCGTGATATTCACGAAGACGGTGACGCCGACGCAGACAGACACGGGCACGGACACTCCGACCCCGACGCAGAGCATGACGATGACAAATACGCCTACGCTGACCTCGACAAGGACAAATACGCCGACACTGACATGGACAAATACATGGACATCGACATCGACGCGCACGGCGACAAGCACGATAACGCAGACGGCCACGGTCACACCCACGGCAAGGCCGTCGCCCGTGACGCTGGATGTGAAGCTTGAGACAACCGGGGATGCCCCCGCAATCGGCAGCCTGGTCACATATACTTTCACTATATCGAACAATACGTCAAGTCCCGTGGACCACATAGCGGTATGGGACACGCTGCCGTCGGGAATGGTATTTGAGTCCAATGGCTCGGAGATAGTCCCTTCGCAGGCGGGAAGTTATATATTCTGGGACGTGACTAACGATTCGCACGGTTTGCCTTTCATATTGAATCCCGGCAAGCAGATGACGATAACGTTCACAACCAAGATAGAAAGCGTAAATACGGCGCTGCTGCCGCTTACAAACACGATAATGACGGATTATAATGACCCGTACTACGTGCCGGCAATGGGCAAACATCCGGCAATATCTTCGGCCCTGTCGTATTAT
Source organism: candidate division FCPU426 bacterium (assembly GCA_003167475.1). Lineage (GTDB taxonomy): Bacteria > Oederibacteriota > PGYV01 > PGYV01 > Palsa-1178 > PALSA-1178. The sequence goes on along the minus strand of PMTB01000019.1, from coordinate 2,895 downwards.
CCTATAGGCGACCCTGTGGTGTTCCCGAACCCGTTCAACCTGGATACCAACCACAAGGTGACCTTTGATAATGTGGTGCCGGGTTCGCTCATAGAGATATTCACGTTATCGGGCGAGGACGTAAAAACCATAAACATGACAAGTAAAGAAGGCACATGGGACGGCAAAAACCGCAATGGCAGTGTAGTTTCGCCGGGCGTATACTTCTTCGCGATAAAGAACCAGGCGACAGGGGATTTCAAAACCGGGAAGCTGTTTGTGGTTCGCGGAAATTAGTCGATCGAAATACCGGGAAAAGTTGTTAAGCCAAAAGCCAAAAAACAAAAGTAAAGGGGAAAAGTAATCAAGTAAGTGCAAGGGGACCCAAACAAAGCAACACCGGGCGTTGTACTGTTCTATCACTTGCTTTCCTTTCCTTACTTGCCTTTACTTGATTTTTAACTTAACTTTTGTCTTTTGGCTTTTGGCTTAAAAACTTAACGCAGGTACTCCTCCAGTCTCCATTCTCTTGTCGCTACCCTTCTCTCCCACTTCTCGCCCTATTGCTATTTGACTTGCAAAAACCCCTATGTTATAATGCAATCATCACGTAAAAACAAGCATGGAGGGAAAAATGGGCACAATCAAGAAAGCGGTTTCGTTATTTTTTGTATTGGCACTTGTCTTTATATTATCATCCTGCGGGAACCTTCTCGGGCCAAAGGTAACATTGCGCTGCGCTTTCTGGGGAGACACCAGCGAAATTGAGATCATAAAAAAATCCGTGGAATTGTTCAAACAGGCAAATCCCGGCATTGATGTAAAACTCGAGCGTCTCCCGGCGGGCGACCCCTATACCGAGAAAATACTTACGCAGATAGCGGGCGGCAACCCCGTGGACGTCATGTTCGTCAATGCAGAGCAGTTTTATATTTACGCCAAGAAAAACATACTTTTGCCGCTGAATGAATATGTGGCAAAAGATAAAATGCAGCTGGATAAATTTTATCCGAAAATAATAGACAAATTCACAGTTGACAATAATTTTTACGTCCTGCCGCGCGACATAGCTCCGGTCTGCGTCGTGTTTTACAACAAGGACCTCTTTAATAAAGCCGGTTTGAAATACCCCACAGCAGACTGGTCTTGGGATGACATGCGGTCTATGGCCTCGAAAATGCAGGCAAAGAACGCCGACGGGTCGGTCACATTCGGCTTTGCCGACGAGTGGGGCATTTGGGAGCCTTTTGTGCTCAGTAACGGCGGCAAATTGGTCAATGACCTTAAAAAACCGACAAAATGCCTTCTTGATTCGCCTGAAGCGCTTGCCGGGTTCCAATACAGGCACGACCTGATGTACAAATATAAGGTTATGCCCGCTCCCGCTCAGTTATCCGCCATGGGCGGAGTAGGCGCGTCGGACCTTTTTATTCAGAGCAAGGCGGCAATGTTCATGTCGGGCATATGGAAAACCCCTTTCTTCAGGCAGACCATAAAATTTGACTGGGATGCGGCACCGTTCCCCAAAGGCCCTAAAGGAGGCCGGGGATATTTGATCAGCGGCGGCGGCTATTCCATTTTAAGGTCGACAAAGCACCCGGAAGAAGCATGGAAATTATTGACATACCTTGCCGGTGAAGAAGGGCAAAAAGCGCTGGCGCAGACAGGCCTTGCGCAGCCGGCCATAAAGGCCATAGCCGAGTCACCCGCGTTCCTTGACGGCAAGCCACCGGTATCGAAGAAATTCCTGCTGGACGCGGTCAATTACGGATGTTTCGCGCCGGATACGGACAAGTGGCAGGAGTCCTTAAGTTCATATTTACAGCCCGCGCTGGATAAGGTCTGGGCAAATGATAAAACGCCGGAACAAGTGGTGCCGAAGGCGGTAGGGGAAATAAATAAGATGCTGGGAAAATAGAAGAGCGCCACGATAAGTTTTTAAGCCAATCCGCTTTCGCCAAGGCTCCAGCGGACTAGATAGCCAAAAGTTAAGTTGTAAAGCAAGTAAAGGCAAGTAAGGAAAGGTGAGCATAAAGCAGGACAACGTCCGGTGTTGTTTTGTTTGGGTTTACTTGCATTTATTTGATTACTTTGTAACTTAACTTTTGTCTTTTGGCTTTTGGCTTAAAAACTTCATGCGGGGCTTACTCCTAGCTTCCGCCAACCTACAACCCTCCGCGGTTCTCCTGCCACGCCAACTCTATTTTTTCTATATGTCTTTTTGTTTCCAGCGCCATCTCTTTGAGGACCGCGGCGAGTTCCGCCGGGTCGCCTTCGAAAACCTCAAAGCATTTTCTTTCTATCATGGACCTTTCTATGTCTCTGGCAATGGAAAGTGCCTGTATGAGCGAAAGTCCGCCGGAGTCGACCTTTGACAATTCCTTTTCCATGTAAGTGATCATTGTTTTCAAGAGTTCTGATTTGAATTTGACCATATCAGCAGAGAACTTTCCTGCATCAACTTTTGTTTTCAGGACGATTATGACGGCGGAGTGTTTTTGCTCCTCGTGGGCAAGTGTTGTCCAGAATTCGGAATAAAGCGGGAATTTTTCTGAGTATGCAAAGTAGAGCCTTCCGATGGCCTCTTCGTGGGAACTTAAAAGCTCTATTATGTCGGGCTTGTCCATTTTTTTATCCTTTTGAGTTTCGCGATTTAGGTTCTGAGCAGGTTGAACAGATTGAGCAGGTTGACCGTGTCAATATTATCAATATTGACACTCCACCAAAATTTGCTTAAGCAAATTTTGGTGCGGATAGAGGGACTTGAACCCACATAGCCTTGCGGCCACTAGAACCTGAATCTAGCGCGTCTGACAATTCCGCCACATCCGCACATCTGTGCCACAGGCAGGAAACTCTATCTTTTCAAACCGCGAACCCGGAGTCAACCGTTCGCCATTCCCACGGCACTACGCT
>PMTB01000006.1 GCA_003167475.1 candidate division FCPU426 bacterium | reverse complement strand
CTGCCGTCTGGAATGTTATTTGAGTCCAATGGCTCGGAGATAGTCCCTTCGCAGGCTGGAAGTTATTTATTCTGGTACGTGACTAACGATTCGCACTGTTTGCCTTTCATATTGAATCCCGGCAAGCAGATGACGATAACGTTCACAACCAAGATAGAAAGCGTAAATACGGCGCTGCTGCCGCTTACAAACACGATAATGACGGATTATAATGACCCGTACTACGTGCCGGCACTGGGCAAACATCCGGCAATCCCTTCGGCCCTGTCGTATTATCCGATAGGCGACCCTGTGGTGTTCCCGAACCCGTTCAACCTGGATACCAACCACAAGGTGACCTTTGATAATGTGGTGCCGGGTTCGCTCATAGAGATATTCACGTTATCGGGCGAGGACGTAAAAACCATAAACATGACAAGTAAAGAAGGCACATGGGACGGCAAAAACCGCAATGGCAGTGTCGTTTCGCCGGGCGTATACTTTTTCGCGATAAAGAACCAAGCCACCGGAACTTTCAAAACCGGGAAGCTTTTTGTAGTCAGAGGGAATTAAAGGCTGGTTTAAGGCTTGGTGTCCATGGCTCAACGTTTGTGATTAGGTTATGTAGGCGCAACCCTATAGTCCGTAGAATACGGATTTAGGCTGCGGAATTTGATTGGAAAGATGAAAATTTGTAAACGACTGAAACCAATTACAAAACCACGTTGAAACAAATGCCGCAACCTAAAGGTTGCGCCTACATAAGCAAAACATTGTTTTAAAGCAACAGACTTTTTTTTAACTTCGAATTTATACGTTTAATATAATACATGAAAGGAAAGCAGCGACGTGAAAAGAATCGTTTTCTTCTTTACCGCAATTCTGGTTTTGGCCGCCGCGGTATTTTCCGCGGTCACTGTCGATGTCAACTCATACTATCCCCTTGCCTCGGGGCCGAAAATGCCTTTTCCCCAGTTCTATAATTATACGGCCGGCGGACAACAGACCCTATATACATTGTCCGATACGAACCACCAGCCTGACGGGGTCGCACACGCCGAGATGGAAAAGTGGATGCGCGACGCCTGGCAGATAGACGCGAACAGGTTCTCTGCCAACGGGACCGTGACATATCAGCTCGCGGGCGGAGCGGGCGCGGCTGTTACGATGATAGATTACAATTCAACATGCGGCGATTGTTCGGAAAGCGCAGGGTATTATCTCCTTTCGGCGGCGTTGATGGGGGACAAGAAAACTTTTGACGGGATATGGTTCAATCTCGTGGAAAATAACCGCCTTATGAACGCTTTTAAATATTCCAATAATGTGTGGGTCTCGCGCGGCGTGGGCCGTGACGCGGAAGCGTTGTCATTCCTTTCGGTTTACGCGCCTCCCGGGGATTCCGCCACCGACGGCGACATGGACGTGGCTATGGCCATGCTTATCGCGTGGAAACAGTGGGGGGATTTTACGGGATACTATGCCGCAGGCGGGCAGGGTCCGGAAACAAATACCAACGGGTTAAAAGCTATTAAATACAAGGAAATGGCCCTGGCTTCCATCAGGTTCCTGGTGGCGCTCGGCCGGCAGAACGCGCAAGCTACGGATGTAAACGCCTGGATGTCCGGGGATATAGGTTTTGACGGATATCATAAAGGAGGGCAGACATGGGCCGAGGTGACAAATTTTTCCATACCGTCCGGCACGGGAAGCACTTGCGGTCCCACAAATGGGCCGTTCTACAACGGGCCCAGGCCTGCCAGCTGGTATGATTATACAGGACCCTCATATCTCAGGGCTTTTGCCAACGCACTGACTGTCAATGCCGACCCTATAGATCTCGCGTCTCCATTGACATGGTGCAGCGGGGCATCGACCGGGAACTGGAACGTGACACAGTTTTTAAAATGCATGGCCGCGGACGCATGGCTGCAGGGACAGCTGAACTCATATACTTTTCCAGTGGCAGGCGACATGACTGTGAACGGCGCAACAGCCACTTTTAACGCGACTATAGATTCCGAAGGAGAGGATTTCCGCAGCATCTGGAGGCACAGCCTTGATTACATGCTCTACGGCACTCCGAAAGACAGCTGGAACCCCACTACGCATTCCATCATAGCGGGCACGGGAAACAGTTATGACAGGGACGGCTCGCTGAAGGTTTATAACTTCCTGAAAAATTACGCCACATGTTTACAGCCCGGGACCTATCAACTGCATTTCGGAATACCTGAAATGATCGCTGATAATTATAATACAAGCGGCGCGCCGGACGGCACCGATCATATTCCATACCTCCTCGGCTCGGCTACGGCGTCCATAGAAATTTCCCAGGATTTCCCGTTCATGGAAAGGTGGTTCAGGGAACTTTGCACGCTTTGGGACTCGGACCAAAACGGCACCGGCATACAGACCGGTTACCTGGCTTCGGACCCCAAGTATTTTCACGATTTTTTCAGGCTCCTCGGCCTGATGATAATAACCGGCAACTACATAGACCCCATAAACTTCACGCCGAAAGCGAATATGAAACTTTATAAAGCGGTTGATAAAACGTACGCTTTCCCCGGGGATTATGTCACGTACTGGCTGAATTACCGCAACTACGGCTCCGTGGACGCGGCGAATGTCGTCATCACCGATACTATTCCTTCGGATTTCAGCTATGTTTCGGCCACGGACGCTTCCGGCGGAAACCATGTCAACTCGGGGCAGACAGTTACCTGGAACATAGGGCCGGTCACCGGGCTCCATACACAGAACTACAACACAACAGCCGGCGGGGTTACGCTTGTAGTGCAGGTTAAGGCAAATGCGGCCCAGGGGCGTTCATGCAATGTGGCTGATATAGCCTGCTCCAACGGGACAGGCTGGACATCAAATGAGTTCCCGAACGAAGTGTCCTATATAATGAAGAGGAATTGCGTTGACATAGTGCCTTCCGCACTCACGATAACAAAAACCGCTTCGGTAGCCTGGGCAAAGCCCGGCGATACCATAACCTATACTGTGAACTACTGCGATTCTTCCTCTGCCGGCTGGCTTGAAGGCGGGAGGTCGGGTGTGATATTCTCCATCGGCGCCATAAATAATTTTGGAAATAATATGTTCACCTCGCTTGTCCTGCGCGGAATGCACTCGGCTTCGGAGCCGTGGATAGACTGGGGCAATTACAGGATGTCTTACTTTATTTACGGGCAGGGGCAGGGTTTTGACCTGCACCAGAACCGCGTGGAGGGCACTACAGGAATAACTGTTTCAACCGAAACGCTCGTGCCGGGATGCACGGACATGGTCAACGGCACCGGTTGCTGGGACCAAAGGCTTATAATCCAGAACAATCCGTCGGTTTCCATGCCCACACAGCTGCTGATGAAATTCTTCAATAATCTGCCGAACATGCATTACCCCGACGGCATACTCACTTACGGCGGCACAGGCACGCTCAATCCCCTGCTTTTTCAGCTTGATATCTGGACAAACCCGGCCGTGACAACGCATGATTTTACAAAAGATTATTCAGCGCTGCCGTATACAGGAGCCTATACTTATAAAGATTCAGGAGACAACGCGCCTACATGTTTATTATACCCCATAGGCCTGGACTATACCGACGGCGACCCGCTGACAGCGGGAGTCAATGTCCCGAAAATAAACCGCGATTCATGCGACGGCACGAACCCGATGATTACAAATGTCCTGATAGAGGAATGGGACGGATACTGCTGGCGCCGGGTATACGGCAACGGCCCGCAGCCGGGCAGGGAACTTACAAATGTTTTTGTTGTTGATTCTTTGCCCGCAAACCTTAACTGGGGCGGGTTCATAGGGACGCCGGCAGGGACCTATACGGCCGGGACAAGGACAATAAAATGGAACCTCGGAAATATGCTGGTGAACCAGTGCGGGACAGTGTCGTACTGGGCAACGGCCGGCGGCGGCTGTCCGTCGGCGGTAACGCTCTCCGCGGTAAACACGGCTTTTGTTTACGCCGATAATGAGTCGCCTGTGGCGGACTCTGCCACAGTCTCCATCAGCTGTTCGGCGCCGCCTCCCTCGCTTGCGCCTTCGTCGATAACAAAGACGGCCAATGCCGCGAATTATAATACCAACGACCCGATAACTTACACCATAGCCTACACAAATATGAACGGCACAGTGGCGGATTCCGGGGCAGACCCTACTATCTTAAGTTCCGGGACGAACTGGACCAAGGACGGAGCGACGAATTACACTTTCAGCGGGGCGGGCATCACACTTCCCAATGGCGCCGGAAAATACCACTATAATTATTCGAACGGCGTGAACGGCGTAATTTACGCGAATTTTAATATAACCAATAATTCGTCGGACTTCGGGATATATTTCAGGGGCACCATGGCTTTCACAATGAAGGTGCTTGGAGTAGGTGTATCATGCCCTATAACCATCTGGAACGGCACGACAGCGGTCGCTACCGGCAACGTATCTTTCAGCTCCCTTACCGATGACATCAGGATAGACCTGAGCGGGGCCGCGGTTAAGGTGTATATAAAGGACCATTCGGCGTCGGGATGGAATGTCCTGCCTACGATTCAGTACCTGACCGCGCCGCAGACCGCGGGTTACGCCGGCATTATAGACGGTAATCCTGCCGGAGGAAGCCCCACCGGCGGACATGTAGTGACCAAGTGGTATACATCGCTGGATTCGGCTTTTAACGTGCATGTCTATGACCCGGTGCCGGGAGGGATTAATTTTGTTTCCGCCTCTAACAGCGGCTCGCTTGCCACGGGCAACGTGGATTATCCTCTGGTCGCCATGATGACTTACGGGCAGTCGCTGACATACACCTGGGCCGGCGATGTAACAACGACCTGCACGGATTTATACAATACCGCCTACGCAATACCGCTCGGGATTACATATACGGTGGGCGACCAGATGTCTGTTCATGTGAATTGCGGCGCGACAACTCCCACATTCACGCCAACGCGTACCATGACTTCCACGCTTACGCCGACGTATACGCGCACTGTCACGAACACGCCGACCAATACCCCGAGCGCTTCGCCTACGGCCTCAAACACAGCGTCAGCGTCGCCGACGCTTTCTTATACGAATACGCCGTCGATGACGTCCTCGCCCACGCTGACTGCGACCGGCACGCCTTCGAAGACCGGTACGCCGACAAATACGCAGACATACACCGCGACGGCGAGCCCGACATTTACCGTGACGGACACCATGTCGTCGAA
>PMTB01000034.1 GCA_003167475.1 candidate division FCPU426 bacterium | reverse complement strand
ACACAACATTTAATATTAACTCAGTTTAGTTTTAGAAACCCCAACTGTATCCCGCGGTCAACCCGGGCGTCTTTACCTTGTCGCCGGTCACCCCGAAATACCCAGAATCGTAAAAAAGGTAAGAAACGTCAAAATATATCGACGACCCGTCCCTGTCCGCCTGCAAAGGTATATCCACGCCCAGCCCGAGCAGCACCGAAAATGTCTTTGCCGCGCCGCTTTGGCCGCTCAAGTACAGGACCCTGGTCATGATCTCGTGGGTAAAGTAGGGCCTGATGTTCCCGAGGGTGTTTAAGAACACCCTGATGCCGAAACCAAAACCTACGGATGATAATTTTGTGGCTGCGAAATTGGTGTCATAAGCGCCGTTAATGGATATTTCCGTATTAATGACATGCTTGCTGTCGGAAACCGGGAAAGCCGCCTCGATCTTCGCCTCTTCGGAGAGGAACTGCCCGTTGCTCAGGCCGTTCAGAAGGTCGTAACCGGTGGTGGAGGAAAACCTGAGAATGTGGGCGGTGGCCGCGACAGGGATAAAAAATAGAACGGCAAACAATATGCATATTTGTTTTCTGATTATGATTCTCCTTTAAGTTGATGTGCAAATTATAACACGTTTGTTTTTTGATGTGTGATTTTTTCGTCGCGTAGGTGTCGCCTGATAGGCGACCCGCAGACAGGCCCTCACAGCCGTATTTGCCCGCATTTCCGCAGCGGGTGACCTAACAGGTCACCCCTACGAAAGCAAACCAAAAACAAACCGCTAAATCCGCATTTGACAATCCCCCTATAATGCTGTTTAATGATATTAAGGTACAAATTCATAACAAATTTCGTATTGGGGGAAGATCATGCCTGAGAAAAAATTTGTCGGCGCAGTAGACCAGGGCACCACGTCCACCCGCTTCATATTATTCGACCATAAAGGCGATATCGCCGCGCTCCACCAGATTGAACACAAGCAGATATATCCCCAGACCGGTTGGGTAGAGCACGACGCCATGGAGATATGGAACAATACCGCCGAATGCATAAAACAAACCCTGAAAAAACACGGGATAAAGGCCGCTGATATCGCCTCCATAGGCGTCACCAACCAGCGCGAGACCACTGTGCTTTGGGATAAAAGGACCGGCATACCGCTTCACAACGCCATAGTATGGCAGGACACGCGCACCGTGGACATCTGCGTGGACCTTGCAAGGAACGGCGGACTCTACAGGTTCCAAAAAACCACCGGGCTGCCGCTCGCCACATATTTTTCCGGCCCCAAGATAAAATGGCTGCTGGAAAAATTCCCTGACATAGCTTTGTCAGCCAAGGACGGCAACGTTCTCTTTGGCACCATAGATACGTGGCTCATCTGGAACCTGACAGGCGGGGCCTGCGGCGGGGCACACATAACAGACCCGACTAATGCCTCGCGGACAATGCTGATGAACTTGAAAACTTTATCATGGGATAAGGGCATGCTGAAGATTCTCGGCATCCCTGAAAACATACTGCCTTCCATCAGGCCCTCAAGCGATCCAAACCCTTATGGATATACCGCTACTGACGGCCCCTTTGGCGCGAAAATCCCGGTTACCGGGGACTTAGGCGACCAGCACGCCGCGCTTTTCGGGCAGGCATGTTTTGTCCCCGGCGAAGCCAAAAACACATACGGAACAGGCTGCTTCCTGTTATTGAACACAGGCACCAAACCCATTTTTTCAAAGAACGGGCTGATCACCACTGTCGGTTATAAAATAGGAAATTCCCCCGCAGTCTACGCGCTTGAAGGCTCTGTCGCGGTCGCCGGCGCGCTTGTGCAGTGGTTCAGGGACAAACTCGGCATAATCACATCGGCCCCTGAAATAAACGACCTCGCCATGAAAGTCGAGGATAACGGCGGGGTTTATTTTGTTCCGGCATTTTCCGGGCTTTTCGCCCCTTACTGGCGCTCCGACGCGAGGGGCCTGATAATAGGCCTGACCCACTTCACGGGCCGCGAGCATATAGCCCGCGCAGTACTTGAGGCAGTTGATTTTCAGGCGCGGGAAATATTTGAGGCCATGGCAAAAGACTCGGGGATAAAACTGACCTCCCTTAAAGTCGACGGAGGCATGACAGCCAGCGATATGCTCATGCAGTTCCAGTCGGACATAATGAACGTGAAAGTAACGCGCCCGAAGGTTGCGGAAACAACGGCTCTTGGCGCGGCATACGCGGCCGGGTTGGCTGTCGGGTTCTGGGAAAATACCGATGAACTGAAGGAACACTGGAGCATTTCAAAGGAATGGGAACCGAAAATGCCCGAGGAAAAACGGGAGAAGTACTTTAAGCAGTGGAAGAAGGCCGTACAGAAATCGCTGGGATGGATGGAGTAGGGCAATTTAAAATTCAAAATTAAGAATTAAAAATTATTGTGTCACTTTCGTGACCTTATTATAATATACGAGGAGCCTGCGACGAGTATAGACCATAATTTTGAATTCTTAATTTTGAATTTTTAATTAACCAAATTAATATGGGTGGAAAAATTGAACAACAAATTCGACTTTATAATTATCGGCTCCGGCATAGTCGGTTCCCTTGTAGCCCGCGAACTTTCCCGCTACGAGTGTTCCGTACTGGTCATTGAAAAAGAAATCGATGTCGGCATGTGCCCTTCCTCTGCGAACTCCGCCATCATACATGCGGGATACGACCCCAAACCCGGGACCTTAAAGGCGAAGATGAATGCCGAAGGCAACCGTCTGTGGCACGAGTTCGCGCCGGAGCTCGGCGTACAATTCAAGGAAACCGGCAGTTATGTCGTGGCTGTCGGGCCTGATGAACTTCCGGCGATAAACCTGCTGTATGAACAGGGCGTAAAAAATTCAATACCGGGTATAGCCGTGATAGGCCGCGAAGAGATGCTTAAACGGGAACCTTTGATAAACCCCATGGTCAGCGGCGCGCTCTGGTCCCCCTCCGCCGCCGTCATTGACCCTTTCGGGGCGGTCCTGGCGGCTGCCGAGAACGCGGTGGTCAACGGTGTAAAATATCTTTTTGAGACAAGATTTCTCGGATTCATATTTAACGGCACCAGGATAACCGGCATTACCACCAGCAAGGGTGATTTTTTCTGCGATTGGGCCATAAATTCCGCAGGGCTCTTTTCCGACGAAGTGGCACACAAAGCCGGTGTCAAGGAAGGTTTTCAGATAATCCCCCGCAAAGGCAGTTATATCATCTTTGACGCCGCGAAATTTTCCATAAATAATGTCCTCTTCCAGGTCCCATCAGCATTGGGAAAAGGCGTCCTTGTATCCACCACGACCCACGGCAATGTGATGATAGGCCCGGATTCGCAGCTGTCGGAAAATAAGGAAGACTCATCAACTACCCGAGAGGGATTGCTGTCTATCGAAGCGGGAGCGAAAAAACTTGTGCCATCGATTGACGTGAGGAATTCCATAGTCACATACTCGGGCATAAGGGCCACCGGCAACGGTGACAAGGATTTCATAATAGAAACGGCAAAAGAAGTACAGGGCCTTATCAATCTACTTGGCATAGATTCCCCGGGTTTTGTGTCTGCCCCGGCCATAGCAAAGCGTGCCGTTGAACTTCTGAAAGAAGCCGGAGTAAAACTTAAGGACAAGGAAACATTCAACCCGATAAGGAAGCCATTCCCGCACTTCCACCTGATGTCGCACAAGGAAAAAGCGGAACTTATAAACAAGAACCCGGCCTACGGCAGGATAATCTGCCGCTGCGAAGAAGTCACAGAAGGCGAGATCCTGGACGCCATCCACTCCCCCATACCCGCAAGGACATACGACAGCATAAAGCGCAGGACATGGCTGGGCACCGGCAGGTGCCAGGGCGCGTTTGATTATCCAAGGGTGATACAGATACTGGCGAGGGAATTGAAGATACCGGAAACGGAAGTCACAAAAAAAGGTAAAGGCAGCGAATTGGTTTTTCGTAGAACGAAGGAAATAATCGCGTAGAGCGGCTGCTTGCTGCCGCTCCCGCGGGCTTTTGTATTAGATTTTTGTAGAGAGGGGGCTTGCCCTCTCTCGCAGTCGGATTTAAACAGACCTTAAATCGCCGGAATAAAACCCTGCGGTGAGAGGGGGCAAGCCCCCTCTCTACAGTTTTTATAAATAATTTATAAAAGGAAACGTTAATGAACAAAACTTACGACGTGATCATCATCGGCGCTGGGCCTGCCGGCCTTGCCGCTGCCATAGAGGCTAAAAAGACAGGTGCTAAGGACGTCCTAATCATCGAACGCAACGATGAACCCGGCGGCATTCTTTTACAGTGCATCCACAACGGATTCGGCTCTGTCCTTTTCAAAAAGGATTTGCCGGGCCCGGCTTATGCCTATAACTTTATTACCGAAGCTAAGCAGCTCGGCATTGAGATGCTCTTTGACACCATGGTCCTCGACATCACCGCAAGCCGCAAAATATACGCCACCAACAGCCATGAAGGCTTCCTTGAATTCGACGCGAAAGCAATCGTCCTCGCCATGGGCTGCAGGGAGCGCACGCGCGGACAGATACGCATCCCCGGGACAAGGCCTGCGGGAGTTTTTACAGCCGGCATGGTACAGCGGCTGGTAAATATCGAAGGGCTGATGCCCGGAAAAAATTTCGTTATCCTTGGTTCCGGCGATATAGGCATGATAATGGCAAGGCGCCTTACTATCGAAGGCGCCAAGGTCATTAAAGTTGTGGAACTTATGCCCTACCTGACGGGCCTGCGGCGCAACTATGTGCAATGCCTTCAGGACTTCAATATCCAGCTGAGCCTGTCCACCACCATCAAACGTATAATAGGAAAAAACCGTGTGGAAGCGGTCGAAACTGTAAAGGTTGACGATTGTCTAAATCCCGTGGCAGGAACGGAAGAAATGATCGATTGCGACAGCATCCTTTTATCAATCGGCCTTATACCGGAAAACGAGCTTTCAAAAAAATCCGGGGTCCAGCTCGACCCGCTTACAGGCGGGCCCATAGTGGATGAGAACATGGCGACAAATGTGGCCGGGATATTCTCAGCGGGCAACGTTGTCACAATATACGACCTAGTGGATTATGTGTCAAAAGCTGGTTTTATAGCGGGTAAAAACGCTGCAATGTACGCCGCCGGACAGACAGCGGTTAAAAAATATGTTGAGGTAAAAGCCGGCGATGGTATCAGGACAGTCATACCCCAGAAGATTTCTGTAGAGAGGGGGCTCGTCCCCCTCTCTAACGAGGTTTTGTTTGAAATGAGAGTCACAAAAGAATACCCATCCAAAATATCCGTGGATTTAATGGACGGCGTCAACGTAATAGCGTCACACAAGGAGAAATACGCCAGGCCGGCGGAAATGATAACGATGAAAGTCGACTGGAACGATCTGACGACAAAACTGTCAAAGGATACGGCGGGACTGGTTGTAAAGATCTCGTAGGGAACGCATATATGCGTTCCGCTGCGGAAGAGCAGGGTTTAAACCCCGCGGCGAGAGGGGGCAAGCACCCTCTCTACAGTGTTATTTAATAATTTTTAATACAAACGGAGAATAAAATTGGACAAGAACACAAAGTACACAAAGGACCTATACAACAAACACGCCGTCGCCTATACCGCGAGCATTGAAAAGGGCAGGTTCTACAACAAATACATAGACATGCCTGCGATCAAAAAAATCATAACCGGAATCAAAGGCAAAAAAGTCCTCGACGTGGGTTGCGGGCCCGGGACTTATACCTCCTATTTTGCCTCAAAAGGCGCCACGGTCTGCGCCATAGATATCTCCGAAGAAATGATAAAGTTAACCCACAAAAAAGTGCCTTCGGCCGAAGTAAGGGTCGCGGACATGAATAAAATCCCATATCCGTCCGGAGCCTTTGACCTGGTGTTTTACGGACTTTCGATACATTATTTAAAGGACATACTGCCGACGCTCAAAGAAGCGTACCGCGTGCTTAAGAACAAGGGAAGGCTTGTCATATCAACAGGCAACCCGGCTATTAACGGCGCCAGGCTAGTGGATATAAACGGAGAACGCATGTTCGTCATGGAGAATTATTTCGGAGCCATGACAGAACAGTGGCAGATGGTTCCGGGGATGATAGTAAAGAATTATACTAAAAATATAGCCGGTCTGATCAATCCGGTAAGCAACGCCGGATTCAGGATAACAAAAATAACCGAACCAAAACCAGCGGCATCGTCAAAAAAACAACACACCGATGCATATAAGCGTACAACAACAGCGCCTTCGTTTATAATAATTGAGGCGGAAAAGTAATTATTTTCGGATCGCGTAGAGAGGCTGCTTGCTGCCTCTCTCAGCCGGCTTCAACCGCTGGGTTTTAAACCCCCGCGGCGAGAGGGGACGACTTGTCCGTCGAAGCTTTAGCGAAGACGGAAGCCCCTCTCTAATTAAGAGACTGACAAAAGGAGCTTTATGGAACGAAAATTCATCTGCATACGCTGCCCGCAGGGCTGCGAGATTATAACCACGCTTGACGGGCACGGCGTTATCACGGAACTTACGGGCAATTCCTGCAAACTCGGGCCCGAGTATGTAAAGCAGGAGATATCGGACCCGCGGCGCACGCTTACCACGACTGTCATGGTCGAGGGCGGCACGCATCCTTTGTGCCCTGTCTGGAGCGAGAAACCCGTGCCAAAGGACAGGGTGATGGAACTTGCGGCGGCGCTTCGGGGCATAAAGTTGAATGCCCCGGTGGAGATAAACCAGATAGTCCTTGCAAACGCTTTGGGAACGGGTATAAATGTAATAGCAAGCCGCTCAATACATGGAGGTATTTAAAATGGCAAAAAAACTCATACTGGCCGTGGACGACGAACCAGCCATATTATCCGCGATAAAAGATTCACTGGATGTCAAGTTTGACGTCATAACCGCGAAGAACGGCAAGGAAGCGCTTGCCCTGATAGAGAGCCGCAACCCGGACCTTGTCATCATGGATGTCATGATGCCCGAGATGGACGGCTTTGAGGCTGTAAAACAGCTTCATAAGACCCATACTCCCTCAAACCCGCCCATAATATTTTTATCCGCGAAAACAGCCCTTTCGGACATAGAGCAGGGCATCAAGGTCGGGGGATTTGAGTATATAACAAAGCCGTTTTCGCCTACAAAACTGGAGAAAAAAGTTGACGAGCTTTTTGAACGGATGGAAATGCGAAAAAAGATGCAGCAGCAGAAGAATAAATAACCTTCCCTAAAATCAAAGTCCGCAACCTAAAGGTCGCGGCTACACAAACAAAATCGGTTTGATTCGTTCTTGGTTATGTAGGCGCAACCTTTAGGTTGCGGTCTTTGTTCTAACGAAGCCCCCTTGATCAACTTATTAAACCTTTTTCACCGGCATTTTCTTTTCTATCCACTCGTATATATCCTTAAAAACTTCCTTTCTGTTCTTTTCTATTGTCAACGAATGGTATGAATCCTCATACAATTTCATTTCCTTATCCGCCTCGAGTTTGTTGTAGAAATTCATGGTGAACTTCACGTCACCCAGCATGTCCTTGCCTGCCAGCAGGAACAGGACCGGGATCTTGATGCCTTTGGGTTTGCCTATCGCCCTCAACTGATTCAGGAGCATGCTCACCAGCAGGCCTGCCGAGGCTGTTTTTATCTCTCTTTTGTCATTGTTTAATTTTTTTACCATGCCTAAGTCCCTTGTCAGCTGCTCTGTCTTAAACGGCATGGTGATGGGTTTCTCCGGGCTGAATATCCCGGCTGCCGCTATGGCAACTTTTTGCATTACGCTCATCTTCATATTATCAAGGTAAACCGGCACTATCTCTATGAGCCCTGCGTAATCTTTGTCATGATCAAGCACCGTAATATGCGATATTACCCCGCCCATGGATTCGCCCAGCAGGAATATGGGTTTTCCTTTGTTCTCGGATTTTATTATTTCTTTGAGTATCGCTATATCCCCGGAATAAACCTTCATGGACTTCACATAACCCGGTTTTTGGGCCAGTTCGCCGTAACCCCGGAGTTCTATGGCGTAGGTGGAGATTTTTTTTATTTTAAGGAAGGCGGCCATGTCAGTGTTCCGCTCGGACTGCGCGCCCATGCCGTGCACTGATAAAACCACGGCCTTCGCGTTTGAAGCCGCCCATTTCCTGTAGTAAACCCCGTTCTTGTTAAGCAGCATAAAACACCTCCGCTTTGATGTAGGAACTTGGGATCCTCGTCCCTTAAAGTCATTATAGCACTATTATGGGATTGGTTCAACTTTTACGGCTGTAAAAGCCTGCAGCGGGCGGACACATAGGTCCGCCCGCTGTTGGTTTTAAACAACAAAAGCGCGGCTTTCACCGCGCTTTTGTTTATATCTGCTTTAATTTGTAATTTTAATTATTCGCCCTTCCACTCCCTGGGTTTGTTCCCGTCGGCCGATGTTATAAGCCCCTTGTCTTCCAGCGCGTCTATTATGCGCGCGGCCTTTGAGTAGCCTATGCCCATCTTGCGCTGCAGGAACGACGTCGAGATCTTGCCTTTGTCTTTCGCCAGGTCGCAGGCGCGCTTGAATATATCCGGGTCCACGCCCTCGTCGTCTGAAAAGCCGTTCTGGGTGGGCATATCCTCTTCCCTGACATTGAACTCGTCTGAAAACTCCACCTTTCGTTGTTTCTTTATATATGAAACTATTTTTGGTATCTCGTCGCGGACGAAGGCGGCCTGTCCCCTGATCGGTTTTACCAGGTTTGCGGGATTATAAAGCATGTCGCCCTTGCCCAGCAGGGCCTCGGCGCCTTTTGTGTCAAGAATGGTGCGCGAGTCTATCTGGGACTTTACCTTGAAGGCTATCCTGGAGGGGAAGTTCGCCTTGATAACGCCGGTGATGACGTCCACGGACGGCCTTTGCGTTGCCAGGATGATATGTATACCAACGGCACGCGCCAGCTGTGCCAGGCGCTGCAATGATTCTTCCACGCTCTGTTTTGCCATGGTCATAAGATCGGCAAGCTCGTCTATGATGAGCACGATGAACGGCAGGGATTTTTTGAAATCCTCGGGCTGCACATCGGGGTCCTTCCTGATGTCTTCGTTAAACTCCATTATCTTCCTGTTATATATCTCTATGTTCTGCGCGCCCTCGGCCGATAGCAGGTCATACCTGCTTTTCATCTCCGCCACGAGGCGCTTTAAAACATAAGCCGCGTGCTTTGGGTCCGTAATTACAGGAGCCATGAGATGAGGCATGTCGTTGTACTGGGTCAATTCGACTTTTTTCGGGTCGACCAATAAGAGCTTCACCTCATCAGGCGAAGCCTTGAATAATATGGAAGTGATTATTGAATTTATGCAGACTGATTTGCCCGCGCCCGTGGAACCGGCTATCATAAGGTGCGGCATTTCCTCGAGCCTGGCTATTATGGGCTTGCCGGATAAGTCCCTGCCTATGGCAAGGGTCAAAAGCGAGGCCGAACCCGTGAACAGGTCGTCCTCTATAAGCTCTTTAAGATATATTGTTTTCTTGTCAATCTTCGGCACTTCTATTCCAAGCAGTGATTTTCCCGGAACCGCGGCCACCCTGACCATCTCGACTTTCATGGCGAGCGCTATGTCTGCCGCCAGGTTCTCAACCTTCGCGACTTTTACGCCCGTGGCAAGTTCCAGGTCAAAACGTGATATGACGGGGCCGTCCACCACATTCACTATCTCGGCTTCTATCCCGAAGTCCGACAGGGTTTTTTTGAGCCTGACCGCGTCTGCAGCGTAGTCATATTCTTTTTCCTCAACCGCGGGTTTTTCGGATTTTAAAAGCGACGTCGGCGGCAGGGTGTAGTCGCCTTTCATTATAACAGCCTGCGTGGCGCCGGGCTTTTTCACCGCGTCCTGCGACTTTGTTATTGTAAGTTTTTCTTTTTTCTTCGGCTTCGCTTCCTCAGTTTCTGCTTCTGCTTCCTCTTCGTCTTCCTTATCAACTTTCTTTTTTAAATCTTCTTTTGTTTTTTTATCGTCTTTTAAAAGTTTTGCCTTTTTTTCACTGCCTTCTTTTTCCCTGTTTTTACCTGTTTCTTCCTTTACTTTTTCCGCCGTCTCCTTAAGCGACCCAAAAAGCACCGCTCCCGCGTACGCGAATGCTTTATATGCCTGCCTGAAACCCTCTGAGGTAATCTGCCACACCGCTATCAGGAGTTTTTCCTTGCCGAGAAGCACTATGGAAACTACCATTATGATAATTGCCGTGATATATGCGCCGACCGTATTGAACCACTGCGCCATAAACTTGGCGGAGAGCTTGCCGAATATACCGCCCGTATAGAATTTGGCGTCCTGGTCAAATATCCTGAGCATTTCCGGGGTCTTGCCCCAGAACGCTATCATTTCCTTTGATCCGTAGAACACGCCGACCTTTGCCAGCCTGAAAACCTCGTTCTCGGGCTTGCTGAATATCAGGGCAAGCAGCATGGAAATGCCGGCGCCTAAAAGTATGAATCCAAGCAGTATTCCGGCCTCGTGGTTTTCCTTGTTTTTCTTGAGCACATTAAGCCCGAAAAAACCTATTATGAAAGGGATTATATAGGCGGTCTTGCCTATGAGAAAATAGAAGGACCTGGATATGACCTCGCCGACAATACCGAGCATATTTTTATCGTTTACGGATATGAAGGAAAGCAGGACAAGAAGGCCTATTATAAGGAGGCCAAAACCGTTGAAGACCTCATTGTTGTTCTTTACTTCTTTTGTTTTCCCTTTTTTTGTCGCGCTTTTCTTTGCCATGTTTTACTCCTTGTAATAAGGACTGTTCTTATAAGACCACAAGAGTTTAAACCTTGCGATACTGCTTGTCAAGAAGGTAGTTTTGCTTGTTTTGTTTCGCTATATCCCCATACCATTATTCCCATTGCTTATTTTTTAACTATGTAAGGTATCCTTTTTTGCTCCGGCAAAAAAGGATACCTTACATAAAAAAACAACGTGGAACTTTTTAACGGCTCCACGTTGTTTTTGATGTTACCCCTTTTGCTGGTTCCATGTAACGTCTTATTTTTTTTTCTTTTTTGCTGCTTTTTTCTTTGCCATGTGAATATCACCCCTTCCAGTTCTAGATTTTTAAGCCTTTGAGGCTTTTTTATGTCTCTTGTGTCCGGCTAACCTTTCTGCAACTATATGTAGTATACGGATTTTATTTTTTTTGTCAATGATATTAGTCATCCACAAAGGTGATTGAGCTGTGTTTTGTTCGTTTTCTTTCACTTTTTTTCACTTTTTGCGTGTTTTTATAAGTTTTTATTGACATTTTTTCCACATATTATACACAGTAAGTTAAAGCTAACAGTGTTATGTAAAACTTCGGGTTTTGGTTGTTGTATGGCGGGTTGGGTTGCCGAGATAAGAAACTAAAGTTGAAAGAATCCGGCCTTTAGTTGTCAAGCAAAAAGCCAAAAGCCAAAAGACAAAAGTTAAGTTATAAAGGTATTAAGTTTTAAAGTGAGGCACTCGTTTCGATTTAAATTGCCGGCTTTACTTATCAACTTATTTCTTACTTGCATTTCCTTTACTTTTGTCTTTTGGCTTTTGGCTTAAAAACTTTACGCATGTTCAAAACGATTCTACTGATTTACCAGTTTTTCGCCCTCAGCCATGATGTCATCCAGGGTTTTCTCATCCTTTGCCTCGCCGTAAAGCCTCACTATGGGCTCCGTTCCCGAGAACCTCGTCATGATCCAGGTGTCTTCACCGAGCATGTATTTAAAACCGTCAATTGTGATGGTTTTCAGTACCTCATATTTCCCTATTTTTGATATTTTGCCGGCCTTGAGTTTCTTCACGAGCGCGGTTTTTTTGGCTTCGCTAAGCTTAAAATTCTTCCTGTTGTTAAAGAACGGGCCTGTCTTTTCCTCAAGTTCCTTAAGGAGCGTCCTTAAATTCTTTTTTGTCTTTGCGACCATTTCCGCGACCAGCAGGCAGGCTATGATGCCGTCTTTTTCCGGCACGTGCCTGTATACGGTAAGGCCGTTTGACTCTTCGCCGCCTATTATGATGTCCTCTTTTGTCATTATCTCGCCTATGAACTTGAACCCGACCGGTGTCTCGCGCAGGGTCAGGTGATGCAGTTTGGCCACCTTGTCTATCATATGTGATGTCGCGACTGAACGAACTACGGAACCATGCCAGTCAGGCCTTGTTTTTACAAGGTAATCAAGCAGCAAAGGCAGTATCTTGTTTGCCGGTATGTATGACCCGTCCGAATCTATGATGCCGTACCTGTCCGCGTCTCCGTCAGTGGCGACCCCGAGCATGGCCTTTTCCTTTTTTACCATCATTATGAGGTCCTGCACGTTTTTCTCGGCCGGCTCCGGCGGGAACCCGCCGAACAACACGTCCTTTTTGTCATTGATAACCTTTATATTCGCCCCTGCTTCGTCCATTAGCTTGTCCAGATATCCTCGCCCGGTGGAAAAAAGCGGGTCGACAATGATCTTTAATTTTGACTTTTTTATGGCCCCAAAATCGACTATCTGTTTTATCCTGTCGAGGTATTCCTGCGACGGGTCAAACATCTTTATCAGCCCCTGTTTTTCCGCGGTTTCCTTGTCCAGTGTCTTAACAGCCTTTACTTTCCTTATATTGGCCTCTATAGCGTCCGTATCTTCCGGCGTGGCCGGGCCTCCCCATGAAGGGGAAAATTTCAGGCCGTTATATTCCGGGGGATTGTGCGAAGCCGTGAAATTGATGCCTCCGGCCGCCTTTTTCCTGAGTATCTGGTACGCGATGACGGGCGTAGGCGTGTCCCTGTCGCAAAGCAATGATTTGATCGAGTTCCCGGCCATGACCTCTGCCGCGGCCTGCGAGAATTTGTCAGAAAGGAAGCGCGCGTCCCCTCCTATAATAACCGGCTTGCCTTTAAGTTCTTTTTTGGTCTTTATATGGTCGGCGATTGCCTGGCACACAGTTTTAACGTTGTCAAAAGTGAAGTCGTCGCTTATTATGCCTCTCCAGCCCGATGTCCCGAATTTAATGTCCGCTTTGTTTGCCATTGAAATACCTCCTGATATTATATTATGATGAACCGGATGTAAATTCCTTGCGCGTACCATAATATATGATTTGTGAAATATTTCAAGTGAAAAACTTCGCTTTGTAAATAGGCTAAAGGGTGATAAAATACGTTAAATAACCCTGATAAGGAGCGGCTTTGAACAAAAAAAACATCCTGTACAGCGGGCTTGTCTGCCTGACCCTTTTGGTGATCTTTCAGTTTTACCTGCGCTGCATGTACCCCGCTTATAATAATGACGATTCGCCGGAGACAATAACGTCGGCTTATACCCTGGGCATAGCCCACCCCCCCGGCTATCCGCTTGTAACAATGCTGGGTAAAATATCCTCACTTATCCTTCCGGGTTCGCCCGCGTTCAGGGTCAACACCCTTTCATCCCTCCTGGCCCTGCTGGTTCTGCTTTCTCTTTTTTGCACGGTCAGGGCCGTGACGGGTGCGGACAAAACATCATCAGCCTGCATAACCGCCATGGCAGCCGTTGTAGCGCTCGGCTTTTCCGGCGCATTTTACGGGCAGGCCATCGAGGCTAAAGGCGCTGTATACACCCTGAACCTGTTATTTCTTTCTTTGATCATCCTTGTTTGTATCAGGCTTTTAAAAACTTTCAGCCTTAAACCGGCCGCGCTTCTTTTTTATATCTACGGTCTTTCCATGGCCAACCACTGGCAAAGCATGCTTTTTTTCCTCCCGGTTGTCCTGGCCGTGTATGCGTTATCACCTCCGGCCCGGGGTAAGAAACACCCGCTGGGAATGGCCCTGTTTTTCCTGCTCGGCCTGACTCCGTATCTTTTCCTGGGGATCAGGGCACATGGAAATGCGGTGATGAACCACGGCGACCCCTCGACGCTCCAGGCTTTATTTGCCCATGTTCTCCGTTTTAATTACAGCGGCGAATTCCGGCCGTTCTCCATGAGCATTCTGGTTTTTCAGCTGAAGGAATTTACGCGCGTTTTGTACCCCGGTTTTTTTATGCTTATCCTTTTTGCCGTTGCCGGGCTGCTGCAGCTGAAAAAAAGGAATAAACCCGCCCTCATGCTTTTTACGTTTTCTTTTCTTGTCTCTTCGCTTGCGACCATAATTTTTTTCCGCCGGGCCCAGGAGTCTTCATGCTACTATTTGCCGGCCTCTTATTTTGCCGCTATTTTCATAGCCTTTTCAGCCGCGTGGATCCTGGAATACAGGTCCCCAAAGGCGCGTAAGGCTTTTTTCTGCATATTTGCCGCGCTGGCCGCCATAATGGCTTTCAAAAATACCGTGGACCACGATATGTCGGAAAACTATCTTGCTTATGACTATTGTGACAACCTCCTTTTGACGCCCGAAAAAAACGCGGTATACTTCGCGTTCTCGGATTTCGATTCCATGCCGCTTTATTACCAGCAATACCTGCAAAAAAAAAGGCCGGACCTTAAAATAGTCCGCTCCCCCTTTCTGGCTTTCGCATGGGGCATAAAGCAGTTCCACGGGGCGTTCCCGGGGGTTAGAACGGATATGTTCCTGAACAAACCGGGGCTTAACATGAAAAACGCTGTTGCCGCGCTGCTTAAGGAAACCCTGGTTTATGGCGGTTATCCTTTTGACGTAACGGAAAAGATCGGCATAAAACATTTCCAATCCGGTATCATGCTTGAAGCATTTAACGGCGTGAACCCGCCTTTGCGGGATTATTTTAAAGAATATTCCTACAGGGGTATCTATGATAAAAACTACGTGTCGGACGACGATAATTCCGCGCTGATTTCCAACTATGCCGGTGCGGTCAATAATTATGCCGGCGCTTTTCTGGCCAAAGGCAACCCGGTTCAGGCAATAAAGTACTACACCCTTTCGCTTCTATTGCCCTACAACGGATCGCACCGCGGTTTCTACACAAACCTTGCGCGCGCGTATGAAATGAACAATGAAAAAGAAAAATCGGCTGAATATATGAAACTCGCCGGCGGAGAATGCGGTAAAGGAAATGCCCGTTAAAAAACTTTTGAGATCATTGAGGCTGCTTTTGAACCTACCTGCGGGGATGCCTTCTTGAACTGCCCGAATCTTTTTCTTTTTTCTTCTTAACCGCTTCCTTGAGATCCGAAACCTTGTCCATGCAGTCCTGGCAAAGCGTGCCTTTTTTAACTTCCTTGCCGCACATCCTGCACTTGAAAGCCTCGGGCGCGTCGGTTATGCGCAGGCTGCCGGACTTTACAAAACGGAGTATCTGCATTGCGTCCACGCCCGTGCGCGTGGCCACTTCCATGATGCCGGCCAGCGGATAATCGCGTAGATATTCGTTCACAATCTTTAAATCCTTATGTTCCTTGGCAAGGCAGTCGGCGCACACGGGTGTATAAGTGTCGGGCATAAACACTTTTCCGCACTTTACGCAGTTTGCGATGGCCAAGTTTTTTCTCCTTTTACAAATCTTGAATTTTCATTAATATTATATATGATAATCCATGTTTATAAAGTTTTATTTGTTGTTTTTTGTTGTTAAATTATTATAAAATCGCAATACAGACCCCTGTGCGATTTTATAATTTCATTATGCTTTCAAGCACTTCTTTGAGGGTATGCGTCGCTGTTATTGTGAACTCCCCTTTTATTTCACCGTCCGAATTATCAGCTTTCATCACGGTTTCCGCCTTATAAGCGCCTGGAGCGTTCACCTTTATCACAAGCGGCCCGCATACGAATGAATTATCCGGGCTTATGAAATCCATGTTATACGATACTGTGACCGAGTTTTCCGTCCGGATTATGGAGTAATGGTTTTTCGGGGATATCATGACTGCGGGGTCCATTTTTATTTCCAATACCGCGTTCCTTGCGGTCACTTTCCCGGGATTTTGTATCTCAACTTTGAGTTCCATCTCGTCGCCCGACGAGATGGTGAGCGGGTTTTTACCCGATACTCCTGTCCCGTCTATGAGGAGTTTCAGTTCCTTTACCCTGGCATGCTCGGGGTTTTCCGATAGCGCTTCCATTATCCGGGCGTTCATGGCCTTTGATTCCCTGTCGGCCAGGCGGGTCATTTCTATGACCACGTCAAGCAGTTTGGCCAGTATGGATACGGAGTAGGAGAAAGCTATAAGTGCGAATACCGCGGCCCCGGTCTTATACGGCTGTGGCAACATAAAATACGCAAGGACGGCCGTCATGGAAGCGGCAAGAGGGGCGGCCAGGCCTATGGCGACCTTTCTCATATCGAGGTAGGACATGCGGGAGTTGGCTGTTTTGCGGACCGTTTTTTCCTTTATTTCAAGTTCCTTGAGCCGTTTTTTATATTCCTTAAACTCGTCCTTATGTATTCCGCCGGCGGTAAAAGCCGCCAAAAGGTCGCGCCTGGCCTTTTCAGCCTCGGCTTTTTTATTTTCATACTTTATTTTTATCCGGTCTATGCCGCCCTGATACACGGTAAAAAGCAATCCGAGCACCGGCACCACAAACCCCAGGAACGCTATGACCAGGTATCCGAAAAGCGTCATGCTCTGGTCCATGTCAGGCCCCTTTGCGTTTCTTGCGGGTTATTAAATTAGCAAGGCCGTAGGCCACAAGCGCAAGCCCGGAAATAAACATGACCTTTTCCTCGTTCATGAAACGTATGAAAATCCCGGCAAGGACGGCCGCGATAAGCGGTCCCGTGTTCCTGAAGACATAATATGCGGAAAATATCCTTCCCCGCATATTTTCGGGCGTTTCCTTCTGTATAACTGTCTCGGCTATGCTTAATACCATTACACCGGCCATGCCGCCGAAATAAGCGCAAACAAGGAGAAAATAGTAATTGGTAAAAAAATAGAGCAAAACTATCAGCACGCCGAAAGCCGGAAAAATGTATTTGATGAGCAACTCTTCGTCCACTTTTTTAAGCAGTTTTTCGGTGACAAGCACGCCCGTGACAAGCCCGGCGCCCAGCAGCGCCTGCATGAAGCCAAGCGCGCCGATGGTCTTCAGCTTTATCCCGCCTGAGGCAAGCATGTGCTCGAGCACTCCGCCGGTTAAGCTTATGTAAAATACTATGACCGCGATCATCATGAAAAACACGCGCCGCGTCACGAATTTTATCTTGCTTTGCTTAAGCATGAAACTGAACCCGGCCCCAAGGTCGTCCGTGATGTGTTTTAAGGACCCTATAATCTTCTTCTTATGCACCTGGCCGGATTTTATCATGAGAACTATCAGCACGGCCGGTATGTACATGCAGGCCGATACAAGCATGATCCTCTTGGGCCCGAACTCCGCAATGGCCAGGCCTGAAACAGCGTATGTGGTTATCTGCGTTATGATCATGGCCGTTGTGGAAAGTGTGTTCGCCCGGACAAGCAGATTGCTGTCAAAAACAAGGTCAGGCACAAAAGCCGACTTCGCCGGGATAAAAAACTGCGTTGAAAAAGATTTCATGAATACGAAAAAATAAAGGAGGGGCACAAGTTCCCGGTATTCCACGCACAAAAATATGAGGAATATGAACACCCCTTTGGAAAATGTGGCGACAGCAAGAAGCGTCTTGCGCTTGAACAGGTCGATAATAACCCCGGAAAAAGGCCCGATAAGGATTATGGGAAGCCCGATCCAAAAAAGCAAAATGGTCATATTGGCGGTCTTGGCCCCGGTCTCCATCCCCATGACCCACGCGATAAGGGACATAAGTATAAGACTGTCGCCGATCTGCTCTATGGTCTGCACGAGCAGAAGCATGGAAAAGTTCCTGTTAATAAACGTGTTTTTCATCGTTTTCCTTAGTTTATGTTTTTTTAGTTCAGATAATAATTTTATCACAGCGCGGCTGATTTTTCCATAGATATAAAAACACTGTCGGTTCATATCCCTTTAAAATCCCCTTGATTTCCGCCTCCACCTTCTATATTATAATTATATGAACACAAAACTTTTAAGGCGCATTGGGAACGCTTTCACCATCATGTCTTTTGCCGCGTCCTTTTTTGTCCTTGCCGGGTTCTTTAAAGGACACGGGACCGAGGGCATACTCGACGGGTTTGCTTCCATATCCCCTTTTAGGATATTCCTTTCATTTGTTTTCACGGCCCTTAGCTACTTTTTCCTCATCTTCTCCGATTACCTTGCCGTAATATACACCGGCAGGAAACTTCCTTTCAGTAAATGCGCGGCCGTGTCGTTTACTTCCAACGCTTTCGGCAACTCCATCGGCTTATCCATATTAAGTTCCTCGGCCGTACGCCTTCGGCTTTATTCGCTTTGGGATTTTACAACCAACGAGATAGGACGCATCATCGCTTTTTGCGGGGTATCCGAGATACTCGGGTTTGCGGCCCTTTCGGTCACGCTTTTAAACCTGAATATATGGCCGGTTTCTTTCCATCCTTTCATAAAGTACTCTGCGCTCACAGCGGCCGTCGTACTTGTCATATTGCTCCTGGTTTACCTGGTTTGGGCCTTTTTTTCCAAAAGAACATTCAATGTACTCGGCAATACATTCCGCCCGCCTAAAGCCGCCCTTGCCGCCCCGCAGGTGCTTGTTTCGGCCCTTGACTGGCTATTCGCGTCCGCGGCTTTTTATGTGCTCCTCCCCGGGGGATCCATGGGCTTCGGGCTGTTTTTTGCGGCGTACATGACCTCCGAAGTGCTTGGCATCATAAGCAATGTGCCCGGCGGGTTCGGCGTATTTGACGCGGCGGCCATATCGCTTTTGTCCATGGGCAGCGGCGCGGGAAGCGGCGTCATCAGCGCCATAATATTCTTCAGGCTCGTATACTTTTTCATTCCCCTGGCAATATCATACGTGGTATACGGCATTGCCGAGGCCGAATCCGCGCGCGCCAACATCTTCACCAAAGCCGGCGAAATAAAGGACCTGCTCTCATCCACGCCCGGCTATATTTTTTCATTCTTTGCGTTTATAACCGGCTCCCTGACACTGATGATCTGTTCCATCCCGTCCCTGGAACCCAGGACAGCGCTGATATCCGGCATCATGCCTTTTTACCTGACCGAAGCCGCCTCCCTTCTGTGCTCATTTTGCGGAGTGGGCCTGATCATGATGGTGCGCGGGCTGCAAAAAAATATTTATTCCTCATATGTATGGACCCTCGCCCTGCTTGTGTCCGTGGCGCTTTTGCTGCTGATACAGAGTTTCAGCTATGAGGTTTCGTTCCTGGTGTTCGCGCTTTTCGGCATCATGCTTTTTTTCGGAGACAGTTTTTACAGGCGCACAGGCCCGCTCACGGAAAAACCCACAACAGGCCTTTTATTCACCACCGCGTCCGTCCTGGCCCTTTGCGCGCTGGTGGCGTATATTTCCGGCAGCAGCCTGGATAACATTTTCGTCACCCGCGGCATACGTTCCCTTGTATTTTCCGGCTTTGCCCTTGCCGTTTGGGTGGCTGCCAATATTTTCAAGCCGTACAAACCCCTTCCGCACGCTTCCTCGGACTATGACATACACACTGCCTCGAAAATAGCCTTTAACGACCCTGATACCATGGCACAGCTGGCCCTCTCCGGCGACAAAAAAATGATATTTTCCTGGTCCCGCCTTTCATTCCTGATGTACGCCCAGTGCGGGAGCCACTTTGTTTCCTTGGGCGACCCGGTCGGGCCGTATGTGGAAATGGAAGAACTTATATGGAAGTTCAAAAAAATGGCGGGACAGAAAAAGGGCCTGCCCGCATTTTTCAATACCACGGATGACAACCTGCACTTCTACGACGAATCCGGCTTTAATTTCTACAAAATAGGCGAGGAGGCCAAAGTATCCCTGGAAAACTACCCGCTCAATAAAAAGAACGATGAAAAACTATTAACCCTCGCCGCCAGGATGCTCGCACAGGGTTTTACTTTTAAGGTGTTCCCAAAAAGCTCAAACAGCGCGGTGATAAAGGAAACGGCCGTGATTTCCGCGGAATGGCTTAAAACAATGAAAATAAAGGAACCCGGATTTATTATCGGATATTACGACCAGGAATACCTTCGGAATTTCCCCATAGCCGCGTTGTACAAAAACAACAGGCTTTTCGGTTTCGCGAATATCCTGGCGTCAAATGACAAAGATGAGTTCAGGGTGGACCTTTTGCGCCATTTAAAAGGCGCTCCGGATGAGTTTGAGGAATATATGAACTATATGCTGGTACTTTGGGGAAAGGAAAATCACTTCGCGTTTTTCAACATGGGGCCGGCACCGCTTGCCGGGCCCGAACTTAACTCATTCTCGCCTTCATGGAAGGAAGCAGGCGCCGCGCTGTATAACCACGGCGCGAGGTTTATCAGCGCCAAAGCATTAAGGGAACAAAAGGAGCTCTTCGGCCCGGACTGGCACCCCAGGTATCTGGTATGCGCGAACTTCATGGACGTGCCGTCGATACTGTCGGAAATATCTTTGCTGACGAAGGAGTAGATGGAGGAGTTTAAAAGGAAAGAGACCATGTGCCATTCTCTTCGCTCAGGTACATGGCGGGCCGGAGACTGGAGTAAGGCCCGCGATAAGTTTTTAAGCCAAAAGCCATGAAAATCGCAAACAGGACCTCTAATGCGATTTTCAAGCGCGTAATGAAACGATAAGCAGCAGACCGGTAATAAGATGCGCAACAAGCGTCAGCGCGCAGGCCAAACCAAGCTTTTCCGGGGTTTTATATTTTTTCCAAAGTTCAAACATGGCCGCCGCCGACACAACAGCTCCGGATAGAGCCGTCAGCCCCGTTGCCGGCATTATGCCCAAGGCTATGCCGGCGGGGATGCACAGATAAGCGGCCGCGCTCACTGCCGCGTACAGGAACACTGTTTTTCCCGGGCCGAGCTTTACTGCCAGGTTGTTTTTTCCGGTTTCCATATCGGCCTTGCGGTCCGGCAGTTCGGCTATAATGACAAAAGCTGCCGTCAACAACCCGAGCGGTATTGAAATAATAACAGGTTCCAGGTTTAGTTTCAGACCGGGTTCCATGGTTTGCGCGTAATAAGCGGTGAAAGTTATGAGCGGGCCGAAGACAAAAAACACGAGCGCCTCGCCGAAACCGGTGCGCGATATTTTCAGGGGAGGGGCCGAATAAAATATGCCTGAGGCAATTCCCAAAACCCCGGTGATGAGCACAACCGGGTTTGACCCGGCCGACGCGGATATAAAACAAGCGGCTGCGAGTACAAAAAATATAATTCCCTCGGAAAGCACCTCTTTCATGGACAAGGCCCTTGACTGGAGCATCCTGCTCCCGCCTGTAAAAGGCCCGATGAACCCGGTATTTATATTGTCGGTGCCGTCCCTGGCGTCAAAGTAATCATTCACGATATTGGTGCCAAGGTGCGTAAAGGCAAACCCTGCGAGCAACAGCCAAAATATTAAAATATTGATATGGTGCCCGCAATATGAGGCAAGTGCCGTACCCAGAATGACCGGCAATATGGTCGTGCTCAGTATGCCGGCGCGTGTTTCGAGCATGTAACTGAATATTTTTTTCATTTGTTCTCCCTTCATCACCCCGTAATTATACCATAAAGTACCCGTCGCTTGCTTAATCCGCCATGTAACCGCAAAGTGATAATG
>PMTB01000158.1 GCA_003167475.1 candidate division FCPU426 bacterium | reverse complement strand
GAGCATATTATTAATTGTGTTTAATTGTTTGATTCTTTTGACTGTTATATATATGGCAATTAGATATAAATAAAATTTAGAATAGAAATGAAAGGGAAAGAATGAAGTGCTGACAAAATTGAAATATAATTATGGAGGAACGGACCCCTTGAAATACGGCAAGTAAAAGTGGTAAAATAAGGTATATGCTAGATGAATGAAAGGGGAATAAATGAGAAAAATATACGTAATAATTTTTTTGTTATTAGCGACATGTATATTTGCAAAGGATTGGTTTCCTAAAAATACTGATGTTTTAATTAAAGAAACATATGACAAAATACAAAACCAAACTATTAAGATTGAAGTCTATATGAAATTTGGGGCTGACCAAGATTGGAGTTCGGAAAGTTCTTATATGCGTGTTCTTGAAGTTGATGACAAAGGAAAATCAGGTAAAGAGATAGGACGTATTGAATATCCAGATATGATACCTTTAAAGTTAATGAAGGTTAGAACGACGATTAAAGATGAAGTTGTTTATGCGACAATTCTTGAAGGCAATAGAGGCAGATGTTATGTTACAAGAATTACCCTTAAAGGCATTATCGAACTTATGCACGAAATCGGAATGGGATTTTTAGGGGAAGAAGTATTAGATGTGGATAATGACGGCAATGATGAGATAATTTTACATCGGACACCCGTTTCATTACAGGAAAAGGACGATATGAAGGAAAAATATGCCAAAGAAATCTATAAATATCAAAATGGGATATTTGAAAAAATACGGGAAATCAAAAGTTTTGAAGATTTTATGATTAAAAATCCTTAAAGTAAATAGAGTTAAGATAAGACGAACGAAAGGGGGGCAACAATGAAAAAAAATATTTGGATATTTGTCTTCGCTTTTATAGCACTAATTGTTGCGTTCTTTATTTTTTGTGATGTATGCGGTATTAAAGCAAACGAAGGGGCTAGAAAAACATATTTCACGAACACACAAATTCCTGACGGATGGAAAATTTTTAAAAAATCAACTACAAAGGCTCTGACTTTTAGAATTTTTTCTAAAAACTACTTTGCGGCGGCTATAATAATTCACAAACAAATTTCAATTGATGAACAGAACTTACGAAATATGGCAAATGCCTTAAAAGTATATGGATTGAATTTGAGCGACTGTAAGATGTATTTCACAAAGAAAATCGGGAACGGACAAACCTGCGTTAGGTTTTTAAGGGTTAAAACAAATGGTTTTAACCAAATTACAGATATTGTGGTAAAAAAGTTGAAAAATTCCTCGGTAGCATTTATTTATAATAAAGGTGGCATGTATCTTAAATCCGAATTGGCTGAAAGCGAACCAATAGATGCAGATGCAATAGAATTTGTAAGAACAATGAATAATGAAGTATTGGACAAATAATCTATTCAATCATTTAATTTCAACAAATTCCGTTGGTTCTTGTATTAGTCCTCTGGAAGTGTTCACGATAGTTTTACTTCGTGTTAGCACATAAGGTTAACCAGATTGTAGACAATCTATTGTTCAAAATAACAGGTTCCTCCGTCCTCACCCAGTTGCGAATGTCGTCTATCTTGGGACCCCCAAATTCCCCGTTTTACCGCTAAGGAGTATCAAAGTAGAGGTATCAGATAAATAACGCCCCAAATCAATTAAAATTAAATGAAATTGAAAATGATGAAAAACATCCCGTTAATCACCAATGAAATATAAATGAAAATAGAGCGATTTTGACCGATTTATGATTTATGGGTCTCGGATAGAGTAATTAATATTAAAACTGCCAATACCAACCATAGGAAGGCCAAGAATTCCGCTCCAGGGCGACCACAACCGGACAGATGACACATACGGCACGGGACTGCGCATTTAATTATGTAAAAAGCAAAGAAAAGTGATAAAATGGAGGTAGGACGAGAAGAATGAAAGGGGAATTAATGGAATTCAACGATGCACAGACTGCAAACATACCTAAAAAAGCAATTCTTGCATGGAGCGGAGGCAAGGATAGCACTATGGCCTTATATGAAGTTAAACGGGCAAACAGTCTTGAAATATCCGCATTGTTGACAACACTGACAGAAGGTTATGACCGTATAAGCATGCACGGTGTCAGGCGCATACTTCTTGAAAAACAGGCCGCTTCCTTGTGTATGCTTCTTGAAAAAGTTTTTATTCCAATAAATTCTACCAATGAAATATATGAAACACGAATGAATGAAAAATTGCTTGAATACAAGAACAAGGGTATTACAGCAACTGTTTTCGGTGATATTTTTCTTGAAGATTTAAGGAAATACAGGGAAGAGAATCTCTCGAAAATAAATATGCATGGTATTTTCCCTTTATGGAAAAATGACACTGCAAAACTCGGTGAAAAGTTTATTGATTTGGGATTCAAAGCAGTTGTTACATGCATTGATTCACATGCGCTTGATAAAGAATTTGCGGGCAGGGAATATAACAAACAGTTTTTAAAAGACCTTCCTTCCAAAGTCGACCCGTGCGGTGAAAATGGGGAATTCCATACTTTTGTTTATGATGGGCCAATATTCAGGAAGTCAGTGAATTATAAGTTGGGAGAGATAACATTAAGGGAAAACAGATTTTATTTTTGTGATTTAGTTCCAGTTTAATCTATAAATACACGGCAAAGAAAAGTGATATAATTTTTATTTCCCATATATAAACAAATTATGTTATAATTTTCCAAAATAAAATGGAGGTGTTTATGAAAAAAATATTTGACTACAAAACAGAGTGGAGCGGGCTTAAAAACAGGATGGCCCAGATGTTCAATTCGAAATCAGGAAGGACAGTTCTGCTTGCCGTGGACCATGGCTATTTCCAGGGCGCGCCGGCCGGGCTGGAAGACCTGAGAAAAACGATCGAACCCCTTCTTCCTTTTTGCGACGCTGTGAGCCCCACCATAGGCGGATTAAAATCAAGCTTCAATCCATGGGTCAAAACACCCATCATCCTCAGGGCGACGGGCGGCAACTCTATGCGCAAACCCGCCGAGCTCGACGACGAAATAGTCACCGTTTCGGTGCAGGAAATGGTCAATTTGAACGCCATAGGTTTTACGACTTCGTGCTATATAGGATTGCCGCACCAGACCGATACTATCGCGAATCTTACGACCTTGACCGACGAGGCACATAGGTACGGGCTCATCTCCATCGGCATAACAGCGGTCGGCAGCGACCCTGTGCTGGGTAAATTCGTCAAAGGCGAGCGCGAAGACGGCGGGGAACTTACGGCCGAGGATAAAAAAGACGCCCTTAAATATTTAAAACACGCCTGCCGTGTTGTGTCTGAAAACGGAGCGGATATAGTTAAGACCTATTACTGCGACGGTTTTGAGGAAGTCGTCGAGGCCTGCCTCGCGCCGATAGTCATAGCCGGCGGCACGAAACGCCCCACTAAGGAAGCGCTTGAATTCACTTATAATGCCGTAAAGGCCGGGGCCATAGGCGTGGACATGGGAAGGAATATATTCCAGAACGAGAATCCCGTGGCCATGATACAGGCTGTCAGGGCCGTTGTTCACGACAATATGACGGCTGCTCAGGCGCTGGACCTGTACAATTCGTTAAAGGGTAAAAAATGAAAGTAGGGATGTATTACAATAATTCGGACGTAAGGGTGGAAGAACAGCCAATCCCGGAAATAGGGGCCTCGGACATCCTTATTAAAACAGCGGCGTGCGGCATATGCGGCAGCGACGTGCTGGAGTGGTACAGGATAAAAAAAGCGCCGCTTGTGCTGGGGCACGAATACGCGGGTGTGATATCAGGAACCGGTAAAGATGTGAAAAAATTCAAGGTTGGGGACAGGGTGTTTGCCACCCATCACGTGCCGTGTGATGAATGCTTTTACTGCAAAAGCGGGCACGAGACGGCCTGCGCGGTTTTTCAGTCAAAGAATAATTTCGCGCCCGGCGGATTCTCCGAGTTTTTGAAAGTTTCCGGAAAATCAGTTGAAACCGGCGTGGTTGTCCTCCCTGATAATATGTCATTTGAACAGGCGACGTTCATCGAACCCTTGGGCACCGTGGCGCGCGGCCAAAGGGCGCTTCATATAAAGAAAGGCGACTGCGTGCTTGTGCTCGGATGCGGCATAGCCGGGCTGCTGCATATTAAACTCGCAAAGGCAAAAGGCGCGGGCGTGATAATCGCCACGGATACAAACCAATTCAGGCTCGACGCGGCCAAAAAGTACGGAGCCGACAGCGCGGTGCTTGCGGGTCAGGACCTCATTGAAGCCGTAAAAAAAGCCAATGATGGGAGGCTGGCGGACAAGGTTATAATATGTACGGGCGCAAAATCAGCCGCGGAGCAGGGGTTGCAGGCCGTGGACAA
The DNA here is from genome assembly GCA_003167475.1 of candidate division FCPU426 bacterium. Classification (GTDB taxonomy): domain Bacteria; phylum Oederibacteriota; class PGYV01; order PGYV01; family Palsa-1178; genus PALSA-1178. The sequence continues at coordinate 15,225 of PMTB01000158.1, read as the reverse complement.
GGGCGGATGCGTCCTGTTTTTTGCCGTGCCAAAGCCGGGAGAGACTATTGCCATTGATTTCAACCCGTACTGGAGGGATGATATAAGCATCAAAACCAGCTATGGCGCGTCGCCAAGGGATAATAAGGAAGCCCTGGACCTTATAAGTTCAGGAAAAGTGAATGTTGACGACATGATAACGCATACCCTGGATATAGATGAGATGAAAAATGGTTTCAAGCTTGCTTCTGAAGGAAAAGACTGCCTTAAGGTGATAATAAAAATATAGTCACGCTGTTTTTCCCGTCTTTCGGCGGGCGCATTTCAACCGACAAAATACCACCAAATTACTTTCAAAAGTGCTGATTTTATTAGAAAATCCTTTACAAACCCACGTTGTTATGTAAAAATAGGAACATTGTTTTGCGTATTAAATGGTATTTATACCATACTTTCTCAAGGAGGTAATAGCTAAATGGCAGAAACAGTAGCAGCAGCAGCAGCAGTTACACAGGCTGCTCAGGTCGCTGTGGAAGTCGTTCAGAAGACGGCAGAGCACATCAAACTCGCTCCGCTCTCCTCTTTTGAACAGACAGCGCTTTGGGTGGTTTGGGGCACGGCAATACTTGCCCTCGTTTATGGAGTATACCTGATGTTCGAGATTCTTTCGAAATCAAGGGGAACGCAGAAGATGATAGAAATCAACGCCGAGATCAAGAAAGGCGCGAATGCCTATCTTGCAAGGCAGTTTTCAACCATCATCTGGCTGGTTATCGGTCTTGCAATAGTGCTTTTCTTTACAACGCAGGTAGCCGCTTCACTGGGTTACTCGCCTGAACAGGTTCTTAAGATCAAATGGGGCAGGGCGCTGGCATTCGTTCTTGGCGCGCTGGCTTCAGCGGTTACCGGAACTGTCGGAATGACACTTGCCGTAGAAGGCAACGTAAGGGTCGCGGCAGGCGCGGTTGACAAGGGCAAAAAAGAAGCTTTAACAATCGCTTTCAGGACAGGCTCGATAGCGGGAATGTTCACTATCGGACTCGGACTGCTCGGCGCAACTTCGATATTCTTAATATTCCAGACTGAAGCTTCGGCCATCTCCGACGTTCTCGTCGGGTTCGGCTTCGGCGGATGCCTGCTCGCTCTCTTTATGAGGGTCGGCGGCGGAATATTCACAAAGGCGGCGGATGTAGGAGCCGACCTCGTAGGTAAAGTGGAAAAGAACATACCGGAAGATGATCCGCGCAACGCAGCGACTATCGCCGACAACGTCGGGGACAANNGCCGGCATCCCCGAGGACGATCCACGCAACCCGGCGGTCATCGCTGACAACGTGGGCGACAATGTCGGAGACTGCGCCGGAATGGCAGCGGACATATTCGAGTCATACGAAGTAACATTGGTCGCCGCCATGATCCTCGGCGCGACAGTGTTCGGAAATATGGGGGTTATTTTCCCGCTGTTCGTGCGTGCCGTCGGAGTTATCGCTTCGATCATCGGTACATACGCAGTAAGGTCGAAGAGCGAAGAAGAACACGCCATGAAACCCATACAGAGGGGTTTCTGGCTCGCTTCAGTATTATCCATACTCGGCTTCGGTATCATCAATGTTATGTATCTGATACCAGCCATCGGCGAATGGATGGCCAAAAGGCCGGAATTGTTCCCGAATATAGCGCCTAACAGCGCGTCCATCCTCGGATGGAAGCTTTTTATGATTACCACGGTCGGTATAATCCTCTCGTTCATCATCTCACAGATGACGGAACACTTCACAACAACAGAGGCAAAGCCGGTCAAAGATATCGTTAAATCAACACTCACAGGGCCCGCAACGGTTATCCTCGCGGGAACAGCGGAAGGTATGGAGTCCTCGGTTTGGGCCATCATATCGATCGCGATAGCGCTTGCAGTATCGATCCTTGTATTCGGGATCATGCCGGTAGGAACAGCGGCTGCCGTTGGAATGCAGACCCTCTACGGTATAGCTTTGATCGGCCTCGGAATGCTCACAGTTACGGGTATCATCGTATCTGAGGACACATTCGGTCCGGTTTCAGACAACGCCCAGGGCATCGGCGAAATGGCCAAACTTCCTGAAAAAGGAAGAAAAGTCCTCGACGAGCTCGACGCTGTAGGAAATTCAACGAAAGCCATCACCAAAGGATTCGCAATAGCTACAGCCGTTATCGCGGCTGTATCGCTTTTCTCATCGTTCAACGAAGTTACAGGCGTAGTATGCATAAACCTTTCAAGCCCGATAGTATTCATCGGACTCCTGATCGGCGGCGCGGTACCGTTCCTTTTCTCCTCGCTCCTTATCAGAGCCGTTGGAAGGGCGGCGTTCCTTGTTGTTAACGAAGTAAGAAGGCAGTTCAAGGAGATCAAAGGCTTGATGACCGGCAAGGCAAAACCTGAGTCGGCAAAAGTCGTTGATATCTGCACAAAAGCGGCATTGAAGGAACTCGTAAGCCCTGCATTGCTCGCGATATTGATGCCTGTGGCGATGGGCTTCCTCTTCAAAGCTGAAGGCCTCGCCGGCTACCTCGCGGGAGTAATCCTTGTGGGACAGCTGATGGCGGTATATCTTTCAAACGCGGGTGGCGCGTGGGATAACGCCAAGAAATCCGTCGAACAGATGGGCTTCAAAGGCACAGACAGGCATAAAGCGGCGGTCATCGGCGACACAGTCGGCGATCCGTTCAAAGATACGGCAGGACCGGCATTGAACCCGCTCATCAAGGTCATGAACCTTGTTGCGCTGCTCATTGCACCGCTCATAGTCATGTACAAAGGCTATGACGTAGTAACGATCACAGTCGTTGTCGTATGCCTGGGTATCATCGGCATAGGCCTGATGGTGTCGAAAAGGGACGACGAAACAGTGGAAAAGATCTCGGCAGAAGTCAACGCCAAGGTCGCGAAAGCAAAGAAATAAGCACACAACGTAACGCAAGTTACGTATGTAATATGCACAAGGGGCCGGTGATGAACCGGCCCTTTGTCGTTGTAGGGGTGGCTTTAGTACTGTTTCGCCGTTATTGGCCGGCTGATGCGGTCATCGGCAAATTGTGGCGCTGTCATTGGCCAGCTGTGTTGTTGTCATTGCGAGGAGCCGGTTTAGTCTTACGGCGACGAAGCAATCTCAGTTCCACCGATAAGCCTTAGATTTTGTACTTACAAGGGTTAAACATTCATTCTTACGGAGGGTAATAATGAATAAGCGGCATTACGTGTATATTTTAGCCTGCAAAAGCAACAAGTCATTATATGTAGGTATGACTAATGACCTTATAAGGCGTATTTATGAACATAAAAATAAAGTAGTAAAAGGGTTTACAAGCAGGTATAATGTTGACCGCCTGGTTTACTACGAGGCGTTTGACGGCCCGGAAGAAGCAATAATAAGAGAAAAGCAGCTGAAAAGCGGGAGCAGGAAGAAAAAGGAAACACTTATAAACGGATTTAACCCGCAATGGAAGGATCTGTACGAAGGCATCACTGTGTAGCGTCGTCATTGCGGTGTAGCGCTGTCATTGCGAGAAGGCGTTTTTGTTTTATGCCGACGAAGCAATCTCAGTTCCACCGATAAGCCTTTAAGACGATGCCTGCAAAAAAACAGAGATTGCTTCGTCGCTGAGGGGCTCGCTCCTCGCAATGACGGCCCAACAATAAACTAAAAACAGGAGAAACAACGATGGAAGTAGGAATAGTAGGTCTCCCAAACGTGGGGAAGTCAACAACGTTTAATGTTTTAACTAAAACCGCAGGCGCCCAGGTCGCCAACTACGAATTTTGTACCATAGAACCAAACGTCGGCATTGTTGCCGTTCCGGACCCGAGATTGGATTTTCTCTTCAAAGTCTACAACGACGGCAAAACCACCTACGTCCCCGCGACCTTTAAGTTCGTGGACATCGCCGGCCTTGTTAAAGGCGCTTCCAAAGGCGAAGGCCTCGGCAACAAATTCCTCGCCAACATCCGCGAAGTCGACACCATCGCCCACGTGGTCCGTGTATTCACGGACGCGAACGTCATCCGCACCAAAGGCAAGCTCGACCCCATCGGGGACATAGAGACCATTGAAACCGAGCTCATGCTTGCCGACCTTGATGTTGTATCCAAGGGTTACACAAAGATTGAAAGAACCGCCAAATCAGGCAATGACAAAGACGCACTTCTTAAATATGAAATATTAAAGAAAGTAAAAGAGGCCCTTGAAAAGGGCCTGCCGGCTAATGCCGCGGGACTGACCAAGGAAGAAAAGCCACATGTGAAGGAACTCGGCCTAATGACCTTAAAACCCATGCTCTATGTTTTAAACACCGACGAAGACAAGATCCAGGATTTCGATAAGCACTTCCCGGAACTTGTTGCGTACATAAAGAAACGCAATGCCGAATACGTTGTCATATCCGCAAAGATAGAAGGCGAGATGATGGAGCTCGGCGAGAAAGAACGCGAAGAATACCTCAAAGAACTTGGTTTCGAATACAAAGGTTTTGACGAGTTCATCCAGCACGCCTACAGGCTGCTGGACCTGATAACGTTCCTCACGGCGGGCGCCCAGGAAGTGCGCGCGTGGCCCATCAAACGCGGCTCGACAGCAGTTGAAGCCGCAGGCAAGATACACTCGGACATCCAGCGCGGGTTCATCAAGGCGGATATCATGAAGTTTGAGGAGTTCAAGAACGTAAAAGACGAGGTTAAGATGAAGGACATGGGCCTCCTGCGCAGCGAAGGCAGGGAGTATATAATGCAGGACGGGGATATGGTGCATTTTAAGTTCAATGTATAAAGGAAGAGTTTGGGAGATAAGAGACTGAGGCCTGAAGTAGTGCCGAATGTAGTATGATAAGGTTATTGATTGTGTAGGCGCAACCTTCAGGTTGCGGCTCTTGTAGTAACGAGGCACATAATCAAAAAACACAATGAAAAAACGAACTTTCCCCTTATTTCAAACGTCTAATACCGTGAAAGTTAACAAAATTCAGCATATTACGTTAACTATCTTTATATATTATTGTAGACAGCCTGACGGTATTGATTATTGCATTTTTTTCTGATATCATTGTCAGGTTGTTAAAAATTTATCAAAGGCGGTATTGATCATGAAGAAGTTGTCAATTGCATTTATTTTTTTGTTGTTTGTACCTGTTCTTATGGCGGAAGGCGTGACTAACACCCCCCTGGCTTATACGGATTGTTATAAGATCGCGCTGGCCAATTCCGACGCGGTGAAGATACAGACCGAACTGCTTACCCAGGCGAACGCGGCGAAGATCAAATCTTTCGGCGCGCTGCTTCCGACAATAACGCTCGACCACGAGCGCGAATTCAACATAAACGGCAGCCTTTATTCCGACCAGGGCTGGGTCAGTTCGATTACGGCCACACAGCCTGTCTTTCACGGGCTTGAAAAGATAAATGAAATTTCCATTTTTGACAGGGAAGCTTACAGGCAGGAACTTAATCTTATATCAGTCAAAAGGGCGCTCGCACAAAGCACGGCTGACGCATATTATACGCTGGCTTCGGCCCAGGCTGACCAGGCGAACATACAGGACGGACTGACTTTATTGAACCAAAGGGTGGCGGAATTAAGGCAGTGGCAGGAACTTGGTAAGTCAAGGCTCAGCGAAGTATACGCGACAGAGTCCACTGCGGCGCTTCTTGCGGCGCAGCTTGAACAGGCAAAGGCCTCGGTTGACGGGGCGGCTGACGCGCTTTCCAGGGTGCTTGGCATTGAATATCAGGTGACCGTGGTACAGCCGGTGGAGAGCGCGGATATCGCGGAAAATATAAGCGTGACATTGACAGCGCAGAATCGTTCCGACGTTCTGGCGCAAAAAGCCGAAGTGGAAGCGTCAGATAAAAGGATAGCGGCCGGGCTGGGGACATTGCTGCCACAGGTTGACCTATCAGTTTCGAAAGAGATCGGCGGTTCGCCGTTCCTTGGCACAACGGCCTATAATGACAAGGGTTGGCAGTTTATGCTACTGGCGCAGTGGCCGTTATTCGAGGGCGGCTCCAGGGTATTTGACAGTATTTCCGCGTTCTCGCAGAGGGAAGCCGCTTACAGGCAGTACATTTCCACGTTCCTGGATGTGAAATATGAGTTAAGGTCAAGGTTGAGGGATTACGCGGCGTCGGCTATAATAGTCACGGCCATGAAGGACGCTTATTTAAAGGCATCCCAGTCCCTGAAAGCGCAGCAGTCCGATTATAAATTCGGGCTGGTCACGAACGTGGACGTGCTGCAGGCCATGTCCAATAATACCACAGTCAAGCAGTCCCTGGACAGGTCCATCATACAGAGGGAATTGGACAGGCAGATGCTTGAAATATCGGCGGAGGTTGTAAAATGACATTATCAGACCAGTCTATAAAAAACCCGGTCATGGCCTGGATGATCCTGATCGGGATAATAGTTTTCGGAGCAATATCATATCTGGGCCTCGGCAAGTCGCTTATGCCTGACGTGGATTTTCCCGTTCTATCCGTTTCCATAACCTGGGCCGGAGCCGCGCCTGATGTCGTGGAAGCTCAGGTTACCGATATAGTCGAAGGCGCAGTGACCGGAATAGACGGCGTGACTGAAGTGACCTCGTCATCGACAAGGGGCGCGTCAAACGTCACCGTCCAGTTTAGCCTCGATAAAAATATAGACGTGGCGCTCCAGCAGGTGCAGTCGGCGCTTGCCACAGTAGCGAGGGACCTGCCCACTGATATTGACCCGGCAGTAATAAGAAAATCTAATCCGGACGCATCGCCTATTATATGGCTGTCGTTTTCCGGAAATCGGCCCACTCAATTTCTCATGGAATATACGAAGAATTACCTGAACGACGCTTTTTCGTCCGTACCGGGAGTTGCCCAGATATCGCTCGGCGGCTATCTGAACCCGTCGCTAAGGGTATGGCTTGACCCGAAGAAAATGAAGGAAAAAGAGATAACAACGGATGATATTTTAAACGCCATCGCCAGCGGCCATGATGAAGTGCCGGCCGGTTTCATAGATAACGGCACCAGGGAGACCAGCATAAGGCTGCTTGGTGAAGCCGCGAACGTCACTGAATTTTCATCCATAGTGATACCATCAAGAAGAGGTATGTCCATATGGAAACCCATCAGGATAGGGGATGTAGCCCGCGTTGAAGAGGGGCTCGAGGACGCTTTACGTCTTGCCAGGACACCGGACGGCATAGCCGTGGGAATCGGGATAATAAAACAGCCGGGTTCAAACGCGGTTGAAGTAGCGCACGCCATTAAAAAGAGGGTTAAAGATATCCAAAAGACGCTTCCGGAAGGTACGCGCCTTGACTTGCGTTTTGACACCACCCAGTTCATCGAGGACGCCTCAAATGACATGAATTTCGTCATACTGCTCTCGGTTATACTTACAGCCATAGTATGCTGGCTGTTTTTGGGGACGTTCAATACCGCGCTTAATGTATCGCTTACCATACCTATGTCCATATTCGGCGCTTTCTTTTTCATAAAACTTTTCGGTTTCACTCTCAATACATTTACCTTTCTTGGGTTGTCACTGGTCATAGGNNGTTGACGACGCCATCATGATGGTCGAAAATATAGCGCGCCACAGGGAAGAGGGTGAATCAAAGATAAGGGCGGCCATTAAGGGCTCGCGCGAAATAACATTCGCGGCTATCGCCGCCACCGTCGCGATACTCGCGATCTTCCTGCCGGTAATATTCATGCCCGGCGTTATAGGAAGGTACTTTTTCCAGTTCGGCGTGACCATATCCGCGGCCGTCATAATATCGCTGCTTGGGGCTTTGACCATCACACCGATGTATGCTTCGCAATATATGCCTGCTCCGGCAAAGACAGGGGCGAAAAGGCCTTTCATGGACGTTGCCATGGACAATATTAGGGATGGTTACGCGAAATGGCTCAAGATCTGCCTTAATAACAGGGGGAAGGTCATACTGGTATCTTTGGTGCTGTTTGCAGCGTCCCTTACTCTGTTCTTTTTCCTCAAAAAAGAATTTGTTCCGGCACAGGACCAGGCAAGGCTCAGTATAAATATACAGACGCCGCCGGGGTCCGCCTTTGAATTTACGAATGAAGTATTCAAGAAAGCGGAACAGGTTGTGGCCTCGAGGGCCGAGACTTTAAGTTATTTTTCCATCATCGGTTACGGAAGTTCAAATGCGGGAGGCATACAGGTCACGTTCAAGGATAAAAACCACAGGCCGGCCGACCCGGCAACGCATAAAGTGCTGACGCAGATGCAGATAGCGGACGTCCTGAGAAAGCAACTCAAGAAGATCGATGGGATAAGTGTGGTTAGTATGATAGACCCTTCGCTCCAGGGTTTTACCGCAAAAAGAGGTTATCCCGTGGAGTTTATGCTCATGGGGCCCGACTGGGATAAACTTGCATCTTTAGCAGCAGGTATGGTCTCTGATATGGATAAGACCGGGTTGATGGTGGACGCAGACTCGGATTATAAGCTCGGAGTGACCGAAGCTCTTGTTTATCCGAATAGGGTAAAAGCAGCTGCGCGCGGGGTTAATATGTCCACAATAGGCAACGCTCTTAATGCTTCTTACGGAGGATTGAAATACGGCAAGTATACAAAAGACGGAAAAAGATATGATGTGACCGTTGAACTCGACAAGACCGACAGGACGCAGATCCAGGGTATTTTAAACGCTTTTGTAAGGAATAATCAGGGTGAGCTTATAAAGCTATCCGACGTGGTCGACGTCAAGGAAAAGCCGACAGTCACATCCATAACCAGGGAAAACAGGGAACGGGCAATCAGAATATACGCGAATGTGGCGCTTGGCAAATCACAGGGAGACGCGCTCAATCAAGTGGAAGCGCTCGGGAAAAAGCTGCCGGATGGGTACAGAATATTTTTTGTTGGAGCCTCGCAGAGCTTCAGAGATTCCAATTCAAGCCTGATAGTGGCTCTCTTCCTCGGAATATTTGTCGCGTACATGGTCCTTGGCACGCAGTTTAATTCCTTTGTCCACCCCGTATCGGTGCTTATCGCCCTGCCTTTCTCGGTGACCGGCGCCTTTATAGCGCTGTTTGTGACCGGGCAGACGCTCAATATTTACAGCCTTATCGGTATAATCCTGTTGATGGGCATAGTTAAAAAGAATTCCATACTTCTTGTGGATTTTACAAACCAAAGGCGTAACGCTGGCAAGAATGTTTTTGACGCGTTGCTTGAGGCGTGCCCTATACGCCTAAGGCCCATTCTTATGACCTCAGCCGCGACCATCGCGGCCGCAATTCCGCCTGCGCTTGCGATGGGGCCCGGAGCTGAGACACGCAAACCTATGGCCGTGGTTGTCATAGGCGGCGTTATTTTTTCCACGCTTCTCACCCTATTTGTTGTACCGTGCGCGTACAGTCTGCTTTCTAACTTTGAGAATAAGCACCATGTGGACGAGGTGCACAGCGCTATGAAAGAACTCGGCGAGGAAGTTGAAGAAGCGGAGCCTGCAAAGGCGAAAAGCAAAAAACCGGAACCGAATAAATTAAAAAAATAAAATGACAGGGCGTGGCCCTGTTTCTAAACCTGTAGAGAGGGGGCAAGCCCCCTCTCTACAACATCTGAAAAACCCATCTCCATAAAAACTTGATTATCCCTGTTTTTTCATGTATATCTGTATTAACTAAAACCTCCAATGATCCAACCGTGACATATCCCCATTTTTTCAGGAGGTTTGCTTGTGGCAGACAAAGTTGATTTAAGTACCAAGTCCGAGTATGTGTCCGGGGTGTGCAATATCGGCCCCGCAGAGATTCGCATGCGCAGGAATTTCGGATGGGCCGGGTTGGCCCTGACCGTGGTTTTATGGCTGATATTTATTCTGGCCCATACCCCGCAGGTGTGGAGGATTTTTGTTTTTTTGCCGGCAATGATGGGCGCCAGCGGATTTTTGCAGGCCGCTTTCCATTTTTGCGCGGGTTTCGGCGTGAGGGGCGTCTATAATTTCACGCTGGAAGTCGGAAAGGTTACGGAAGTGACGCAGGCAGAATCCAAGAAAAAAGACTTTCAAAGATCCATGCAGATAAACCTGTATTCGGCCCTTATCGGGGCGGCAGTTGCCGCGGCCGCGTATTTTATAAGGACGGGGTTTTAGGTAAGTGCTGTCCCACGCGGAAAAGGTCGGCAGGGTAAGCGGACAGCTCAGGGAAAGAAAAAGTCTGGCGCCCGTCACGTTAAAGAAAAAAGGTGTTTCCCACCAAATGCCAAAACCGTTCGATAAAAAGTACTCGGACGAAAAACTCGATATAAGCGATTTTGACGATATTTTGTCGATAGATCCCGCAGAGCGCATATGCCTTGCCGAGCCTGGAGTTTCTTTTTCGGACCTGGTGGCCGCGACGCTTAAACACGGGCTGGTCCCTATGACCGTGCCCGAACACAAGGGGATAACCATAGGCGGAGCCGTTGCAGGCGGGTCGCTTGAAAGTATGTCCTATAAATACGGCGGTTTTCATGATTCCTGCCTCGAGTACGAGGTGGTGACAGCCAAAGGTGATGTGCTTACCTGCACTCCGGAAAAAGACAGCCTGATCTTCCAGATGCTGCACAGCACATTTGGAACACTCGGTATTTTGACAAGGCTCAAATTCCGGCTCATACCGGCCCAAAAGTATGTGAAGATAGTATATGAAAAGTATGATTCGATAGAAAGTTATAAGGCCGGTATTTTGTCGCATTATGAAAAGCACGACATTGATTTTATGGATGGGATGATATTTTCACAAAACAATTGCGTGCTCTCCACGGGCTATTTCACGGACAAAGCCCCGTTTTCCCACAGTTATGAATGGACAAGGGCATACTTTCCGACCGTTCAAAAAGGGAAAGTGGATTATATCGAAACCGCGGATTACTTCTTCAGGTATGACAATGGCAATACGGATGTCTTTCCAAAGTCATTTTTGGGAAGGCTGCTCCTCGGGAAATTCCTAGGCTCCTCTACCACTCTCAAACTCGCTGAAAAATTGCGTAAAGTTATGCCTTTACCGGTTACGGCCGATCTTTTTATACCGTTTTCAAAATTAACGGACTTCATGCACTGGTACGGGAAAAATGTAGATTTTTTCCCGCTGTGGTGCGTTCCATACAGGCTGGGCAGGAAATACGAGTGGATGTCGGAGCAATTTATCAAAAGATCGCCGGATGAACTTTTTATTGACCTGGCGATATACGGCATGCGCAGGTACGACAAAAATTATTACAGGCTCATAGAGGAGGAATTGATCAGGATCGGCGGCATCAAGGCGCTTATTTCAAGCAATTATTTTACGGAAGATGAATTCTGGACAATATGGAACAGGGATAATTATTTCAAGGTCAAGCAGCAAACCGACCCGGATAACATTTTAAGGGACCTATACGAAAAGACCTGCGTAGCGGCCATGGGGCTGGGCAGGTAATCATAGTTCGTGTTCCTGCCGTTCAAGGGCCGGCTTGACGCGCTTGAGGCTTCAATGACAGGGGAAAAAATAAACGACTGGTTCGCAAACAGGGCGGTGCCCACGGCGGGATTGGGCCCATGCCATATAAATAAAAAACCGCGGTTGATCCCGCGGTTTTTTATTTATATGCGCGGNNCCTAAAACCCCAGGCCGATGCGCAACTCCACGTGGTCCTTGGACATGTCCAGCAGGTTCTCGCCGTAACCGTGGAAAAATTGTATTACCCATATTGGTAATACAGGCTTCATGTACGCGCTGTTGAACCGTATGGTCAGCTCCTGGCCGCCTTCCAACGGGTTTATGTAATACTTGCCGCCCGGATATATCCTTATTGTGACGTCGTTGCGGTCAAAAAGCATGCTCAGTACGTTCCTTATGCTGAATTCAGCCTCATATACCCCGCGGTATCTGGCCACCTCCAGGCTTGTGCTGTCAAAACCCCAGGGTACTGACGCCTTAATTGACCAGAACATATCATGCCGGTCGTCGGCGAACTTTGAGGATGAATATCGCAGGTATACGCGGTTCCACCCGCGCGAAGCGCTGCCGTCAAGGCCGTTTGATTCATGCTCCACGCCGAGGTCGAGCCAGAGGTTATCTTTCGCGCTGAAAACATGCCGGTAAAAAGCCTCGGGATTGTAATTCAAGTCACGCATAGGCTGCGAATCCGCCCAGAGGTCCCAAAACATTAGCTGGCTGTAAGCAAAATAAATCCCGGTGTCCTCTATAAGACGTATTTTGAAACTGACGCTGAGCTTGGACGAAGGATTGCCGAGGATGAAGTAATCGGGCCTGTAACCCTCGATGTTCCAGTGGGGCGCGTCGAATTCGTTGACGTAAGCGGAAAGGGGTGAAGAAAAGGGGAGAATGGCGAAAAGTAAAACTGACAATAGCATGACGTGTTTGTTGGGCATTTTGTCCTCCTGTTATTATCGTATTTTTCATTATAATGTTTGTATTGCCTGTAAGTCAATCTAAAAATGGAGTGGAGATATGGGGCTTGCTCCCTCTCTACACTTTCTAATCTATGGAAAATTTTAATTGAATGTTGTATAATTATCTGGTTAGCTAAAAGAGGAGGGGCGGATTTATGAAAAAAAAATTGACAAAAGCGTTTTTATCGGCAATATTGTTTGCCTTAATCGGTGCTACTCCGTCCTTTTCAGCCGACTTTTTTCCCGTCGGCGACGGCTATTCCTGGACCTATAAAGGGTTCATGAAAGACAACCCGAAAAAGGACCTCGTTGTCAAAGCGACCGTGGTACGCAGGGAAATGATAGACGGCAAAGAATATTATTATTACTCCGCGCCCAATGTGGATGTGCGGTTTATGGTGCGCACTGATGAAAATTTCGGGTACATGAAGATAGTGAAATACCCCTTCCCGATACTGAAATTCCTGACGGTCGACGTATACCTAACCCCCGAGATAAAGTTCATAAAGTTCCCGTACAAAGTGGGGGATAAGTGGGAGCAGACAATAAACGCGAAGGCCGCCCTGCCGCCTTTTGGCCTGGATATGAAGCTGAAGGTGAACTTTGAAGTGATGGATTCCGAAAAGATAACCCTGAAGGGTAAAGAGTACGAGGTTTTTCACGTGCGCATGTACCGCGACGAAGGCCGGAAAGAACCGCATATAGAGGACAACTGGTTCGCGGAAGGACTGGGTTTTGTCCGCGGCGAGACGAGCGAGTATTTCATCGAGCTAAAGGATTTTGAAACAGGTAAATAATCATTGACTTATAAGCAACCTATAGGTAAACTTATTAAAAAGGAGGCGGCTAATGAAGTTTATAACGATCAAGGATCTGGCTTCTGAAATGAAGAAAACCAGGGAGATAATAAGCAAAGAAAGGGCCATAATAACCTATAACGGGAAACCGATAGCCATTATAAACCCTTTGAACGAGCAGAATTTTGAATTTGTTGTCAACGAATCGATAAATTCGGATTTCAAGAAAGCCGTCATAGACGCGCAAAAAGAGGCCAAAAACAGCGGCTTGAAAGATAAAGATGTTCAGGATGCGGTAAAGGCTGCAAGAAAGACAAAAAAGGCTATAAAAAAATGATCTTTGCCGTAATAGATACTAACGTATTTGTATCAGGGCTGATTAATCAAGACAATCCGCCCGGTCGTATATTGAAACTGATATATGAAGGGAAAGTTGTCCCTATTATAACCGATGAAATTTACGACGAAATTACCAGAGTCCTGAATTATGACCGTTTTAAATTCCGTGCTGAAACAAAAAAAGGGATTCTCGATTTTTTAAAAAACCGAATATTGAAAATATCTCTGCCCGTCAGGCGGATAACCGGGATCCCCGAATATGACATGAAATTTGTTGCGGCAGCCGGGGCATCCGGCGCAAATTTGATAGTGACCGGCAACATCAGGCATTTTGGCGCCGTATCGGAAAAGTTTACTGTGTTGACCCCGGCGGAGTTTATTTTAAAAACAGCATATTACTCAATCTGAAATACAATCCGGCGCATGACATAATTTTTACATTCCCTGCCCGTATTGACAAATCCACACCGCTGTTATATCATGATGTAAACTAACCGTTGCAAATGATACTGCATCTTTATATATCATAACGAAGAAGGCTGCCTTTATCATGGAATTAAAGATGAAAGATGTTTCCGAGATCCTCAAGGTGCCTGAACGTGAAATCCTTAAATATATAAAGGAAATGGGTATGCCCGTGCATGTCATCAACCACCAGAACATGTTCAATAAGGAAGAGATAAAGGAGTGGGTGATAAAGAACGGGATGACCGTGTCCGAGAAGATGCTGGAATTGTCCGGGACCAGCCGGCCCGTGCGCATATCCGAACTTATCAAAAACGGGGCTGTTTTGCATAATGTGACGGGCAGGGACCCTAAAGAACTGCTTGCGGACGCTGTCAAGCGCATGAAACTCCCGGCAGAGGTAAAGCGGGCCGATGTGCTTACCTCGCTTATTGAGCGCGAGGAAATGATGCCTACGGCCGTGGGGCGGGGGATAGCCATTCCCCACCCGCGCAACCCCATCATCGCCGACGTCGACCATGAATCCATAACGGTATGTTTTATTACGCCGCCATCCAACTATAATTCCGTCGACGGCAAGCCGGTGCACACCATGTTCATTATTTTAAGCGCCAACTCGAAACGCCATCTGGAAATACTTTCAAAACTCCTTTTTCTCTGCCAGCAGAAGGAATTCATAGAGATGCTTGAGTCCGCGAAGCCTTTTGAGGAAGTCATGGATTATATTGTTGAAGCTGAGAAAAAGATGCCGGAGCGGTCAAAGTGACGCTTTTTCTTATCGGCGCGCTGATAATACTCTCGGGCGGGGTTGTTTCTTTGTTCTTTTCCGAGAGGTCAAAAGCCGGCGTTATCATTATCTTTACCGCGGCCGGCGCGGTTTTGACCTCGTATTTTGCGTTAAGGGTCATTGTACTGGGCCTTGTGCCCCAGGAAATCCTCAATTTCAACCCGCCGATCGGCGCGGCTGTTTTCAGGGCCGATTCCATATCCGCTTTCTTCATCCTTATCATATCCGTTATGGGTCTTCTGGCGGTTGTTTACGCGAAAGGATATATGGCCGGTTATATAGGGAAGGGACGGTCATTGGGGGCGCACTTTCTTTTCCTTCCCGTGCTGATAGTTTCAATGATGATGGTGGCGGTATCGTCCCACGCGATCGTATTCCTTATAATGTGGGAATTAATGTCGCTCTCTTCCTTCTTCCTCATGGTATTTGAGAACGAGAAAAAGG
>PMTB01000171.1 GCA_003167475.1 candidate division FCPU426 bacterium | reverse complement strand
CCGGGCCCATACCTTCGGTCTCGGGGCAGTATTTATTCTGGGACTGGGGCGGAGGGGTGGTGCCGCCGGGTCAGGACCTTGTTGTCGCTTTCAAGGCAAGGATCCGCAATCAAACGCCTGACCAGCTTTTTGTAAACACGGCTGCCGCGGATTATAACGACGATTATTACACGGGTATCAGGCACCCGCAGGTTTTATCAAACCAGGCATTTTATCCGGAAGGAAGGACCGCGGTTTACCCGAATCCGTTCAATCCCGGCACGGCTTCGGGAGGCAAATTAAAATTTGTAAATATGCCGCTCAATTCGGTCGTCACTATTTATTCGTTATCGGGCGAAGCTGTAAGGACCATAAGCACGGAAAACACCAGCGCTTACTGGGACGCGAAAAACAGCGAAGGGAATAAAGTTTCCGCCGGGATATATTTTTATGTGGTAAGGAATTTAAGCGGGGGATATTTGCTGAGAGGTAAAATATACCTTATCAGGAATTGAAGATGAATAAATGTCCATGAGAGCACATATATATGCGCCTTTTGGAACATGCGAATAGTCAGATATTTTGTAAGTTATAGCGAAATAAGGGGTTTTATTGTCGGCACGGCTTATGCTCTATTTATTAAGAGCAAATATCCAAAATGATTGAAATTAGCGTCAAAACTGAAGAAAAGAGGTGAGGCTCAATGTTCCCGGATTATATCGAAGAAATGTACAAAGAGCGCTTCGGTTTGAAGATTTTTTTGAATGCTTTGGCAAGATATAGGATACTTAAAAGAGATGACAGCGATTCGCAGGGCCTCCAGAAGAACGCGCAGGTGATGTGTCTTTATAAAAGAGGAATGACCATGCTTATGAAAGAAGAAGTAAGGCAAAGCGACGCGATGCTTGTGGAAATTGACGTGAACGAACCGGAACTGAAAACAACCATGAAAGCCTGCTGCGGGATATTGAATTGCGAACCTTCCGACACCCAACCGGGCTTTTTTGAAGTTGATGTGGAATTTTTATTTTTAAGGGACAAGGACAAGGATTATGTAGACACGCTGATAGCCCACAGGCTGAAAAACGCGGGATAAATTCCAATGTTTGAAATGATAGAAAGCTTGTCAGGTAGGCTGTCATTGCGAGGAGCCGTTTCTGGTTCATGGCGACGAAGCCTACAGTCCATGGAACATGGAAAGCTCAGTTCTATCGATAAGCATTAAACAAGGCTGGCGGCAAAAATTCAGAGATTGCTTCGTCGCTGAAAATCTCGCTCCTCGCAATGACGTCACTTCCTTTCAACGTCCTTCAAAGACTTTTCAAGACTTTTCAAAACCCTCATTTCATTTGTATTACCCGCTTTTCTGTTGTATAATACTGAAAATTAAATTCGGAGGTTTCAAATGAAAAAAATCGCGTTATTACTTGTTTTTATCCTGGCGGCCGGGTTTGTTCTGGCTGATGACCTTGCCATAGCGCAGGGAAGCACTCCGACGGTAAAAGAAAAGACTATAATAGTATACGACCCGATAAAGCATACTCAAACAGCCTCGACTATATTTATGACATGGGCGGGAGTTTCTTTGGGCGGCGGTATTATTGCGTCAACCAGCACAAACGGGCTCGGCCGCCGTATTGGCACGGGAAGCATAATTTATGGGGTTATTGAAACAGCAATGGCCATTGTCAATATAAACTGGGGCGATAAGTACAGCGACCCGGAGAAAGCCCGCCTCGCCATGATAGATGAAGACGGCTGGCACGCGTGGACCGGGCTTGTGCATATAGCTGCCGGAGCCGCGCTTGCGGTGCTGGCAAAAAGCGATGACATAAAGGGAATGGGAGTTGCCATGGCTTTACAGGGAGGCTTTATTTCCATTTCCAACACCATGAATTACTCGATCGCAAAGGACCCTAAGAACATCCGCGACTGGAACGCGGGTATTGAGGTTAAGTTCCCGCTTTTAAGCGCGGCTTTTTAAATATAAACCCCAGACATGTCGACTAAACATATAGCCAAATCAGCGGTAGTAGTGAGCGCGATAACCATGCTTTCCCGTATACTCGGGTATTTGCGGGACGCCCTCACCGCGGCCCTGCTCGGCGTCGGCATGGCATCCGACGCTTTTTTTGTGGCTTTCCGCATCCCAAATATGCTCCGCAACCTGCTTGCCGAAGGCGCATTGTCCCAGGCTTTTATCCCGGTCTTTACCGATTACCTGGAAAAAAAGAAAAAGGAAGACGTCTGGCTGCTTACTTCAAATGTCCTTACTGTCCTTAATATAATACTTATTTTGCTCACGGCTCTCGGAGTTATATTCGCGGAACCCATCGTGAGGGTCATGGCGCCCGGCTGGAACGGCGCCAAATTCGCGCTCACCGTGGAACTTACAAGGTATCTTTTTCCATTCATTTATTTTATATCCATAGCGGCCCTGTTCCTGGGTGTATTGAACTCACTGAAGAAATTTTCCATGCCCGCCTTCGCGCCCGTTGTCCTGAATGTCGCGATGATCGCGGCCGGCCTGTGGGTGTGCCCGCTTTTCGGGAAAACGCCGGAAAAACAGGTTTATGGCTTGGTTATAGGAGCGCTTGTTGGGGCGGTGCTGCAGATAATTATACAGTGGATACCGGCCATGAAAGAAGGGTACAAATATAAATTTTTTATCGACCTTAAAGAACCCGGCTTAAGGAAAATAGGGAAGCTCATGCTTCCGGCGACCATAGCGCAGTCTGTGACGCAGATAAACCTTTTGGTGAATACCATACTCGCGTCATTTTTAACCGGCGGGGCGGTGACATACCTGTACTACGGAAACCGGCTCATGCAGCTGCCGTTCGGGGTGTTCGGAGTGGCCATCGCCACGGTGTCGTTCCCCTATATATCCCAGTACGCGGCGCGCAATGATTTTGA
This sequence comes from candidate division FCPU426 bacterium, assembly GCA_003167475.1. Classification (GTDB taxonomy): domain Bacteria; phylum Oederibacteriota; class PGYV01; order PGYV01; family Palsa-1178; genus PALSA-1178. The sequence goes on along the minus strand of PMTB01000171.1, from coordinate 1,826 downwards.
GTCCTTAAGGAACACAATACACTCGTCTTTAAAACAGGCTTTTTTTATAACCATACCGGCGTCAGCCGGGCTTATTTTCATGAGCCTGCCGATCAACGCGCTCCTGCTGCATTACGGGCGCTTCACCTATGACGACGCGGTAAATACCGCTAAGGTCAGCAGCGTTTATTGCGTAGCCGTCTTCGCGTTCACGGGAATAAAAATACTTACGCAGGTTTTCTACGCCATAGACAAAGCCGCCGTGGCGGTGAAGATAAGCTCTTTTGTGATGGCCCTTAATATCGTGCTCTGCCTCATGCTCATGAAACCGTTTAATTTCCTCGGCCTTGCCGCCGCTACCGCCATAGGAGGCATAGTCCAGTACTGGATGTTGTACCACTACGCGGCGAAACTGGTAGGGGATCTGAAAACAAAAGAACTGCTGTTATATCTTTTAAAAATAACTTTTATTTCGGTGATCATGGGGATCTGCGTTTACTGCCTAAACGCTTATCTTGCTGGAATGTGGAACAAGGTATATTCCAGGAAAGTCAACGCGCTCATAGTCTTTATCTGCATGCTGGCTGGGACCGGTATCTACGCCGCCCTGCTCCCGGTTTTTAAGGTCAGCGAGGCCGCGACTATCATTAATATGGTAAAGGAAAAATTGAAAAGGAAACAGAACCCCGCATAAAAGCCGTCGGTATAAACATTTAAACCGTGTGCAACTGTCAAAATATCTCTAAAATCAAAAATAGGTTTCGTTGGAAGAAACCCCATCTCCTATTTCGCTTGTCTTCTTTTTACAGCGTTTTATAATTAATATGAACGATAAAAGACAACAAAACAGTATTTTTTTACGTGAAAATTTTATCGTTAAACTTTGACGAAGGAAGAGCGGCGAAATTGAAAAAAAAATTGTCCCTTAAGATCATTGCAATTGCAGCGGTTGTTTTGCTGCCGTTTTTATGCAATGCCGCCACATGCGCGCTTGCGTCCGCGAGCATATGTGTGAATGGGGATGACAACACTTCTGTCTGGATAAACGGACACTTTATAGGAAGTTTTTATTATATCAATTGGGATTCCACAACGGACCCGACCTGCATGGATGTTCCAATCGCATATTTAAATTCCGCCGGAAATAATGTCATTGCGATGGCGGTTACGGATACGGCTGGCGGCCAGGTGCTCGGATCTTATGCGCTTGATGTGACCTGCATCGGAGGGTTGCATTCGTACGTCACAAGCAATGACGGGGGAATAAAGCTGGACGCAATGAATATTTGGAATGTCCTCCCTCCTGTTGACGGCGGCGGGAATGCCTGGAACACGCTCGCTTTCAACGATACAGCCTGGGGCAATGCCGCGCCCGTCACATGCACAACATGGGCAAAACCTTTGTACTCGCCGGAAAACGGGCAGATGGTAACGCAGTATTCATATGATTACTGCGCGTTTTCCGGGGCTAACCAGTATGACCCAAGCGGGATGAAGATGCTTTACATGAGGAAGACATTCACTTTAAACCCGGTGACCCCGCCGCCGTCGCCGACCATAACCATCACAAAAAGCGCCAGCCAAACGTCCCAGATAACCGGGCCGATTACTTTCAATATAACCATATGCAATACAGGGGGGGGATACACCACTAAGCCCCTTATGATATCCGACCACTGGGACTCGGGACCGGGGTGCGCGTGGTCTTTTTCCGGGCCTTATTATTACAACGATATAAACCTCGGGATAATGAGCCAGACCGGGAATTCCCTTACCGTATATTTCCCGCTTGGTATGGAGGCAAATACGTGCAAAACATTCCAGTACACCTTGAGCCCGTGCTGGTT
>PMTB01000102.1 GCA_003167475.1 candidate division FCPU426 bacterium | reverse complement strand
TCGCTAAAGCTTCGGCGGACAAGAAGCCCATAGCCCAAGTTTCAGGGGAAGGGTATAAGCCCAAGAATATTGAACAGAAAAAATATGAGGACCGCAATAAGCAGGTATACAAGAAACATTATGAAGGCCCCAAGAAGCCCCTGCCGCAGGAAAAAGCCGCGGATGACAGGTACTCCGACAAACAGCGGCACCATGAGCACGCAAACATTCCTGAGGCCGTGGACAGCCAGGGATTTGACCAGGGCATGAAGCTGCAGCAGTACCTCGCTCACGCGGGTATAACCTCGCGCAGGAAAGCCGAGGAAATAATACAGCAGGGCAGGGTAATGGTCAACGGCAAGACCGTGACCGATGTTACCGCAAGGGTGCGCGCAGGACGCGACCATGTGAAGTTTGACGGCAGCCTTGTGCACCAGGAAAAACCCGTGTATATATTAATGAACAAGCCCGAAGGCACCATATCGGCTATCACGGACAATGAGAACAGGAAGACTGTCGTCGATATTTTAAAGCCTTACATAAAGGCCAGGATATACCCAGTAGGCAGGCTGGATTTTAACACCACTGGCACGCTCCTTCTTACCAATGACGGGGATTTTGCCAACAAGGTCATGCACCCGAAATTCGAGGTTGAAAAACGCTACGTGGCCAAGATAAAGGGCCGCATATCCAGCTTTTCGTTGAAAAAACTTGTGACAGGCGTTAGAATAGAGGACGGCAGGATAGTGAAAGCCTTAAACGCCGGGGTTTACAAGCGCAATGACCAGAACGACCTCGTGTTCATAGTGATAAAGGAAGGCATGAACCACCAGGTAAAAAGGATGCTCCAGGCCGTGGGCGCGTCGGTCGTAAGGCTGCGCAGGGAAAGCATAGGGCTCATCACGGATAAAGGATTAAATACCGGGCAGTGGCGTTACTTAACGCCCGAAGAGATAAAATACCTTACAAGGGGATAAAAAATGGACAACCTCGGCAAGCACAGGAAAGCCATAGACGCAATCGATAAAAAGATAGTCGGGCTGCTGCAGGCACGCGCGGAAAATGTCCGGGAAATCGCCAATGAAAAGAACAAGACCGGCAAGCAGGTTTACGACCCGGCGCGCGAGGCCGAGGTCTTAAAAAAGGTAAAGACCATAAAAAAGGGAAAGTTCCCGCCTGAGGCCATAGGCGCCATATACAATGAGATATTCTCGGCGTCGCGCATGCTACAGCGCAGGCTGAACGTGGCGTACATGGGTCCCGAAGCCTCCTATACACACCTGGCCGCCATAAAACGTTTCGGCAAGTCCACGGACTATACTTCCGTGCCCGGCGTCAAGGAAGTTTTCCTTGAGGTTGAAAAAGGCACGGTCGATTACGGCTGCGTGCCCATAGAGAACTCCACGGAAGGCGCGGTAAACTACACGTATGACCTCTTCGCGGATTCGGACCTGAAAATATATTCAGAACTTGAGATGGAGATCAAGCACTGCCTCATGTCAAAACAGAAGGACATGAAGGACATAAAGATAATATACAGCCACCCCCAGTCGCTGGCGCAGTGCAGGCTTTGGCTTGAAGCGAACGCCCCGCACGCGGTATTAAAGGAAGTATCCAGCAATTCCAAGGCGGCGGTCCTCGCGGCAGGCGACAGGACAGCCGGGGCGGTAGCAGGGGAACTCGCGGCCGAGTTAAACGGGCTGAATGTCCTGGCTTCAAGCATACAGGATGTGGCGAACAACTTTACCAGGTTCTTCATCCTGGGAAAAGGCGAAAGCAGGAAGACCGGCGACGACAAGACATCGATCATGGTCGCCATAAAGGACAAGGTCGGCGCGCTTTACCATTTGTTAAAACCCTTTGAAAAATACAAGGTCAACCTGACAAACATAGAGTCCAGGCCGTCAAAGAAAAAAGCCTGGGATTATTATTTCTTCGTGGATTTCCTCGGGCATAAGGACGAGCCCAAGATAAAAAAAGCCCTGTCTGAAATAAGCCGCAACTGCGGCGGGGTGAAGGTGCTGGGGAGTTATCCCAGGTTTTGAAGCGGGCTGTCATTGCGAGGAGCCGTTTTTGTTCTTTGGCGACGAAGCCTACAGTCCATGGAACATGGAAATCTCAGTTCCACCGATAAGCTCTTTTTTGTAATGATTTCCACAAAAGTACAGAGATTGCTTCGNNGCTTCGTCGCTGAGGGGCTCGCTCCTCGCAATGACAGCTGTACGTTAAACTTCTGGAGGAACAATGGCAAAATCAGACATGTATAAAAAAGCCGGCGTGGACATAGACGCCGCCGCGAACGCCCTGAAGAAAGCAAAGTCATTCATAAAATCCACCTTTAACAAGAACGTGGCCACAGACATCGGTTCTTTTGGCGGCGTTTACAAAATATCAAAGGACAAGATGCTCGTGGCCTCGGCCGACGGCGTCGGCACCAAGTTGAAAATAGCGCAGGAACTGAACCTGCATACCACGGTCGGCCAGGATATAGTGAACCATTGCACAAACGACATACTGGTAATGGGAGCCAAGCCGCTCTTTTTCCTGGATTACTTCGGCACGGGCAAGCTTGAGGCAAAGGTTTTGGTTGACGTCATAGAGGGCCTGTCAAAGGCCTGCAGGGAAAATAACTGCGTGCTTATCGGCGGCGAGACCGCTGAAATGCCCGGCATATACAAACCCGGGGATTATGACCTGGTAGGGACCATCATAGGGGAAATAAACGATAATAAAATAATAACCGGCGAAAAAGTAAAACCCGGCGACATAATACTGGGTTTAGGTTCGGTCGGATTGCACACAAACGGCTTCTCCCTGGCGCGCCGCGTATTTGAAACGGCCAAAATACCATACACCAGGAAAATAAAAGAACTTAAAACCACGCTGGGTCTTGCGCTTTTAAAGCCGCACAGGTCGTACTTAAATTCCGTGTTCCCGGCCATAGAAAAATACTTCTCCGCAATACACGGCATAGCGCACTTAACGGGCGGAGGTTTTTACGACAATATCAACAGGGTGCTCCCGGATAACTGTGACGCGGTGTGCCTGCGCGGCACATGGCCGGTACTGCCGATATTCGAGCTGATACAAAAAACAGGCAACGTGGGCTGGCAGGAAATGCACAGGGTATTCAATATGGGTGTAGGGCTGACAGTGATAGTGGACAAGAAAAAGGCGGGAGAAATAGCGGCGTTCCTCACGAAAAAAGGGGAAAAGGTCTACCAGATAGGGCAGGTTATAGAAGGCTGCGGGAAAGTGATAGTCGAGTAACAGCAGGAATAAAATCGGAACTTGTAGAGAGGGGGCTTGCTCCCTCTCTCAGCGGGCTCTTGCCCAAACGATTGTTCAACCTGGATTTTTTAATGCGCACCCTGCATGGGTGAGAGGGAGCAAACCCCATCTCTACATAATCTAAAACATACCATCAAAAATAAAAATTCTTGCGGGAGGTTTTCCATGTCCAAGTACCTTATCATCGGCGGGGTTGCCGGCGGCATGTCTTGCGCTGCCCGTTTACGCAGGCTTTCCGAGGATGCCAAGGTCATTGTTTTTGAGCGCGGTGAATTCGTTTCATTTGCCAACTGCGGGCTTCCTTATTATATAGGGGGCAAAATCACGGAAAAGTCGGCTTTAGTCCTGCAGACCCCGGAATCCTTTAAAAGCAGGTTCAATATCGATGTCAGGGTATTGAGCGAAGTTTTAAGCATAGATCCGGCGGCGAAAAAGATAAAGGTCAGGGACATCTACGTGGGGAAGGAATATGAGGAAACATACGACAAGCTTATCCTTTCGCCCGGGGCCGCGCCCGTAAAACCGGATATTCCCGGCATAGAACACCCTGCAATATTTTCGCTCAGGAACATACCCGATACGCTCAGGATAAAAAATTTTATTGATACAAAAAAGCCTTCGACTGCGATAGTGGTCGGCGGGGGTTACATAGGGCTTGAGATGGCGGAGAACCTCGCCGAAGCCGGCATACACACTACCGTGGTGGAAGCCCTGCCGCAGGTGCTCAACGTGGTAGACCCTGAGATAGCCGCGATGGTGAACATAGTCCTTAAGAATAACAAGGTGAACCTAAAGACCGGCGTGGGCGGCGTGCTTTCATTTGACGACAATAACGGCGGGGTAAAGATATTGCTTACGAACGGCCAGGATGTAAAGGCGGACATGGTGATACTTTCCATAGGGGTTTCCCCCGAGACAGGGCTTGCCAAGGCTGCCGGGCTTAAAACAAACCGCGGCATTATTGTTGACGAATATCTGCGTACTTAGAACCTTGTGACGGGCGCTTCGGGCGTGATACCGCTGGCAGGCCCGGCAAACAAGCAGGGCAGGATGGCCGCTGACAATATAATAGGCGGAAATAAGCGGAAATACAAAGGCACGCTCGGAGCGTCGGTACTGAAAATATTCAATATGACGGTGGCCGCCGTAGGTCCTTCAACAAAAGTACTTGAGGCATTGAAAATTCCGTATGAAACAGTGACCGTTCATCCGGGGAGCCACGCAGGGTATTATCCAGGCGCGAAAGCCATGACGCTCAAGTTGATATTCTCCCCCAAAGACGGCCGCGTGCTCGGGGCCCAGGCCGCGGGAGTGGAATTCGTGGACAAAAAAATTGACGTTATTTCGGCGATAATGGGAATGAACGGCACCATATACGACCTGATGGAATTCGAGCAATGCTACGCCCCGCCCTACTCATCGGCAAAAGACGCGGTGAACATGGCCGGGTTTGTGGCGGAAAATATATTGACGGGCAGGATAAAGACGGTTACCTGGGACAAGGTCCTGGCCAGCCCGAAAGATTTTAGCATACTCGACGTTAGGACAGGTAACGAATGCGGAAGGGGTATGGCGCCGGGGGCAATAAATATACCCGTGGATGAGCTAAGGGACAGGATAAATGAAGTTCCCAAAGGCAAAAAAATAGCGGTGCACTGCGGGGTGGGCATAAGGAGTTATATAGCCTCAAGGATATTGATGCAGAGCGGCTTTGAGGAAGTTTACAACATATCGGGCGGGTATATATCGTACGCGATAATTAAGGCCCAGTAAGTTTAGTTTACGAGACAAGAGACTGGAGCCTGGAGGAGAACCTGCGTTTAAGTTTTTAAGCCAAAAGCCAAAAGACAAAAGGTAAGTGGAAAGACAAGTTGAAGTGCAAGTAAGTGCAAGTAAGGCCGGCATTACTTATCAACTTGATAACTTGAGACCTTTACTTTTGTCTTTTGGCTTTTGGCTTAGAAACTTAAGCTTTACTTTAGGCTCCAGTCTCTTGTCTCTTAAACTCATCTTGTCCTAATATTTACCCTTAACAAAACCCCCAAAAGTGTTATAATATAAAAAAATCGGAGGTGGGACATGAGCACGACTTTAATAGCAGGTTTAGCCGCGATTGGTTTGCTTATACTTCTTTTGGTAGGTATCTTCAACAGGCTCGTCACTTTAAAGGTGCGCACCTCTGAAGCCTGGTCGCAGATCGACGTGCAGCTCAAACTCAGGGCGGACCTTCTCCCCAACCTGGTTGAGACCGTGAAGGGTTATGCCGCGCACGAAAAAACAACCCTTGAAAACGTCATTAAGGCGCGCAATATGGCGCAGGAAGCCGGGACAATGGACCCGGCAAAAGCAGCGGCCGCGGACAATATGCTCTCCGGAGCATTAAAGTCGCTTTTTGCGGTGACTGAGAACTATCCGGAACTAAAAGCCAATCAGAACTTCATAATGCTGCAGACGGAACTCTCCGGAATAGAAGCCAAAATAGCCTACGCCAGGCAGTTCTACAACCAGTGCGTGATGGCGTATAACCAGTACCAGACATCCATGCCCGCCGTGTTTTTTGCCGCGGCATTCGGCCATAAAAGCGCGGTGTTCTTTCAGGCCGAAGAAGCGGACAAAAAAGTCCCGGAAGTGAAGTTTTAAAGGCTGGAAAGGCTTGGAAGGCAGGCTGTCATTGCGAGGAGCCGTTTTTGATTCACGGCGACGAAGCAATCTCAGTTTTACCGATAAGCATTAAAACGCAGGTTCCTGCAAAAGAACAGAGATTGCTTCGTCG
>PMTB01000052.1 GCA_003167475.1 candidate division FCPU426 bacterium | reverse complement strand
TTCTCAGCGACGAAGCAATCTCTGTCCTTTTACAGAAAAACCGGCGTTTATAGGCTTATCGGTAAAACAGAGATTGCTTCGTCGCCATAAGCCAAGAACGGCTCCTCGCAATGACAACCTAGTCCAACAACTTCTCCGGCAGCACCCCTTACTTCTCCAGCAGAAAATGCCCGTACCTTGCCTTCATGTAAGTGTTTTTAACCGCCTTTAGAACACTTTTCGTCTTCCTCGTAAAGTACCCGTCTTTCCCTTCTCCCCAGCGCTCTTTTAGGACCTTTATGTTGGAATCCTCGAATTCCTTGCCTTTTTCTTTTCTCATTACATTGAGCGTCTGCGAGCGGAAATGATGCACAAAAGACGATCCTGTTATATATGAGTTGAACCCTTTTTCCTTCAATCGCCTGTAAAAATCCCTGTCCTCGCCGACGCCTATCTTAAAAGTCTCGTCAAACATGCCGGCTTTTTCAAAACGGTCTTTTTTTATAAGCATGCACCATCCGAATATCTCTTTTTCATATACACGCGCCATAGCGCGTGTATAATCAAAGGCGTAAGAATCAAAATCATAATCCAAAACGCCTTCCCTTGTGCCGGGGCTTACGACTCCCGCGTCGGGTTTGGATGCGTAAAAATCAACCAGCGCCTCAAGCCAGCCTTTTGAAAGGACAAGATCATTGTTAATTATGCAGACAAAATCATATTTCGAGGCTTTTATACCCTGGTTCCACGCTTTGGCGACGCCCAGGTTTGTTTTGTTGCGGATGTATCTTACCTTCATTTTTTTCAGGTACGCGGCTGTTTTATCAGTGGAACCGTTATCCACGACGATTGTCTCATATTCCCCTTTTGGCGTATTTTTTGCGATCGATTCCAGGCAGAGTTTGGTAAATTCCAGCTGGTTTAATACCGGTATTATTATGGAAACTTTCACAGAAACTTCACCAATTTGGCCAGCGTTTTCGCGTGCTCGCGCGGATTATTTGAAAAGACAACGTTATATTCGTCCGTAAGCAGCTTGCTCCTGAGCTTGAAAACATTCCCGTACTCGTCGGTAAAACACGCTTTTGTGTGGCGCGCGATAAGAAAAAAAGGCGCGAAGTTTTCAGGCGTGAGTTTGCCCCTGACATCCACAAGCGATTTTGCCCCGCCCTTTATTACCAGCATGAGCTCGCCAATGGTCGCGCCCAGGCTCCTGACCTTGCCGGAACTGTGCAGGAATATTTCCCTGAATTTATTGTCAAGGTTTACGGCAGTGTCGGTGAAGGCGAAATAAATGATGTCTTCCGGTTTTTTTGCGGCTTTTGATGCGTTGAACTTTTTCCCGTTTAAGTAAAGGAACATTTTGTCGGCATAAAACCAGTCGCCGGTAAAGTAATTTCCAGCCAGCGAGTAAACCGGCTCCATTTCAGCGTCAAATACCGCTATCCCGAGGCATACAAACGGCACCCCGCTCAGATAATTATCGGAACCGTCAACCGGGTCTATGATTATGTAATGCAATCCGGACTTCGCGGACGGGTTTATAGTTATGGTTTTTTTTAATTCCTCGGAGATTATAACGGCTTTTATGCCCGATTTTTGCAGCATTGAAATTATCTTTGTCTCGCAAAACTTATCAAAGTATTTCGTAATGTCGCCCTTGCTGTTGATGCCGACTTTGTATGACGAAAGGCCCTTGAGAATATGTATTCTCAATGTTTTGAAAATACGTTCAAAAACCGTTTTCATTTCGTTTATTTCTTGAAAAAGATTACTGATTGAAGGTTTACTTCCGCATACCAGTGCGGCTGGGATAGAAATTCCGAATAAAGCGTCTGGGATGTAACCGGCACAGAAAATGCCACAAGGGTGGTATTCCCGTTTGCATCCGTGTTATACATCATTCCGTTTGCCGACACAGCCAATGGTTCATTTTCATTGCCTTTGAAGGTCATGCTGTTGGTAGAGTCGCACTCGGAAGCCTGATCGGCAAAACCAGTTGGGTCGAGCCACTGGTCATGTCCAGTGGTGTGCGCATTAATGGCGATCCATTCAGCTCCATACATCGGATTTGCGTTATAAACCGTCACATCCATTTGCTGGCCACAACCTGAAATTATGAATAATATTAATAAAGAAAAAATTAATAAGGCTGTTTTTTTCATAAGACCTCCTATAAGTATATTGTCAGGTTACATTGTATTATAATTTGCGGCATATTTCAATATGAAAAGTCATTTGGCTTCCAAAGTAAATTCCACGGGCAAAGTGTAAACAAGCCCGTTATTGGGCGGGTTCACCATAGTGTGCGTCCTTTTAAGGGCCGCTTTCAGGCCTTCCCCGGTTTTTATATAATACTCATACTCCACGGTTTTAAAAGGTTCTTCCTTTGATTCGTTAAATGGCAGGGTGAACTCCATATTTATTGTTTTACTCCCCCCCGGCATCGTCATTTCATAATCGATTTCCTTCAGCAGGAAGTAGTTCGCAAGGGCGGTGTTTCCCGGCGTATCCGGTTCTATACCGCGCTCAATATTGGTAAAAAGCGCGAGAGCCTCGGCCTCATTTATCTCCATACGCGTATTTTTGACCGATATTACCTTCACCGCCAGATTTTCATTTTCCCACTCCTCCCCCAGAAGCTCCTGCGCGCGTACCGGATGCCATTCGACGGGCTCGATTTTTCCCGGGCTTTTGTCATAAGCTCCCGTAAAATCCATGATATGCCAGTCCATTTGGACTTTTTCGGTTTCCAGCGGCTTTAAAAAATACTGCACCACATAATGGTCGTCCCAGAAGGCCATCCTTGCGGGTATTAAAAAATACCTCAGCAATGCCGCGGCCAGCCTGCATTTTTCCACATTGCCGCCTTTTCCCGAGTTCATCACGTCCGCGGGCATGGCAAAACAATCCTGGTGGGTCAGGGCCGGTGTGAACCCCTCATCTGAAGCGGTGATGGATAGGCTGACGTATTCGAAGACTTCTTCAGCCACTGCCACCGCGTTCTTTTTTCCGGATTCATTCAGGCCGGCTATGGTGGCGCCGGCTTTCCCGGCAAAATCCTTCGGGGAAAAATCAATATATTTGGATTTTTTCAGGTATTCCCTGACTTTCAGGGGGTATGCCTTTGAAACCCTGTACGCAAACTCCGGATATGGCGGTTTTTTTACAAGAGAACCCTTTATGAGCAGGTATAATTTAAATCGCGCCGTAAGCGTGTTGCCGGTCACGGAACTTTCATTTTGTGTCGGCGCGGCTTCCTGCGCCGAAAGCAGCCATGACGGAAATAAAAACAGGCACGCGAGAACCGCGTGTTTTATCACTGGGGAAAATACCTCATCAGGAATATGGCCGCCGCAAAGTACATTATCAGGACGGTTATGTCCGTTATGGCAAAAACCAGCGGGTTAGTGGATACAACGGGGTTTACATTCATTTTTTTAAGTATAAGCGGCACAAGCGTCCCGTTAAAGGTGGCGATAAGTATCGTCATAAAGATCGTGGACCCGGTAAGCAGGGCTATCATCGGATTTTTCAGCCACGGTATGGTCACAAGGGCCACTGCCAGGCCTATGACTACGGCCATGACCAGGCCTTCCAGCAGCTGCATAAGCAGTATGCCCATGACCTTTTTTTCCTTCAGTTTGCCGAGTATGAGTCCCTCTATCATGATCGCGGACGATTGCCCCCCGACGCTTTCCCCCATCGCGGTGATCAGCGGAATAAAAAAAGCCAGGGCCAGGACCTTTGACAGGGCGGTTTTTTCGANNTTATATAGCCGCATATGAGGCCGGATATTACTGTGGTTATGAGCCAGGGCAGCTTTACGCGCAGACGGGTCATGAAGGAAATATCAAAAACATTGATATCCGCGCCCTGTATTTTCAGGACATCGTCGGCGTTTTCCACGGCTATGTCATCGACGGCTTTTTTAAGCGTCACGGTGCCCATTAGTCTGTAAGCGTCGTCCACAACCGGTATGGCGAGGTATTTGGTCTGCCGAAAAAGCGCATTGACCTCTTCCTGCGTCATTTGGGCGTTTATGACCGTCAGGTTCGGGTTCATTATCGTGCCGATAGCCGTACCTGATTCGGCCAGGAGAAGTTTCCTGAGGGGCAGGACTCCGCTTAATATCCCGTAATCGCTGACCACATAGGCGTAGTATATCATTTCCTCGCTTGCAGCTTCGCGGAGCAGTTTGATAGCCTGTGAGGCTGTTGTTGACTCGGCCATGGCAATGTAGTTTTTGTCCATTTCGTAATCAAAAATCTGCGGCATGTTTTACCCCGTATTTTTATTGTGAAAACTTGTCCGAATGCCCTGCTTTTAATTAAAAATTTAAAATTCAAAATTATAGTCTATTACTTCGGACTTTCGCCCTCGTAATATTATAATAAGTCGCAAACTTGTCCGCCGGAGCTTTAGCGCAGGCGGAAGCGACACCTTAATTTTTAATTCTAAATTTTGAATTTTGAATTGCCTTTATATTCATCCGTGCAGCAGTTCCGCTTTCTTCTTTATCATGTCTTTTTCAATATAATAACACACAAACATTATTTCGTCAGTAACTCTGTTGTGAAATTCCTTTTTTACCGCTTTCGGGTATTCCTTCTGAGCCTGGGCTATCATAACCGTGTCCGACGGCCTCAGCAGCAGAACGACACCCTTCCTGCGGCCCAAAACAGCTTCGCTGACGGTATTGTCATTCTTTAAATAATCGTAGGGCGGCCCCTGGTAATTGACAAAATCGCTTATAAGTTTTTGTTCCCACGGGAAGAAGCCGTACATATTGTCGGCCTTTGTCACCAGCACCAGGTAATCCGCCGAATTATCCCTGATAAACCCCGCTATGGCGTTGGCCTCCGGAGAGAAAGACATATACGTGGCATTTTCCCGCGGGTAAAGGACAAAATACTGGTAAATATTCAGCCCCGCGGCTGAAAACAGCGTGACACAGAGAAATATAAAAAACGGCGTTGTTGACCTGTTTATAAGCGATAACACGTCCCTTGCTTTTTTAAGCAGCAGGAGAATGAAAATATAGACCGCCGGAAGAATACCGATTATCCTATACGCCTGCGGGGCCTCAATGCTTATGGTGGCAATTCCCGCCGACAGCATGATAAAAAACCAGAGGAAGTAGAACATATTGCCCTTTCCCGCCGCAGCCGCCAAAAATCCCGCCATGAAAAGCGCCCCTGTAACCATGTCGAGCATTGGTTTTTTGTAAAGGTTGTGCCTGCCGTTGTAATCGCCCTCGTAATTGAACATGAGCAGGTGTATCTGCGCGCTTTTGAGCAGGGGCATCAGGCTTTTTTCATTTGCTATGTCATTTGCTATCGTAAGATCCTTGAACCTCTTTGAAAAAATGTCGGGATTCTTCACCGCGTATACAGCCAGGGGCGCGGCAATGACAGCCGCTATAACCAGGGCCAATATCCCCGCGGAAAGGCGCCTTTTATAAAACGGATCACCCGGCCTCAACAGGGATATCAAAAGGTGGGCCGTAATTATTATAGGTATGAAATTCGCCCCGCTGAAAGTGTAAAGTGCCAGCCCCATGGATATTCCCGAAAGTACCGCGTGGGATCTTCTTCCGCTTGATATGGCCTTCAGATAATAATAAAAACAGTTTATCGCGAGCAGCAGGCTGAGCATGCCCAGAAACGCCACCCTGGAGAACGTGATATGCCAGCGTGATGTAGCCAGCATGAAAGCTCCCGCCAGCGCAAGAGGGATGTCCTTAAAAATATGCCTGCACAGAAAATAAAAAGCCGCTATGCTCATGACGCCGGTCACGACAGACACAAGACGCAGGGCCTCTATATTGACTCCAAAGATTCTGGTGAAAAAAGCCGCTATATAAAAGAACATTGCGGGCATCATGGTGAGGCGCGGGATGAATATCCCCGGCAGATTGCCGCTTAATATCCTTATGACCTCATTGCCGTTCTGCGCCTCGTCAAACCATATGCCGGGAGGGATGTTACCCGCGTTGTACAGCCTTATGAATAAGGCAAACAGAAGCACCGCGGAAAACAGTCCCGCTTCCATAAACGTGAATTTTACTTCCTTCAGGACTCCGCCTGACGGGAGATTTGGGGCTGAAATAAATGAGGAAACAAGCGCCGCCGCCAGAAACAACAGGGCTATCCAAAGCGCCGGGATATAATGAAATGAAAAAACATACTGTGCCGCGCAGGCCAGCATGACGCAAAGCGCGAGGAACATGGCCCCTGAAGCGTATCTTTTTTCCATCCTGGCGTCGTGCATGGCGTATCCGGAGAGCGACAAAATAACCGCGTAAACGGATATAAGGCCGTACCCGGCGGCGCCCCTCATGAAAAGCACGTCAAAAGAAGCCAGCGCCACCATGAAAAGAAGGATAGCCGAAAGGTATATGCTTTTAATTTTTACCACTTTGCCATTGCTCCCCGTTATTGATGGATAAATTAAACCTTAAAACGCTTAACTTAAAACAGCACGATCTGGTCAGAGGCCGGTATGCCCCCCGCTATATTATTTGCCGTTAAAAACTCCGCCACATTCTTGTTTATCTTCGTCCTCTTTATCATTTCTTCCATGGATTTGAACTTTCCCTTTTCCCTCTCGCGGGCTATAGAACCGGCCGCTTTCTCACCGAGAGAAGGAATGACCGAGAACGGCATGATGACTTTATCCCCTTTTACCTTGAACAAGTTTGGGTCGGACTCGTAAATATCTATGTTGAGGAGCTCGTATTTGCGTTCCTTCATTTCGCCCAATACTTCCACTACGTCCATCTGGTCCTCGACTTTTTTCCCGCCTTCCTTTGCCCTGAACTGAGCCTCAAGGTCGCGCCTCGTGGCGGCCAGCTGTTTTACATCCATAAACGCGAAAGAGTAGTCAAAACCCACAATGTTCCTGTTAAAATAGTCCGCGTAGAAATGTAGCGGCTTGTGCACTTTCATATAGGCTATCCTGAACGCCATGATCGTATAGGCCACGGCATGGGCCTTTGGGAACATGTATTTTATCTTCTTGCAGGAACTTACATACCACTCGGGCACTTTATGCTTCCTCATTACGTCCTCCCACTCCGGGGTCAGGCCGTTGCCTTTGCGGACGCTTTCCGTTATCGCGAACGACACTTCCTTGGGCAACCCCTTAGCTATGAGGAAGTTCATGATGTCATCCCTGACGGAAATGACCTCTTTAAGGGTCGCGGTCTTACTTTTTATGAGTTCTTCCGCGTTCTGGTTCCACACATTGGTGCCGTGGGACAAACCCGAAATATACACAAGCTCGCTGAAAGTCTTCGGCTTTGTCATGGCGAGCATTCCCCTTGTGAATTTAGTGCCGAACTCGGGGACGCCCAGCGTGCCGATCGCGGGGTTATAGTTCTTCGGGTCCACGCCGAGGACGCTCACTCCCGAAAAAAGCTTCATGGTGTCCTTGTCTTCCAGGGGTATATCGTCCACTGTTATATTCAGGGCTTCACAAATATGCCTGAAACTTGTCGGCATTTCGTGGCCGAGCGCGTCTATTTTTACGAGTGAGTCGTGTATATAATCATAGTCAAAATGGGTGGTTATCGTGGAAAAATCGTTCGGCGGGTTCTGCACCGGCGTGAAATCATATATGTCCTTGTCCCTGGGCACGAGCATAAGCCCGCCCGCGTGCTGGCCCGTGGAACGTTTTACCCCGGAACAACCCTTTGCCATCCTTATTTTTTCCGCTTCCCTTAATTTTTTCCCGGTCTTCTCCATGTACTTGCTCAGAAAATCTTTTTTTACGGCATTGTCCTTCACAGTCACTATCGTACCGGCCCTAAAAACCTTATCGACCCCGAAAAGCTCGACCAGATATTTATGTATGGTTTCCTGGTATTCTCCGGAGAAATTCAGGTCTATATCCGGCACTTTTTCGCCCTTGAACCCCATGAAAGTCTCAAAAGGTATGTTATAACCGTCCTTGGCCATTTTTTTGGAGCATATGGGGCAGTCCTTGTCCTCCATATCTATGCCGACCAGGTCGGAGTTGATGAATTCGGTGTGCTCGCAGTCGGCGCAGATATAATGCGGGGTGAGCGGGTTTACTTCGGAAATACCGCACAGATAGGCCACAAGCGAGGAACCTACCGAACCCCTCGAGCCGACTATATAGCCGTCCTGATTGGATTTCTCCACCATTTTCTTGGCGATGAGGTACAGCACGGAATATTTATTCCCTATGATGGCCTTTAATTCCCTGTCGACCCTTTCCTGCACTATGTCGGGAAGGTTCATGCCGTAAATTTCCGCGGCCCTGTCCCAGGTGGCCTTCCTGATAAGTTCGTCCGAATTTTCAAGCGACGGGGTATGCAGCGACGATGGCACGGGCCTGATGTTGCCCTCTATCATATCCGCTATTATGCGCGTATTTTTGACGACGACCTCAAAGGCCTTTTCTTCGCCTAAGTATTTGAATTCCTCAAGCATGGCGTCCGTGGTCTTAAAGCTTAAGTCCGCAGTCGTGGTCTCGCCTATCTCGTCATAACCCTGCGCGGACATGAGCACATCCCTGTATATCCTGTCACCGGGCTTTAAAAAGTGCACATCCCCCGTGGCCACGACCGGTTTGCCGAGTTCTTCGCCTATCGCGCATATTTTCCTGTTTATCTCGTGAAGGTCCTCTATAGAATTTAGCTTTCCGCCGCGGATGAGGAATTTATTATTTTCATCCGGCTGTATCTCAAGGTAATCGTAGAAACGAGCGATTTCAACAGCCTCTTCATGGCTTTTATTCTCAAGCAAAGCCTGATATAGGTCGCCTATGTAGCAGGCCGTCCCGAAAACAAGCCCTTCCCTGTGCTCTGAGAGCACCTGCCTTGGCAGCCTGGGTTTCTTGTAAAAGTAGTCCAGGTGCGACATAGAAACAAGCTTATACAGGTTGCGCAATCCCACGTGATTCTTAACAAGTATGATTATGTGGAAGGGTTTCTGCGTGTCCTTTTCCTCTTCCTTGTCGTCCCTGTTCATCTTCTTATTTTTCTCGACAAGGTAACCTTCCATACCCAGTATCAGTTTGATAGGCACGGGGTTCTTTTTGTCAGAAACTATCTTGTATGCTTCCGGGTACGAATGCACCACTCCGTGGTCCGTGATGGCGACCGCGGGATGCCCCCAATTGTGCGCCTGCATTATATAATCCTTTATATTTGTCAGCGCGTCCATGGCACTCATCTGCGTGTGGGCGTGAAGCTCTACCCTTTTCTCCGCGGCTGTGTCCTTCACTTCCGGCGCGCAGACAGCCTGGAGCTTTTTGACCCTGCCGGTTATCTCGGGTTCGTTGGGATAATAATCCGCCTCGATGTATGCCCTGGCGTATTTTAGTTTCTTTATACCCTCAAAGAGACCGTCGCTCCTGTCAATCCAGCACGATAATTTCATCGTCTCTTTTTCATCGGTTATATAAAAAAACAGTATGGCCGAGTCATTGCCCTCTTTGCCCTTCATTTCCCTGAAATAATCCTTGTCATCCCCGAGGNNGCTTCAACCGTGTACTTGCCCTGGTTGACAATGTTCTCCAGCGGGGTTATTTCCCCCTTTATCTCATCTTCCTTTAATATCTTGCTCGGGGCGGTCTTTGATGCCGTAACCTCAAGGGTCTTCACAACCGGGGCGGGCAATTGTTCCTTAACGGCGTTTTCGTTTTTTTCGACCAGCAAATCCGCGTCGCGCCCCGTGAATTCATGCATCTTTTTCCTGATGAGCATCATGGTTTTATTGTTTGAAAGCCGCGTGACGGCCAGGTCATTGCTGCATTTTAATACGAGTGTGCCGTTCACGTCGGACGGAGTGGCGTATTCAAGCCAGGTTTTTTCAATGTCAAAACATCCCAAAAAGGGTTTCCACATATTGATAATAGCCGCGGCCGCGCCTATTTCCGCGGCAAAAACAGGACTGTATTTGACGGTTTTTCCGCCGGTCAATCCCGATATATATGCCGTAAAAAGTTCAAGGGCCTGCGGTTCAATAAGGGAATTCACATCCAGCGATATAACCGCCGAATTGTCAATTTCGTTGAGTTCCATGGTTTTGAACGTAACGGAAGAAATAAGGCTGTCAGCCTTTCCGTCGGGAAATGAGGCTTTTATAAGTTCTTTGGTCTGTTTGTCGTCGATAGCCATCTGCAGGTTCAAGCCCATAGCACACCTTTATATAGGAAGAATGACTTAAATTGTAAGTTTATTTTCATCAAAATTATACAACATTATAGGGTTTTGGCAAGTTGTTTGATTTGTTAAATACGTGAGATTCGCTACAGTAGGCCGTCATTGCGAGGAGCCGTTTTTGGTTCACGGCGACGAAGCCTACAGTCCATGGAACATGGAAATCTCAGTTCTATCGACAAGCCTTAAATGATGAGATACCGCAAAAGTACAGGGATTGCTTCGTCGCTGAACATCTCGCTCCTCGCAATGACAGCACATCAAAACACTGATCTATTTAAACAGCCCTTTCAAAAGGTCCTTCCCGCCCGCATTTGCTATCTTCTTGTTCAATTCCGCCTTTGCTTTGTCTATCTCTGTTTGTATCTGCCCTGTCTTTGTGTTCATATCCTTTTCCTGTGAATCCACCGAAGACTTTGCCGACCCTGACTCCGTATTAAGCCCGCCCACATCGCCCTTAATGGCATCTTCCACGGCTTTTTTCGCGTCCTGTTTGGCCTTATCCAGCTTACTGCCGTATATTTTTGTCAGGCTTTTCTTTATCTTGTCATAGGCGTTGCTTGATACATCCATAGAGAATGTATCGGCCTGTTTTGCCGCAAAATCTATTTCAAGGCTGTCTATGCCCTTTACCGCGAGATAAGCTATATCCTGTTTGTCAGCGGAAGTCACTTCCATGTCCGATATGTTTATATTGCCTTTAAGACTGAAATAATCATCCGTATTGCGGGCTAAAGCGGCGATACCAACCTTTGCCCTGTCTATCTTTATATTACCGAGGTCGGCCCTGTCCAGGCCTATGTAGGACTCCGGCATATTTTTCAGAGTTATTTCCAGAGTGTCGTTCACCGAGTCCAGGTGGTCCACCGAAGCGTTGACGTTTATCGACTGGCTCGGGTTGTCCAATTGTACCGCTATTGTCAGCGGTTTTCCGGTCACATCCTGCTCCGTTGCCACGTCCAGTACCTGACCCTTCATATAGTAAGAACTGCCCTTATCCGCCCCTTTGACGGTCAAAAGTATCTTCTTTATCCAGAAACCCGGGTAACGGCCCTGCGAAGAATAAACTATTTCCCTGCCTGCCCCCCGTTTTTGCACCAGCAGGGAATCCTTCTCTTTTTTCTTCTTTTTGGGTATATACTTCTCTGCCAGGGACATGTAGTAAAGTATCTTCTGTACCCTGTCATACCATACGTCGCCAATCAGGGCATTTTCTATGGAATCGGCGTTGAGCATTTTAATATCCGCTTTAGCCAGGACCATCTGGTAATCCTTTTCTTTCGCGACATCTATCGCCTTATAGGCTGATTTTGAGTAGTCGTAAAAATCTTCGGCCTCTTTTTTCGCTTTTTCCGCAGCCTTGACGGCGCTGTCGGAATTATTTTTTATCTTGTCCAGCTCTTTTAAGGCTGCCTGTGCCGCAGGGATATCGGCCACACTCGAAACCTTCACGGCCTTTATCTTATTGACGCTTTCCTTTGTTTCCGATATTTTTTTATCCAAATCGGCGGCTTTTAAAGCGGCATCAGCTTTTATTTTTTCATCCCTGATGCCTGCTTCGGCCGCCGTGACGGCTTTGTAAGAAGCAAGGTCCTCTTTTTTAAAAAGTGTCTTTAGGTCGAGCTTTTTTATATCCTTGATGTCCGTCACTTTCGATACGGGCATTTTCTTTATCTCGTTCCCGGCGCTTTTTTCCACGGAAGCCTGGGCCCTTCCCAGCAGGCTGGTTTTGTAATCAGCCTCGTCTTTTTCGATTTTTTTTATTTCGGCCGGCTTTAGGAAGCCGGAAGTTTTCCTGTCGGTCCCGGCCGCCAGGTTCACGACCGTTATATTGTCTATGATATATTTTTTCTCAAGCAGCGGCATGAACATATAATCCACCACGGCCTCATCCAGGGAAAATAGGTTCTTAAACTCCCTGGTTTTATCGGCCACGGCAAGCCCTTTGATGGTTATCTTCGACTTTAATACGTCCACGTGCAAAGAGCCTATTTCCACTCTGGCTTTCGCCATTTTGGAGCCTGAACCCATAAGGGAGGACTTGACTATCATATCAAGGAAAAATACATTGAATAAGGCCGCGAGCACGCCTATGATTAGAGCCGCTATAATACCGTTTTTTCTGAACATATTATTGCCCCCTGAAACTGTTGTATGTTTTAAAGGCGTTGGACGCTTTTATCATCTTCACCACTTTGAACTTGTCGACCTTTTCCATTATGTGGTCCCTGTAGAAAGGCACGGATTTGACCGTCCCAAACCAGACAAACGGCGTGAGCGCAACGGCGATAAGAAAATCACCCATGATAACGGTATAGTTGAATTTCGTGAAAGGTATTACGGGCAGGGACATAAGGACAACGCCCG
Source organism: candidate division FCPU426 bacterium (assembly GCA_003167475.1). GTDB lineage: Bacteria > Oederibacteriota > PGYV01 > PGYV01 > Palsa-1178 > PALSA-1178. Next base: position 5,060 of record PMTB01000052.1, on the reverse strand, counting down.
CCTTTTTTACCGCCCCTATGGTGAGCACAGCGTAGCCGAGCTTGTCGCCGGCTATGTCCACGCCGAAAGCCAGCAGTTTGAACGCGGCCATGGAAAAAATGAACATGGTGATATTGGCGTTAAAAATCACAAGCAGCATGAAAATGATGACCAAATCCAGCGGTGCGCCGGACAAAAACCCGGCATACATACCCATCACGACGCCGAGCGCAAGTTCCCCGGGTTTGGTCTTGGAGTTCAGGATCGATATAAGCTGCATCAGTTGGTTTAACATAAGTTCACCCCGTTAATCGTTTTTTTGTAACGTCATTGTCGGGATACGGATCCTATTCCAGCTTAGTACAAGGGCAGGATACCCCGGCAATTAAAATGATACAATCCGAAAACCCGCATTAATATGATGTATTCCTTTATCGTGCCCGGCGCTGACAAATTTTGACTCAGACCTTTGCGCGATACCCCTTTATAATACAAGCGCAAAATTCTGAGGCAAAGTTTGTCAGTGCCGGGCACGACTTAACATAAGAAATTATCGGACAGTCTCAAAATATCTTTTTTATCGCCTTTTTAAGCTTCTGTTTCAATCCCTTTTGCATGCTAGCGTATTTCAGGATGGCCAATATGTACTCGAACTTGTCCCCCGTATCGCAGCGAACGCCCTCAAACTCATGGGCGCACAGGCCTTCGTTGCGCATCATAGCCTTGAGCGCGTCGGTGAGCTGGATCTCGCCCTTTGCTCCCGCCTTTGTTTCCCTGATATAATCAAATATCTTTGACGGCAGCACATACCTTCCCACTATTCCGAGGTTTGAGAAGGCGTCCTTCAAAGCGGGTTTCTCCGCCATGTCGAGTATGTCATATATGCGGCTGCCGGCCGGTTTCGGCTTTATTATACCGTAGGAGCTTATCTTTGCCTTTTCGACCTTTTCCACCGCCACCACGCCGCGGCCGAGTTTTCCGTATATCTCTATCATCTTTTTCATTACCGGCACCTTCGAAAATATCAGGTCATCGGGCAAAAATACCGCGAACGGCTCCGCGCCTATAAAATCCGCCGCGTGCAATATGGCATGGCCGAGCCCCATGGCCTCTTTCTGGCGGACGGAGAATATATTCACGTTCTCGGGTATGCGTTTGAGCTCGTTCAAAGCCGCGTAATTTTTGTTCTTATTCAGGAAGTATTCAAGGTAAAAATTCCTGTCGAAATAATCCTCTATGGAATATTTTTCCTTTGAAGTTATAAAAAGAATGCTCTCAATCCCTGAATCTATGGCTTCCTGAACTATAAAATGAATTGCCGGAAGATCTATAATGGGGAGCATTTCCTTCGGGATCGCCTTGGTATACGGCAGGAACCTTGTCCCCAGGCCCGCGACAGGTATTACGGCTTTTCTAACTCTCATCAACATTCTCCTTTTTTCTCGGCATGAGTATCTTGTCCAGGCTCGCCATCACGTGGTCATATATCACGGCCGCTTTTTCCTGTTTCAGGGCAAATTCCGCCTCTTCAAGCGCGTCCCTGAACGATATATTCCGAACAATCTTTTTGGTGGAAAGTATCGACGACGGGCTCACGGAAAGTTCGTCAATCCCGAGTCCTATGAGTAAATATGCCAGGTGTGGCGCGCTGGCCATCTCGCCGCATACGGATACCCTTATGCCCGCCTTATGGGCGCTGTTGGCGACCATCCTGATCAGCCTCAAAACCGCCGGGTTAAGCGGGTTATACAGGTATGACACCGTCTCATTCCCCCTGTCGGCGGCCACAGTGTACTGTATGAGGTCATTGGTCCCTATGGAAAAGAAATCCGCTTTTTTTGCAAGTTCGTCCGCCATAATGGCCGCGGAAGGCACCTCTATCATTATCCCTATCTTTATGGATTCGTCAAACTTTACTTCTTTCCTTTTCAGTTCCGCCTTGACTTCATCGACTATTTTTAACGCCTCGTCAATTTCCTCGGATATGGTAACCATTGGAAACATCATCTTTATCTTCCCGAACGCGGAAGCGCGCAGTATGGCCCTTATCTGGAGCTTGAATATGTTCAGGTTCGCCATGGAAAGCCTTATGGCGCGCAGCCCCAAAAACGGGTTCTGCTCCGGGGCGATCTTGAAATACGGCAGGAACTTGTCCCCCCCGATGTCAAGCGTCCTGATAGTAACGGACTTCGGGCTCATTTTCATGGCTATCATTTTATAGGCATCAAACTGTTCCTCCTCGCCGGGAAGGTTCGACTTGTTTATAAATATGAACTCCGTCCTGAAAAGACCGACCCCTTCGGCATTATTCTCAAGTACCGCCCCTATTTCCTCGGGAAATTCTATGTTGGCGGAAAGCTCGACTTTATGCTTGTCCACGGTAATTGCCTCGAGTTTCTTAAAACGCTTGAGCATCCTCATCTTAAGGATGAATTTTTTCCGTTCTTCCTTATAACTGCCGAGGATCTTGGGATTGGGGTTGACCACGACTATGCCTTTTTCACCGTCAATAATGACCAGGTCCCCTGTCTTTGCCTGGCTTGTGATGTCCCTGACCCCGACAACCGCCGGTATTTCCATGGAACGCGCCACTATCGCGGTATGGGAAGTTGCCCCGCCTACCTCGGTGACAAAACCCATGACGCTGTTCTTGTCCATATCAGCGGTATCCGCGGGAGAGAGGTCATTGGCTATTATTATGTACTTGTCGGCGGGGAGTTTTACCTCTTTCCTTCCGGCGGACTCCAAATTGCGTATTATCTTGTCCGCGAGCGAACCGATGTCGCGGCTTCGTTCCTTAAGATAGGAATCCGATATCCGGTTTGTGAATTCGGCGTAGTTCTGCAAAACCATGTGCAGCGCGTATTCGCAGTTGATCAGCTGCGTCCTGATTATTTCCTCCGCTTTCCCCGTGAACATGGGGTCCTGAAGCAGGAGTATGTAAGCCGAAAATATTTCCGCCTCTGTCTTGCCTACTTCATGCTCGATCTTTTCCTTTGTAGCTATCGTCTCTATCTTTGTCCTGTCCACGGCGGCTTTTAACCGCGCGATCTCAGCCTCAACCTTCGAGGCGGGTATGGTTTCCCTGCTGATGGCCAGCGCTTTATTTGATATCACATGCGCAGGCCCTATGACTATGCCCGGCGAAGCCGGTATGCCCTTATACATTTTATTCCGCCTCCCCGAATTTATCCGCTATTACCTTTGCCAGCCTCATGATCGCTTCCTTCGCGTCCGGCCCGTCGGCTTTGAGCTCTATCTCAACGCCTTTGCCGGCGCCAAGCGTAGTAAGCCCCATGATGCTTTTCCCGTCGGCTTCTATCTCCTCATTCCTGACCTTGATGTCGGATTTGAACTTTTCCGATTCTTTTACAAATACAGCGACGGCCCTCAGGTGAAAGCCCGCGTTGTTCATGATCGTGACCTTTTTTTTGAACTGCATCATTTTTCTCCCGTTTATGTTATGTATGATATGAGTATTGAAACTACGATAACCCCGAGGAATATATTGGAGACCGACTTTTTGGTCCTCAATGCCCAGGTTACGGCAAAAAAAGCCGCGACAACAATTACCATATCAAGCGGGCCGCCTTTGAGCGTCACGCGCATTTCCGGCCTGGTCAGGTACACTGCCGTGAATATGCCGAGTATACCCATTCCTGCCGCCTTCAAGCTCTTCATGATGTCCTGGAACTTGACTTTTTGTATCAGGACAAAGAGTTCTTTGTACTTATAATAAGACTTTAAGAGAAGGTAATACTTGATCATTACCCTTGGAAAATTGTATATGACCAGCGAAACAACCGACGCCTGTACCCAGCCGTCCGCCGAAAAACCGGTCATCCAGACTATGCCTGCCCCGAAAAGAAGCGCGAGCGGCCTGATTCCGGACCAAAAAAGCGCGTCTCCTATGGCTGCCAGCGGCCCCATTATCCCCATTTTCGTGTTGTCAATCTCGGTTTCCTTGTGCTTTAAGTCGGTTTCCGGCAGGTCCTCTTCCAGGCGTGTCATGACCCCAAGCGCGGCGGAAGAAAAAAATATATGCGTATTAAAGAACGTCATATGGCGCTTTATCGCCGCAAGCCGCCCCGCTTCGTTCCCGGCATAAATCTTACTCAGCATATTATTTATGGAGAACAGAAAACCGGCATTCTGCAGCCTTTCAAAGTTCCAGGCCGACTGCAGAAAATTCAGTTTGAACCCGCTCCAGATGAGCGACAATGTCCCTATCCTTTTGTGATCAGCCATCTAAACTCCCTTTTTATTCCATACAAAATTATGCACCACCGCCGTGCACGCGGTAACCACCGCGAGCATCAAAAACCACGGGTTCACGCTTTTATTCACCACAAGCAAAATATAACAGGTGATAAAAGTAACTATGTGAAGGATCGATCCGAGCCTGCTCCTGAATGATTCGTATATGACCGCTAGACCGATGGCCGGCATCAGCCATAACGCCCGCGCCAGCCCCTCCAGGATTTCGTTAGGGAGGGAATTATATATTTTTGCGGCCAGGTCGACCCCGATGGCGAAAAAGATGATGTATCCGCCAAAATCGCGCATAAACTTCGCCAGGATGGAAAAAAACTGGGCCGCCAGGATGCTGGACCTGCGGCCGGCCAATATCCCCGGCTCAAAAAAATGGACTATTTTTGTGTTTAACTTCCGGTTCCATATATCGGCCTGCCCGACAAAATACCCGGTTGCGGCGCCTATGGCTATGGAATACATCAAAAGCGCCTGATGATTGTTTTTAACCTCGTATAAAGGCAGCATAAGAGCCATGACCGTGGCTGTAAATGCGATTGCCGGCGATGAAGGCGGCACATAGGCTCCGACCGGCGGGGATATCCATATAAGCTGCACAAGGCTCCCCAGCAAAATACCGGTCTGCAGGTTATTGAATATCAAACCGGCGATGCCTCCCGCTATGATGGGCTGCGACACCAGTGTCATTCCGATAAAATAGGTGTCCAGGTCAAAAGCCGCGCCGCACAGGGCCGCCAGAAAAACCTGGGGGGTGAAAAGAAAATTCATTTTTCCTGCCAGCCTTCCGGACTCTTCCCGAATTTTTCCTC
>PMTB01000190.1 GCA_003167475.1 candidate division FCPU426 bacterium | reverse complement strand
CGGACACACAGGTCCGCCCCTACGCGACCACAACATTAACGCGGCAATTGTCTTCCTTCCATGATTATGGTATTATAAACCCATGAATATAAAACCAAATTTCTTCAACAAGTATTTCACATTATATTTCTACATGCTTGTTTTCTTCCTCCCCCTTGTATTCATACAGAAATGCGAGGACGCCTACTACCTGCCAAAGTTCGCGCTTTTGGCCGGGGCAATACAGTTTTTTGTACCCGTGCTGTGGAACATAAGGCGGCTGAAATTGAGCCTGATCGATTATTTCGCTTTTGCTTTCCTTGCGTTTTTTGGACTGGGCGTCATATTTGCCCCCTATAAAACTCCGGCTTTGCTGCGGCTGGCCGAGTGGGCCGGGGTTTTTGCCGTATTTTTTTATTCAAGGCATTTTCTAAAGGCGGATGAAATAAAGCGCGCAGTTTTGCTTATGATCGCATCTTCCTGCATTGTGGCCATTTACGCTTTTTTGCAGGCTTTCAATATCGACCTTACGGGTTGGATAACGGACTTTTCAGGCAGGGCGTTTTCCTCGCTTGGCAACCCTGATTTTCTCGGGGGGTTCCTTGTTATAACCATACCTCTTGGCCTATATTTGGGCAGGGAAATGGGCGCGGATAAAACATCGATACTTTTTATGGCATTTCTTTCCGTCACTTTGTTCCTAAGCCAGACCAGGAGCTCAATCGCGGCGCTTGCCGCGGCTTTCGTGCTGATGCTGTTTTTATTCCCGCAACATTTCAGGAATAATTACCTTTATCTTTTCGCGGGGCTTATCGCGGCAATACTCATCATGAAATTCACCGGAAGGGGCCTCGGACTCGTGTCCAGGTTCATAGCGGCGGCAGGCTCGTCAAATCCGGACCTGTACGGCAGGTTTGGAATGTGGAGGACCGGCATGAACATGGCGATGGCGCATCCTTTGCTCGGGACCGGGGCAGGGAGCATAAAAAATGTTTATTGCCTTTACGCAAAGGCCGCCCCATACCTTGAGACAGAGCATCTTCATAATGATTTTATTGAAATGGCAGCCGAGAGCGGGCTTGTTGTTTTTGCGGCTTTTATAACCTTCATTATTGCGGCTTTTTATGCACTGATAAGGAAAAAGGAAACCCTCGCGCTGATCGCCGCCGTGTCCGTCACTGCCATGTGTGTGCAGGCCGCGTTTAATTTTCCTTTTTTTATCCTTGATACAAAACTTTACTTTTTTGCCATAGCCGGATTGGCCCTGAATAACGGGCGCGACCATGAAGTTTCCCTGCCTAAAACCGCGGCATCCGCAGCCGTATTTATAATTATGGCCGCGGTTTTTATCAGGCTGCTCAGCGGCAGCATGTACTTAAACACAGGGATAAACCTGATGCCCTCAAAGAACGCCACAAATGTTTTATACAACCTGCAAAGGGCCGAGATGACATACTACGATCCGAAGATGTATTATTATTTTGCGGAACCGCTGAACGGCATGGGTAAGACTGAAGAGGCCGCGCAATACGGGAAAAAATTCATAGAGCAGTCACCCTGCTCGAAGAACGGCTATATGCAGTACTCCATAACCCTGGCCGAAAACGGAAAAATCCCCGAGGCTCTGGGGGTTTTGGATAAGTTCCTTATGACTTACCCCTATGACAGGGACGCCCTGAACAACAAGGGAAAAATGCTCTACATGTCGGGCCAAAAGGCCGAAGCCATAAAGGTATATACGCAGATAATATCCATGTACCCCGGGGATGAAACGGCCCATAATAATATTTACGCGATATATCAAAGTGGTAAAATGGTTAGAGAGGCGCAGGCGGAGCAGCGGCGGTGGAACGAAGGACACAAGGGCAATTAAAAATTCAAAATTAAGAATTAAAAATTATGGTCTATTGCGGCGGGCTGTCGCCCTTGCAATATTATAATAGTGCGCAAAGCGCTACAATAATTCTCAATTTTGAATTTTTAATTTTAAATTGCCTCAAAGGAGAACCCATGGTTTCAAAAAAACTTAAAAACATAGTCATAGAGATCGTCCACGGTGATATAACCAAGGCTTCTGCGGATATCCTTGTGAACGCAGCCAATAACTCCCTTTGGATGGGCGCCGGCGTCGCCGGCGCTTTAAAGCTGGCCGGCGGGCATGAGATNNGTAGGCTGGGCCGTGGAAACAACAGCCGGAAATTTAAAGGCCCGTTATATAATCCATGCCGCTGTTATGGGGCAGGACCTGAGGACCGACGCGAAGAACATAGGGCTGGCCACATGGAACACTTTGGCCCTCGCCGAAAAACTCAAGATGGGCTCAATAGCGTTCCCGGCGCTTGGGACAGGTGTAGGCGCGTTTCCCATACCAGCCAGCGCCCAGCTGATGTTTGCCATGATAAAAAAATTCGACGAAGCCGTCCCGCAATACATAAAGAGGGTGGTTTTTGTGCTGTATTCGGGCAGGGCGTATGAGGAGTTTGAAAAGGTTTTCAGGACGGTTTGAAGGTTGGATTTAAAAAGGTGGAATTAAAAAAAATAAAACTGTAGAGAGGGGGCTTGCTCCCTCTCGCCGTAGGCTTTTGTATCTTTTGAACTTGATAGGGACGTTTTAAACCGTTGGGCCCGCTGATAGAGGGAGCAAGCCCCCTCTCTACGAAAGCCTATATTTTACTGGAACTTCCTCTGATTTTGCAATTTTTGTTTCGCATTTTAAAACTTTACCCTTTTACTTCCCCTAAAATACCCTTGATTAATGCCCTCCATTATGATATGATTTGCCTGTTAAATAAAGCACCCAAGAGACACTTACGAGAGCATGATAAAAGGTAAAGCGGGGCAGATTTTCGTCTCGCTTTTTGATTTTTTATGGCTCAAAGAGGGATTTATGGCGGATTTACGACCGGCTTTGGAAAGGATAGAGGCTGTTATCAGGCCTTTTATAGAGGACATGCACCTGGAACTTGTCGACATTGAGATAGCCGGACTGAATTACCTTCGTATCCGCATAGGCAGGCCCGGGGGAAATATCGGGCTCGATGAGATAGCTGATTTTTCGCGCAAAATAGAGGAACTGCTCGATATGTCCGACATTATACAGGAAAAATACATACTCGAGGTTTCTTCGCCCGGCATAGACAGGCCGCTTAAGAAAAAAGAGGATTTTATCCGCTTTGCGGGGAAGGTGATACGCGTGGTGACCAGGGAAAAGATAAACAATACCCACAATTTCCTGGGGGTCCTGCGCGGAATGAAGGATGAAAATGTCCTCATAGAGGAAAACGGGGTTGTGACAGAAATTGCCTTTGGGTCGGTCAAAAAGGCTAACATAGATGTGGACGGCAATATGGGAAAAAAAGCTGAAGAGGGTGTACAAAATGAGCAATGAAATCTTACAGATCTTCCAACAGGTGGAAAGACAGAAAAACATACCTGAAGGCGAACTTTTAAAGGCCTTTGAGCGCGGCATCACGTCCGCGGCCAGAAAGGTATACGGCGGCAAGCCAGAGATCAGGGTCGACCTTGACGGCGGTGAAATGCATTTTCACTGGAAAAAGACCGTTGTCGAGAACGTGGAGAATGAATACGTCGAGATAAACGTCGCCGACGCGCAGAAGATAAACCCCGAGGTCAAACTCGGAGAGATCATAGAAGTGGTTTTCTTCCCGAAGGAATTCGGCAGGATAGCCGCACAGACCACCAAGCAGGTCATAACCCAGAAGATAAGGGAAGTGGAGAAGGAACAGATATTCCAGGAGTACAAGGAAAAAGAGGGCGACATCATCACGGGCACCGTACATGCCGTGGAGAACGGGAATTACATCATAGATATGGGCATGGTCGAGGGGCTGCTCCGCGACAAGGAACAGGTATTCAACGAGGAGTACAAGATAGGCGACAGGATAAAGGCATATGTCTTGAAGGCCAACAGGGGCAAGGAAGGCGCGAGGCTGGAACTTTCCCGCACCCACCCGAACTTCATAAAAAAGATATTCGCCATGGAAGTCACGGAAGTGGACCAGGGCGTCGTGGAAATAAAATACGTGGCGCGCGAACCGGGCATAAAGACCAAGGTAGTGGTCGCGTCAAACGACCCGCACGTGGATCCGGTGGGCGCCTGCATAGGCGTTAAGGGAAGCAGGATACAGACCATAATCCGCGAACTGCACGGCGAGAAGATAGACGTGGTGCTTTACAGCGACAATATTGAAAAGTACCTTGAAAGCGCCGTGGCGCCTATAGATATAAAGGATATATACATAGATGAGCCTAACAAGTACGCCATAATCGCCGTGCCCGACGAGCAGTTTTCGCAGGTCATCGGCAAGAACGGCATAAATATGAGGCTGGTCGCCAAGATCACCAAGTGGAAAGTTTCCGTCCTGAGGTTTTCGGAATTCACCCCCGAGAAGCTGGATTCCATGAGGAAGAATTTTGACGAGCAGGTGGAGTTTGACCTTTTCAAGCTTAATAACGAAATAGAGGTCAAGGACCTGAAAAGGATAAAAGCCGACGGCATCAAGAACTTAAAGGACTTTGTGGTTGCTGACGATTTGAGGCTCTGCGAACTGCTGGGCCTGGACGAACAAAAAATAAAAGAGCTAAAAGCAAGGGCCGATGAATTTATCAGGCACGGAGAGGAACACGTTTAATGAGAGTACACGAGGCTGCAAAAAAACTTAACGTAGAGTCAAAGGACCTGATAGCGGCGCTGGCCAAGCACGGTGTGGAAGTGAAAAACCATATGAGCGCCATAACCGACGAGGATCTGGCCAAAGCCGAAAAGGAACTTGTCAAACCGGCGGCAGCTGTAAAGTCTGCCGCGCATGAGGCAAAGCCTGTAGCGGAAGTAAAAGCGGCGTCTGCACCGGCAGAGAAAGCTATTGTCACGCCCGTACCGGTTCCGGCAGTGAAAGCGGCTGTCGCGCCCGCACCGGCAGTGAAAGCGCCCGCGCCGGCCCCAAAGCCCGAAGTAAAACCTGAAATAAAAAAAGAAGAGCCGAAACCCGCGCCGTCGCTTAGGCCGCAGGCAAACGTTGTCACCCACCAGGCAGGCGTCGTAAAACCGGCAGCTGCCCCGGCGCCCGTGGCTGTTCCAGAAGTGAAACCCGAAGAAAAGGTCCCGGAAGCGCCAAGGGAAATCATAGAGGTGGGAAGAAGCTCCACCGTATCCGAACTGGCCGTAAAACTCGAGATAAAACCGATAGAACTTATCAAAAAATTATTTTCTCTGGGAATGATGGCCACAATGAACCAGACCTTAAGCGAGGAAGAGATACACGTGGTTGTCGAGGAATTTGGAAAGTCGGTCTTATTTAAAGACGTTTACGGCGAGGACATATTCGCCGATGAGGCGGATAAGCCGGAAGACTTAAAACCCAGGGCCCCCATAGTCACCATAATGGGCCATGTCGACCATGGAAAAACATCTCTGCTGGACGCCATCAGGGAAACCAATGTGGCGGCCGGGGAAAAAGGCGGCATCACGCAGAAGATCGGAGCTTACAAAGTCGCGACAACACACGGGGAAATAGTTTTTCTCGACACGCCCGGGCACGAGGCTTTTACGGCCATGAGGGCGCGCGGAGCGAAATCAACGGATATAGTCGTGCTCATAGTGGCGGCTGACGACGGCATAATGCCGCAGACCGCCGAAGCCATAGACCACGCGAAAGCCGCGGGAGCCCCTATAATAGTCGCCATCAACAAGATGGACAAGGAAGGCGCGAACCCAGAAAAGATAAAACAGGAACTTACAAAATACAACTTGGTTTCCGAAGCATGGGGCGGCAAGACGCAGATAATACCCATATCGGCAAAAAAGAGGACCGGGATACCGGACCTTCTTGAGGCCATCCTCCTGGAAGCGGAGCTGCTTGAATTAAAGACAAACCCCACTGCGCAGCCGTTCGGGGTTGTTATAGAAGGGAAGCTTGACAAGGGACGCGGACCGGTCGGCACCATACTTCTGCAAAAAGGCACTTTAAAGGTCGGGGACTCGTTCCTGACCAATTTCACATACGGGAAAGTAAGGGCCCTTTTCGACGACAAAGGCGGCAGGATCAAGGAAGCAAAAGCCGTAATGCCCGTCGAAATAGTCGGGTTTGAAAGCGTCCCGAACGCCGGGGATAAGTTCAAGGTATTTGAGAGCGAAAAGGAAGTAAAGCAGATAGCCATGAAACGCTCAAGCGAAGTCAGGCGTTTCGCCGAGGACAAAAAGAAAAAGAAAATGACGCTCGAGGACCTGCATAAGAAGATAGTTTCCGGAGCCGAGAAGAAATTCAACCTTATCATCAAGGGCGACGGAATAGGCTCCATAGAGGCCATAGTGGATTCCATATCCAGGATATCAACCGAAGCCAACATAAGCGCCCAGGTCATCCACCGCGACGTCGGCGACATCACCGAGAACGACGTGCTCCTGGCTGACGCCTCAAACGCGGTCATCATAGGGTTCTTTGTATCCACCCTGCCCGCGGCAAAGGAACTCGCGGCCAAGGAAGGCGTTGAGATAAAGATATACCACATCATATACGAGGTTGTGGACGCGATAAAAGCGGCCATGGCCGGATTGCTCGAGCCCGAGTACGAGAAGGTGAAAATAGGCGAGGCCGAGGTAAGGCAGACATTCAAGGTCGAAAGCGAGAACATGACGATAGCGGGAAGTTATATGCGCAGCGGAAAAGGCTACCATGATTCGCCCTGCGTTGTCATCAGGGGCGGCCACGAGATACTCACCTCGACCGTCACTTCGCTCAAGCGCTTCAAGGACAATGTCAAAGAGGTCAAGGAAGGCTACGAGTGCGGCGTCGTGATCAACGATTACAAGGAACCGCGCGAAGGCGATACGATAGTGTTCTTCGAGGACGTCCAAAAGGTGAGAAAACTTTAATGAACAAGATAAGAAAAGCGAGGGTTGAGTCCGTCATGAAAAGGGAAATAGCCATGCTGGTCCTCCAGGAAATAAAGGACCCGCGGCTCGCTTTCGCCACCGTGACGGGCGTCAGCCTGACCTCGGACTATAAGACCGCGCATGTGTATGTCTCCATCATGGGCGACGACGAAGCCAAGCAGAGGAGCATGGAAGCGCTCCACGCCGCCACCGGTTTTGTCCGCAAGTCGGTCGGAGACAATATCAGCATGCAGTTCACCCCAAAGATACAGTTTGTGCTTGATAATGCCCTGGACGAACGGGCCAGGATAGACAGACTCCTGAAGGAAATCGAGGATACAAAAAAAGATGAATGAAGACAAAGCCGCGTTGGAAAAACTGCAGGGTTTTATCAAGCAGGCAAAAAAGATACTCCTTTCCACCCACATTAACCCGGACGGCGACGGCATAGGCTCGGGGCTGGCGCTCCTGGGCAAGCTGACGAAGATGGGCAAGAAAGTCGATTTCATAAACCGCGATCCGCTTCCTATGATTTATAAATTCCTGCCTAACAGCGCGCAGGTTAAGAACACAAAAAAAATAACGGGTAAATACGATCTCGCCATAGTGCTTGAATGCCCCGAACTTGAGAGAAACGGCGGGATAATCGACTATACGCAGCAGTCAAAAGTCACCGTGAACCTGGACCACCACCTAGGCAACACCATGTACGGGGACTTAAATATCGTGGACCCTAAGGCAGCTGCGGTCGGCGAGCAGTTATACAGGATAATGAAGGGGCTTTGCTGGGAGATAGACAAGGACGCGGCCACATGTATTTATACGGCCATAGTGACTGATACCGGTTCGTTCAGGTATTCGAACACTTCACCGGAGACACACATAATAGCCTCCGAACTTTTAAGGGCAGGAGCGGACCCCGAACACATATCATCGCAGGTATACTCCTCGACCGAGCAGGCAACCAAACTCATGTACCAGATGCTCTCAAAGCTCAAAGTGGAGGGCAGGATGGGCTACTCGTACCTCACGAAAAAAATGTTCAGCGACACGGGCGCCATAGAGAGCGAGACGGACAACTTCATAAACTCCATCAGGGCGATCAAAACCGTCGAGACCGCCATGCTTTTTAAGGAAACCGGGCCGTCTTCGGTCAAGGTATCTTTCCGCTCCAAAGGCACGGCTGACGTCAATATCATAGCGCGCGGGTTCAAAGGCGGCGGGCACAAGCACGCGGCCGGCGCGGTAATACACCTGCCCATGGCCAAAGCTATTAAGGCGGTCCTTGCACAGGTCAGGAAATATTACAGGCTGAAAAGGGTAAAATGAAAGTCTACACTTCCCTCAGCTCCATGCCGAGGATGGAAAAAAAATCAGCCGTCACCATAGGCGTCTTTGACGGAGTGCACGTGGGCCACAGGCGGCTCCTGGAAAACACCATAGCCTGCGCCGAAACGATAAAGGGCCAAAGCGTTGTGATAACTTTTACGGGCCATCCCAGCAAGCACCTCGACAAAAATTCCGATATAAAACTCATCAAATCCACCAAAGCCAAGCTGAAAAGGCTCAAAAGCCACGGCATCGACATATGCGTGCTGCTGGATTTCAAAAAGATCCACAATAAAACAGCGGAAGAATTTGTCAGGGATATACTTGTGAAAAAACTCAACACCGGCTGCGTGAGCGAGGGCAAAGATTTTGTTTTCGGCAAAGGCGGCAAGGGCGGCGTAAAAACGCTAAGGCAAGCCGGCAGGAAATACGGCTTTAAGGTCAACGTGGTCCCAGAGATAAAAGTGGGCGGAAAAAGGGTAAGTTCGACGCGCATCAGGGAGTTCCTGAAATCAGGGGACATAAAGAACGCGGAAAAAATGCTGGGGAGGCAGTATTCCATAACCGGGAAAGTTTTGCGCGGGCAGCATATCGGTTTTGATTACCCCACGGCCAATCTGAAGCTGGACTACGAGGATATACCCGCAAGCGGCGTCTGGGCCGTGAAGGTGGAATACAACGGGAAAACCTATACGGGCGCCGCAAACATAGGCTTCGCTCCCACGCTGAAAAAAGAGAAAAAACAGCTCCTGGAAGTTTACATATTTGATTTTAATGAAAATATATACGGCAGGGAGATCAGGGTGATATTTTTGGAGCGCCTGCGCGACGAGATAAAGTTCGCCACCAAAGAGGCGCTTATGAAGCAGGTAGGGGAAGACATAAGATATATAAAGAAAAAGTATTCATCAGCGGGTTTAGGGGTATAAGATGAAAATACAGGAAAACGCCGCCAAAACAATAGTGATGTTCTTTAAGTACCCGTGGGTTTTTATTTTTGGGGCGCTCATCAGTGTCATACTTTCCGGGGCGACGCTAGGCATACTGGCCCCGTGCCTGTGGCTGGGCATGGGAGAGATGTTCAGGATGGCCAGGGACGGAAAAAAACCAACGTATGACGCGCTCTTTGTCCACCTGGATAAGGCCATAATGCTGGCAGTGCTGGGGTTTATTTTGGCGGTATCCGCCGGCATAGGCATGGTACTGATAGTACCCGGGATAATGATAGCGGCGCTGTGGATGTATTCGGGGTATTATATGGCATACAAAGGGACGGGAATTATGGATTCGTTTAAATTGAGCTCGGCTGCCGTAAATAAAAATAATCTTATGACGCATATAATGTTAATTATCGGGTTGTGGCTGATCATGGCGGTAGGCGCCCAGCTGGTCATAGGGATCTTTGTGGCATACCCGCTGTGCGCGGGGTTTATGATGTTTTTGTTTGAGGAAGTGGAAGGTAAGTAAAGGTATGTTTTTTTGGATTTTATTGCAGTGCCGTCATTGCGAGGAGACGATTTAGTTCTATGTCGACGAAGCAATCTCTGTTCCTAGATAAGCTTTCGATGTTAATTCCGTTCAACGTTGCTCCGCAGGCTTTGATTTAGATCAGATTGCCATGAACCACTCGCGCGCTCGGGTTCATGGCTTGCTTCACAAGAGTAGAGCCTGCCATGTACCTGAGCACTGCGAATGGTACATGGCTCCTCGCAATGACAGCCGGGCGGCATAACCTGGAACTTAAACCTCCACCATATCCGCGGTCTTCACGCAGTTCCTTCCCGCTTTTTTCGCCGCGTATAACGCGTCATCCGCCAGTTTTATCATGGTTTTTGCGTCCTTCATTTTTGAGTTCCATACGCATACGCCGGCGCTTATCGTGATCTTAAACTCTTTTGTCTCGCAGAAGAACGGCGTGGACTCAACCACCATGCGTATGCGTTCCGCGAAATACAGGGACGACTTATGGTCCGATATCGGGCCTATGATTATGAACTCCTCGCCGCCGTACCTTCCCACCACGTTGATATCCCTGGATTTAGCCAGCAATATCTGCGAGAGGGTTTTGAGCACATGGTCCCCGCACGGGTGGCCGTATGTGTCGTTGACTTTTTTGAAGTGGTCTATGTCTATCATGATGACAGCCATTGACGCGCCGGTTTCCTTTGCCGCGTCAAACTGGCGCTTGAGTTCGTCGTTGATAAAGCGTTTGTTAAAGAGCCCTGTAAGTGGGTCCTTGTTCGCCATATCCTGCAGTAGTTCGGCTTTTTCCTCGAGCACATAGTAACTTTTGCGCAGGGCATTGGTCAGGTCGCGGTAGGTGATAAGGCCAACTAACTTGTTTTCTCTTGTGATGGGTATCCTGCGTATGCCGTTCAATGTCATAAGTATGGCCGCGGAATCTATATCCTGCTCGGGATCCAGTGTAAGAACGGGCGCGCTCATGATGTCCTGCGCCTGTTTTTTGAAAGTCTCTTCCTTATATATAACCAGCGCCTGTATGATGTCGCGCTCCGTGATAATGCCTATGGCCACATTGTCCTTGTTTATAACGACGATAGCGCCTATCCTGTGTTTCTGCAGGCGTTCCAGCATGGACATTACAGTATCTTCCTTGTGCGCGGTCAAAACGTCCTTGGACATGACAGCGCCTATCTTTACCATTGCCATTGGTTTTCTCCCTGTAAATTAGTATAAAATTATTTTATAGCAAGGGCGGGATATTGTCAATCGGTTTGCGGTTGCGGATTCCAATGTCTTTAAAATAATCAAGGACAGCAGGCTGTCATTGCGAGGAGCCGTTTTTGTTTTACGGCGACGAAGCCTACAGTCCATGGAACATGGAAATCTCAGTTCTACCGATAAGCTTTAGAACCTAATACGCTGCAAAAGTACAGAGATTGTCCGCTCGCTAAAGCTCGGGACTTGATAAGGCATGACGCTTCGTCGCTGAAGAACTCGCTCCTCGCAATGACAGCACATCTTTTGGCAGGGCCCTTCTATCTGGGTAAGAAAGGTTTCACATGAAAAACCTGCTTTATAATGTCGCCATCAATAAGCCTGTTATGATTAACCGATTAAGCATAATTGACAAAATAACTAAATAAGTATATACTGTTATTAATACGCCGATCATCTAAAAAGGGAGTTTTGTTTTGAAAACTAACCGGTTCAATAGGTTTTTATTACAGGCCCTGACCGCGGTTTTGTTCATGACTTTAATGTCTACACATGTTTTTTCCGCCAATATAACTTCCATATCAAATGTTGCTATCGCCCCTCCCAACCCTTCGCCCGGCGATACCGTCACTGTGTCATGGAACTACGTCGTTGACAGCGCTTTCAATCAGCCTGCCGCGCTTGTCGTGGTTTCCACCCAGTGCGCCCTGCAGAACGCCACGCCAAACCAGATGGTTTTGGTCGGCAATGGCTGCGCTTCCGGCGGGACCCAGGTGAGCGGCGGCTGCACGCTTGGATCCAATGTGCCGGCAGGAACAAATACGGCTTCAAAGGTTGTGACAATTCCTTCCACGCTGACCCCGGGATTTACATATTATATCGCCGTGGGCATGAAGGATTATAACTGCTATATAAATCCGGGCTTAAGCGTTGACGCGCAAAATTGCGTGTCCTTCACCGTGCCCCTGCCTCCGCCGTATATTAACCTGACCAAAGTCGCGGAAGGCTCTTCCGCCGCGCCGGGAGGAGCTGTCCTTTACACTGTCTATTATGACTGCGCCAATACCAACGGCGTTGTAATCTCGGACGGCGTACCGTCGGATATGTCTTTCATAGAAGCCTATGACGGCGGCACTTACAGCGCCGGTACGGTTTCGTGGAACCTGGGGAATGTTTCGTCGCCCGTAAAGGGGACCGTATCATTCCTTGTCCAGGTTAATGGCGGCACTGCCGCGGGTACTATCATACATAATACTGCCTCCGCCGCAAGTTCCGGCGCTTCCGGCCTATCCAATGACGCGCCTGTGACTGTGGGAGCAGCGCTGAAAATATCAAAATTCGCCAATCCTTCCGCTGTCACGGTCGGGCAGACCATAACATACAGCATTACTTATACTAATGAGGGTTACGCCATGAGCGAGTATGTGAATTTCGATTCGCCTTCGGACATAGCGGGATGGACCCAGTGGGGGAGCGGCGCGCCTGCGGCCAATTGGCAGGTGACAGGCGGATACCTGGAACAGAGCCAGAACGCGCAAAGCGTCAACTGGCCCAGCATAGCCAAGCCGGGGCCGCTGCTGCATGACGCCATGTATATAACCGACCTCCTTATACCGAACGCAAATTTCGCGCAGGACGCCGTATTCAAGTTCAACGTGATCGATCCCAACAACTGGTACCAGGTGGTTATGCAGTCAGACAGTAATTCCATAACCCTGCAGAAGTCCGTCGCGGGCTCGGGATCAAACCCTCCGGGCGGCAATAAAAATTATCCAGCCGGGTATGTGGTTAATGACACGTGGTACAGCCTCAAAGTCCAGGTGGCGGGCGCTGAAATAAAAATGAGATGCTGGAAAAGGGGAGATCCCGAGCCGCCTTACTGGGATGTGGATGTGGTTGACGCGTCGCCTTTGCTTGCCCCGGGCACAGCCGGGTACCAGGCCAACCAGGGGACCGTGGAAGCGGACAATTTAAAAATATTCACGCCTGTGCCGGCGACAAATATACGCGTATGGGATACCCTTCCGGCATGCGTGACATTTGTCAACTGCGACCAGGGCTGCGTTTCGGGCGGGGGCGTGGTCACGTGGAATTTCCCCGGGGTTGAAGGCAATACCGTGAACACTGTTTCTTTCTGGGTGACCGCGGATATGTGCGCTAATAATACCGTGGTCACCAACAAGGCATCCGTGGATTCGGATGAACCGGCTCCGCCTGTGCTGTCCAATGACGCGACGGTTGTAGTGGGCGCGATGGACTCCGCGACATTTACGGCGACAAAGACAGCCACCCCGACATTTACCAATACGCCGACACTGACAATGACTTACACTTCCAGCTATACGTCCACATACACGCGGACGATAACGCAGTCTTCGACACTGACGCAAACCGCTTCCCCGACCGCGCCCGGGACGTTCACAAACACCCCGACAATAACCATGACGCTCTCATATACCGGAACGCCGTCGCCGTCGGACACTTCGACCATGACCCCGACCATGACGATGACATTGACTGTCACTTCGACCCGGACCGTCACCCCCACGCGCACTCCCGCGCCTGCCGTGATACAGGCGGTTTTTGTGCCCGTGGACCCGGCCACCTCGGTCGGCGGATACGCCGAGCTGAAAATAACCCTCACGAACGCCGGCACAGCGGCCACAAACCTGTCCCTGCGGGAAATAATACCGGCCAATGTCACGTTCGCGGAAAATCCGGCGGATCCGGGAGGCAACAGCGGATGGGCATACTTTGGGGGCGCGATCATCCGCACGCTTTCGTCCGGCGAATTAAATACGCTCAATAGCGGAGGACAGCTTGATTTTTACTTCACGGTAAAAACATCAGACACGCTTAATTCCGGCGACACGGTTGATTTTGCCGCGGTGGACGCCTCGTACGGCGATTCCATATACCCGCTCGCGCACGCTTTCAGCCTTGCGGCTTCCGTCAAGGTGGGAGATATAGTGGTTTACCCGAACCCTTTTAACCCGGCCACGGCTATCGACAACAAATTGAAGTTCGCGAACCTGCCGCGCGATACGATGATAAGCATATATACTTTGAACGGGGAACAGCTCGTGTCATTCAAGGCTATATCGGCGTATGTGAAATGGGACGGAAAGAACTCTTACGGCTACATGGTGGCCCCGGGCATTTATTTTTACATACTCAAGTACAATAACGGGAAGC